>DFDG01000116.1:683-4608 GCA_002367815.1 Opitutaceae bacterium UBA3033 | reverse complement strand
AGATCAATATCGGTCCAGCGATCAAAACCACCATCAGAAAGTAAATAAACCGGATAACTCGCCGGGCTTTTACCTTTTCAGTGTCTTCCTGATTCATATTACTGGTGGGAATAACAGAGCACACTTTCATGACAAAACAATACTGGCTGGTTAAATCCGAACCCGAGGCGTATGCTTGGACCGACCTGCTGCGCGAAAAACAGACCGCATGGACCGGGGTGCGTAACTACCAAGCCCGAATCCATCTCAACAGCATGAAGAAGGGTGACCAGGTGTTCTTCTATGAAAGCGTCACCACCAAAGCCGTAGTTGGGATCGCTGAAGTCACCAAAACGGCTTTCCCCGACAAGACCTCCGATGCTCCGGGTTGGGTAGCCGTGGAGATAAAGGCGGTCAAACCGTTGCCACAGGCCGTGACACTCGCCCGCATCAAGACTGAATCTGATCTGACAGGTATCGCACTATTGCGCCAAAGTCGTCTATCGGTAATGCCTCTGAATAAAGACCAATTCGAAAAAATTGTGGCGCTTGGCAGTCCTTGAATTCAGGGCTCGGAAAATTGAACGAATACCCTGAAACCGATCTCGCGAGAGCGCGTCTTTTTGAGCAGCAAAACAAAAGGCGCTGTACCCGCGGCACCCAACTTCGGGTCCACCTGTCCCGCCAAGACCCATGCGTCATCGGTTCCACTTTCGGCCCATAACCACTCGGCAAGATTGCCTTCCAAATCCGAATAAAGTTCCCGTGATTGGCCGACAAGTACAGCATCAGTGGAAGTAACCACTGACTTCTCGACGAACGACTTTCGTCCATCGCCCAAAGCGTTTAGCACCTCATCCCGTAAAGGCAATCGCACTTGAAGGCCCAGGATCCAGCTCAGTCGCAGGCAAAACTCCTGCGTTTCATACCAGGACAATGAATCCACCGAGAGGGCATCGCCCAAATTACGACTGGGATTGAATTTCATGACGCGGGCATAAAGTCCCTGCGTTACTTCCCCTTTCATTAACATCACTGCTTTGTCTTTCGGTAACGGAATCAGCTGATCATAGACGTCATCCTGCAATTCACGAATACTGTCTTCCACCGCAGACAAATAACGACATTTCCTACCGAGCCCTTCATCGCTCAAACGGCTTTTGGGCAATTCCTGCACCAGTTGTAGGCCCAGCAATTCAAGCGCAGTTATTTTTGCTCGCGCGACAAGCAGCTGTCTCCCCGCCAATAACCCAGTCAGTGCCTCATCCTCACGTTTCATTGTGGCGATCAAATCGCGGGACAAAACGGTCTGCAGTTTCTCAGTCAATTGTTCCAATCGCGTGGTGGAAAAAAATCTGCTCTGTGACCATTGCTCATTCAATGACTGCTGTAGGGTTATGGCCCGCTGATAATATTCCGCGGCCAGTTCGGAACGCTCGAAGGCAACCGCGTCTCCACCCACCACCAGAACTTCAATCTCAGCCAATTCCGCCGCGCCCTGCAGTGAATTTTCTTCTGATTTCAAACGGTTTCGCAACCCTATGTCCGCATAGCGTGAACGGGCAAACAGTTGATTGATTTCCTCTATCAATGCCCCCGCCCGCTGATAAAGATCAAGGGCGTGGGCCCAATCTTTCAGGGCCATGGCCGCCTCGGCCTGAATGACTGTTTCTTCAACCTGTTGTCTCATTGGCTCTGCCTGCACCGCTTCCAAATCGCGCTCGAGTTGGGCCTCGCGGACCAGATCTTTATAGCGGGCAAGTGCGCGACTGCGGTTAATTTCCCGGCGCAACTGCAGGAGTTCCACCAATGCTGCAATTCGCTCAGTTCCTCCTCCTTCGAGAACCAAATCATTTTCAAGTTTCTCGACCCGGTCCCACACCAGTCGAGCGCGCACGGTATCCTTGGCCACCTGTAACCGATTAAGCCGCTTCAATCGATCTGGATCAGTATGCGGATCCACCCTTAACAACTGCCCCTGCCACTGTATCGCTTGGGCCAGTTCCTGTTCCATGTTGGCCGGCGGCAAACGCAACGGCGATAATCTCAAATAACGCTGCTCGATCTCATCAATTTGACGCGAAAGACGGGCTTGGTCCCCGTTCATCGCCATGGGCAGTTGCAGGTTCTCCACTTTTCGGGGCCCCAGGTTGATCAAAAAATAAAACAAACCCGCCAATAGCCCCAACATCGCAAATATTCCACACCAAGCCGGAAAACTCATTCCCAACCATTTACGAGGTTCTTCCAAGGGCATACTAAGGGAAGAAATTTGCACCGGATCGGGAAAACGCAATTCGTTCCCACGCATGTAACGACATTGTAGGGGCTCGACACGGGCAGCTTTTCATCTTTGCAAGTATGCATGCTCGACCAGCTCACAATCCTCGCGCCCGGCCTACTCGGTGCCTCCGTCGCCCGGGCTGCACGCGAACGTGGGGTAGCCAAGCGAATTGTGATTTGGGCCCGTCGGGCCGAGGTACGCCTGCAATTGGTCTCGCAACCATGGTGCGATGATGCGCCGGCCACACTTGAAGCCGCTGTCAAAGATGCAAAATTTGTGGTCATCGCTGCACCCGTCACTCGCATCACCAGTTTGGTGCAGGCAATCGTTTCCCATCTGCCGGCCGGGGCAATTGTCACGGACGTCGGCAGCGTAAAAGGCGAAGTCAGCCGGCTCGGTCATGCAGCCATGATACCTCAAGGCCACTTTATCGGTTCACATCCCATGGCCGGGTCGGAAAAAACCGGCTGGGAAAATGGGCGAGCCGATTTGTTTGAGCAGCGCACCTGTTTCGTCACCCCGATGCCCGAATCAAACAGTTCCGCTATCGAAGCCGTGGTTCGATTCTGGCACGATCTAGGAAGCGAGGTGGTCACCCTCACTCCCGATCAGCACGATGAGATAGTCGCCCATATCAGCCATCTCCCTCAGGTCCTGGCTTCCGCCCTCTGCGCTTACCTTAATCGCAAGGACCATGCTTGGCGCAATTATGCTGGGGGCGGCCTACGCGATACCACCCGCATCGCCGGCAGCGATCCCCAATTGTGGAAAACCATTCTCGAACAAAACCGCGATGAAGTGCTACGTGCTTTGAGTGAATTTCAGGATGAGTTGCAGGCATTTCACGCCGCTCTCTCCAATCGAGATTTCCTTGAAGTAACCGCCCGGCTCGAGCGGGGCAAAGCCTACCGCAGCGAGTTTCGGCCCTAGGTCCCAATACGGGTGGCCTCGCGCCGGCCATTCAGCGCGAATTCATCCGGCTGAGGTTAAAAATCAACTTGGCGCGGACACAGTCCTTCGCGACGCTGTGCGGTCGCATGCCATTTATTGATCCATTGCCCATCATTCCATTCACCCGTCCTGTCAAAGCGACGGTGATATTACCGGGCTCAAAAAGCATCACTAACCGGTCCCTGATTCTCGGCGCGCTCGGTAACAACACGATCACACTTCGTGGAGCGCTGTTCAGTCGCGATACCCAGATTATGGTCGCTGCCCTGCGTGCCTTGGGATTCGCCGTCGAAACCGACGAAACCGCACTTACTATCACCATAACGGGACAAAACGGCGAAATTCCGAAGCGTGAAGCCACAATCCATGTAGGCAATGCGGGCAACGTGGCTAGATTCGTAACCGCCTTGGTCTGCCTGCGCGAAGATGGGATTTATCATTTCGACGGCGACGAAGCCATGCGAAGCAGACCGATTGGTTCATTACTCGACGCCTTGGCAACGCAAGGCGCACAGGCCGACGCTAGGAATTTCCCTTTCACATTCAAAACTGCCGGTCTGCCCGGAGGCATGGTCGAACTTGATGCCTCTGAAAGCAGCCAAATGCTGTCAGCTCTTTTGCTGGTCGGCTCCCATGCCCGCACTCCCTTTCGAATTTCGTTAACTGGAGCGCCCGGATCGCGGCCATTTGTTACCATGACCGAAAAGATGA
>DFDG01000116.1:0-485 GCA_002367815.1 Opitutaceae bacterium UBA3033 | reverse complement strand
TGTTACCATGACCGAAAAGATGATCGGCCAATTTGAAGCAGGCCCGACAACCTACCACATTGAAGGTGACGCATCAGCGGCAACTTACTTTCTCACCCTTCCACTGATAGTCGGAGGAGAATTAACATTGCCCAATTATCGCGGCAGCCTGCAGGGCGACGTAAAGTTTCTGGAAGTGCTCGAACAGATCGGCTTGCAGGCCAACACCTCGGATGATGAGCAACGGTTTACGGGGGACATTCGTGGTAAATATATGGGCGTGACTCAAAACTTCCGCGAATTTTCCGATACGTTTCTAACGCTGGCCGCACTGGCCCCTTTGCTGGACGGCCCGACCAAGATCACCGGGATTGCCCACACCCGCAAACAGGAGACGGACCGCGTGGCTGGTATGGCGCGAGAACTTAAGAAGCTCGGCCAACATGTGATCGAGCTCGAAGATTCACTGGAAATCCATCCCCGACCAATACTGTCAGGTCAAGTGA
>DFDG01000204.1:2415-2775 GCA_002367815.1 Opitutaceae bacterium UBA3033 | reverse complement strand
CCGTGCGCACCATGGATGTAGAGACAAGGGTTCTCGCCCAAGCGCGCATCAAATTGGTGTGTGAGCATACGGCCCAAGCTTTTGGCGCCACGGCTACCGTCGACTATAAAAAAGGGTATCCGGTGATGTCCAATGCTCCAAAGCAAACCGAGTTTGCCGCGAAGGTCGCCGCCCAAGTCGTCGGCACGGACAATGTCACTACCGACACGCCGGCGGTAATGGGCGGAGAAGATTTTGCCTTCATGTTGGAGGAAAGACCCGGGGCTTATATTCTGGTCGGCAACGGTGACACCGCCATGGTTCATCACCCCAAATATAACTTCAACGACGAGGCCATCACCTACGGGTCGTCTTATTGGG
>DFDG01000204.1:1669-2193 GCA_002367815.1 Opitutaceae bacterium UBA3033 | reverse complement strand
CACCTACGGGTCGTCTTATTGGGCCAGTTTGATCGAAACTGCCATGCCGTTCGCAAAAGTTGACAACTAATCTTATCTGTTAGGTTGCACTAAGCGGAGACCGGGCTCTGTGTTTTAGCTTACATCGTAATGTCATCTTCCATCGAAAATGTCGTAATCATCGGCACAGGCTGCGCCGGCCTGACCGCTGCAATTTATACCGCTCGCTCGAGCCTCAATCCTTTGGTGCTGGAAGGGCCGCTGCCCGGCGGGCAACTCACCACCACCAGTGAAGTGGAAAACTTTCCGGGATTCCCCAAGGGGGTGGATGGTTTTGAGCTTACCCAAAACATGCGCGAACAAGCCACGCGATTCGGCACCCGTTTCGAGCAGGCCATGGTCACCTCAGTCGATTTTAATTCGACGCCGCGCAAGCTGATCCTGGGCGATCGCACTATTTTGGCCAAAACCGTGATCATTGCCACTGGCGCCTCCCCGCGTTTGACCGGCATACCCGGTGAAAAGGAACTCTACGGCGGCAAGGG
>DFDG01000204.1:0-1481 GCA_002367815.1 Opitutaceae bacterium UBA3033 | reverse complement strand
CGGCGGCAAGGGTGTGACCACTTGTGCGACTTGCGACGGGGCATTTTATCGCAAGATGGAAGTGGCGGTGCTCGGCGGCGGCGACAGTGCGGCCGAGGAAGCACTCTTCCTCACTCGCTTCGCCAGTAAAGTTTATCTCGTGCATCGGCGCGACGAACTCCGTGCATCCAAAATCATGGCTGACCGCGCGATTTCACATGAAAAGATCGAGATGGTTTGGGACACTGTTCCCGTCGAGGTCCTCGGGGTTCCGGAAGGTTCGGTCAGTGGACTAAAAGTGAAAAACGTAAAAACCAACGAGGAGAAAGTGCTGTCCGTAAAAGGCATTTTCGTCGCCATCGGCCACATCCCCAACACTGGTCCATTTGCCCCTCCTCTCGAAGTTGACGGAGGCGGCTATTTCAAACCTCAAGCCGGGTCCCAAGTGCTCACCAATATCCCCGGGGTCTATGTCGCCGGTGATTGTTCGGATCATGTTTACCGTCAGGCGATCACCGCTGCCGGTATGGGCTGCCAAGCCGCGATCGAGGCCGAACGTTGGCTCGCCGAGCAAGAGGTCTGAGGCCGCCCGATTCACCACGAAGAGAAACACCTCGTTCTTGGCGGGTTGTTCCCAGGTTAAATCTCCACCGGTATTGATGCCCCGGGCAAGGTCCACGGCCTTTGGTAGATCCACTTTGTGGCCGGGGCGCTGCCCCCGGCTTGCCCACCACAGCCTTGAGCTTGTCGAAATGGGCACCGCGGGTCCGGACTCACCATAGCCGGCTTCAGCCGGGCCGAAGCCTTTCCGAGCATGTTCAATACCCAATCAAACCTCGGGAAATTGAACCAACAGGGGAATAAAAAAAACGCCGCCCCCACAAGAGAGGCAGCGTTTGTCGTTAAAGGGTTACTCGAAGGTTTACTTCAATTCGGCTTCGTAAAGTTCCTGCCAACTGTCGAGGTCGTTGAGGTGCACGGCATCGAGCACCTTGCCATCGTCAACGATGCCGCACGCGCTGAGAACACCTTTGCGGGTCTCGTCGTCATGGTTGTAACCAAGCACTGAAGCATTGTGCGCTGCGATTGATGCCGCATCAAGTTTCACCCCGAGTTGAGCTTTCACCCATGCTTCGAATTGGGCGTAACTCGGTTTGCTACCCTTGATGAAACTGAGGACGGCTTCACGCTCCAAACCAAGGGCGCTAATTGTCATCTGGTCAAATCCTTGCCCAGCGCCGGGATACCGTGAATCGAGTTTACCATTGGCTTCCAATGAAGCTTTAAGCCATAGGCGGGGCAGATGAAGCACACCAAGGGGACCAGCGCTGCCGGAACTAATGAGAGGAATAAATGTTGCCATATTTTCTGATGATTAAGGGTTATTATAAGATGCCAAATCCGTATCCGCATCGCAACCAGAGTGACCTTGCTCATGTTGCGATGGCAATGCCTCCCTGCATTATTTATGAAACATTTTGACCACAATTGCCTTGGCGACC
>DFDG01000079.1 GCA_002367815.1 Opitutaceae bacterium UBA3033 | reverse complement strand
CGTGCCGGCGCAGAGATCGGCAAACTCACCGTTTTCATAGAACGAGATGGCTTCGCCTGCGGGGATATCGGCCAAACGACCGAGTTTGTAGCGTTCTTGGCCACGGGACTTGATGATTTCAGCCGCTTCCTCACGGGAGACTTCCTTGCGCATGAACGACTGGTTCTCCTTGGTGATTTTCTTCATCTCTTCCTCAATCTTTACGAGATCGTCGGCCGTAAATTTATGCTCCAGATCGAAGTCATAATAGAAGCCACTGTCGGTCGGCGGACCGATATCCAGTTTGGCGTCCGGGAAAAGGCGCAGCACGGCAGTCGCCAAAACGTGCGAACACGAATGGCGGATTTCTTCTAGTGGTGACATGGGCATAGCGGGAATAGCATTAGGCTGTAAGCGATAAGCTTTAAGCTTTTTTCAGTGGTTCGAGAGAGTAGCCGTCTTTGCGGTCGAGCATCGTCCAGCCGGCGGCGGTGAGTTCGGCGCGGAGTTTGTCGGCCGTTGCGAAGTCTTTGGCTTGCTTCGCGGCCCAACGCTGCTCAGCGAGGGCGGTGATTTCGTCGGGAGTCGTCTTTGATTGATCAGATTCTAGGCGTTTCTTTTCCTCTACGGTTGGCAGTTGTAAATCGATGCCAAGGGCACGGTTAAAAAACCTGTATGCGCTTAGGAATTCTAAACGCCAGCGTTCAGTAGTAAGCTTGCCGGACAAGTCCAGATCAGTGATGTGGCTTATTGCAGAAAAGGCCGCTCCGAGTGCTGCTGGCATATTTAAATCAGATTTTAATAGCTCCCAAGCTTCTGCAAAGAGTCCCCATTCCAAATCGTCATCTGCAGTTAAGACTGATTCAAATTCCTGTCTAAAGAACAGGACATTCCCGTAGACTCCCATTTCATACAGTCTATTTCTTATACCTGAAATCGCCTTTTCTGCGGCATGCAGAGAGTCCAAGGTGAAGTTGAGTTGTTTGCGCGGGTGACCGGCGAGCAGGGCGTAGCGGACTGCCATCGGCGAGTAGCCTTTTTCAACCAGATCAGAGAGGGTGTAGTAGTTACCCTTGCTCTTGCTCATGCTGGTACCGTCGACGAGCAGATGTTCGCTGTGATACCAATGCCGCGCAAAGGTCACGCCATTGCAGCAATTGCTTTGGGCGATCTCGTTTTCATGGTGCGGGAATAGCAGGTCGACGCCGCCGGTGTGCAGATCGATGGTATCGCCGAGGTGCTTCTTGATCATGGCGCTGCACTCGATGTGCCAGCCGGGGCGGCCTTCAGCGGCACCTTTGGGCCCGGGCCATTTCACCTCGCCATCTTCGCTGGGCTTGTAGGCTTTCCACAGGGCGAAGTCGGAGACGGAATCCTTGTGATCTGAATCGGCTGAAGCGTCGGTGATCTTGAGTTCACGATCCTTGATCCGTGACAGTGCGCCGTATTCGGGGAAGGAATCGATTTTGAAGTAAACGGATCCATCTGCCCCGCGGTAAGCATTTCCTTTTTCCATGAGCACTTCGATCATGGAGACTTGCTCTTTGATGTGACCGGTGGCTGTGGGTTGAACATGCGGGATCAAGCAATTGAGTGCCGCGCTGTCTGCTTGATATTTTTCGGTCCACTTTTGGGTGATCTCGGCGAGAGGTCGTTTTTCCTTTAAAGCTTGGGCGATGGTGCGATCGTCTACGTCGGTGAGGTTGCGGACGTGTTTTACTTTGGTCGGACCAAACTCAAGTTCGAGGAGGCGACGGATAACATCGTTGACCACGGCGGTGCGGAAATTGCCGATATGGGCGGGCGCGTAGACGGTCGGCCCGCAGTTGTAGAACGTGAATACGTCCGCCGGATTGGTCGGATCTGGCCGGCGGAGTTCGCGGAGACTGCGGGAGAGGGATTCGTAGAGCTTAAGGGCCATGAAATTTAAGGAAATGATTAGCTAACAGGTTTTCCGCCGGAGCGGAACGGTGTTTTTCCTGCCTTCGCCGAGGCTTCGGCGGGCAAGGTGGACTGTTGCCAGCGCTTAAAGCAGACAACAGCAGCCCGTAGTTCGCGTGGTAGTGAATTGACGCGTGAGGGTGCAAAAACTTGTGGTAGGCGACGTCATGGCGTGCTTAATTGGCCGGAGAACACTGCTTATGTCCTCCGAATTCAAGCTCGATTTACCCCAACGTCCCCGGCGGCTGCGCCGCACAGCCAGTTTGCGCGCGATGGTTGAGGAGACCGTTCTGCGCCCGGCTGATTTTATTGCCCCACTGTTTGTGGTGGAGGGCAAAGGTCGGCCCGAGCCGATCAAGTCAATGCCCGGGGTGTCTCGTTTATGCATCCGTGATCTGGTGAAGGAATGCCGCGAACTGCACAAAGTTGGGATTCTCGCGGTGGCTTTGTTTCCCAAGCTTGATCCCAAGATGAAAGATGAACTGGGCTCACAAGCGCTTAATCCCGATACCTTGGTGGTGCGCGCGGTTCGCGCAGTTAAGCACGCGGTGCCGGGGCTGACTGTGATCACCGATGTCGCTCTTGATCCCTACACCAGCCATGGCCATGACGGGGTGCTCAACGCGGCCCAAGACAACGTGGAGAATGACCGCACTGTAGGCATCCTCTGCAAAATGGCGATTTTGCAGGCCCAGGCAGGTGTGGATTTGGTGGCCCCGTCCGATATGATGGACGGCCGGGTGGGGGCGATCCGACAAGCTTTGGATAACGCTGGCTACACCGATACGGGGATTTTGGCTTACTCCGCCAAATACAATTCCGCTTATTATGGTCCTTTCCGCGATGCGGTGGGTAGTGCCAAGGCCGCAGGCACCAAGTTATTGAACAAGGCGACTTATCAGATGAATCCGGCCAATCGGCGCGAAGCCGTGGAAGAGATGCTCCTCGATGTGGCCGAGGGTGCAGATATGGTGATGGTAAAGCCAGCCGGGCTTTATCTTGATATCATCCGCGAAGTGAGGGATGCGACGGATAGACCGGTCGCGGCCTACCAAATTTCAGGCGAATATGCTCAGATCCACGCGGCTGCCAAATTGGGGTGGCTCGACTATGAGCGTTGTCGGCACGAATCTCTGCTCGCGATCAAGCGAGCCGGGGCCGACTTGATTTTTACCTATTTCGCCAAGGAAATGGCCACGTTGTTGAAGTAAAGAGGAACGTGGCCTAACCGGATCATAGCCGAATTGGAGCGCAGCGACAATTTGGTCTGTTGAAGCTGAGGTGGCGTCTGGCCCTAAGGGTAGCAGCCAAACTTCCGTACCGCCAAGCAGGACTCAAGTTCAGCTACGGGAGGAAGATCCCGCTGCGCCATAGTTGCTCTGCGTTGTGGCTTTGGCGGGTTTGGTTTAAAACGCTGACCGCGGCACTTGAATAGAATCCCCCGGCATGAGGATTACATCCTGCGCGGGGTCTTTCTGGGCCAGAGTGACATTGAGATCGTAGGCGTTCTGGTCACGAGCCAGCGTAACTCGATTTTCCTTGGCGTAGAGGGTGAATCCTCCAGCAGATTGGATGGCCTTGGTAAGAGAGAGGTCCGGAGTCCAAATGATACGACCTGGGCGGGTAACCTCTCCTCCGACGTAAACATATCGCTCTGTCACCGAGACGGATACATCCACGGCTTTGTAGATTTTGCCCTCAATATAGGTTTCCCGAATACGTTGGGAAAGCTCGCTGGTCGTTATCCCTGCTGCAGTCAGATTACCGATGTAGGGCAGACTGATTATGCCTTGCTCATCAATTTGCACTGAGTTGCTGCTGGGGTCGGGGATGCTTTGCAGGGCAACTGCCAGGCTGTCACCCGGTCTCAGTAGGGCAGATGAGGTGTTTGCAGGGATACGCGGATTGGCTCCTCTCACTCTGTCTGTGTTGCAACCTGTGGACAAGGCGAAAAAGCCAGCGACCACAATGGAAAGCTGGATACGAAAGAGATGTGACATGCGGATCAAAGGCAGTGGATTCAGTCGAAAAAGGCAACCACGCAACAGGATGCCGGATCTCGGGCCAAAAAAAACGGCGGTCAGATTAACCGCCGTAAATGTTATCAGATGTGTAAATCAGCCCCGTTTGCGTTTGCGACTGCTGGAGGTTTCGTCGCCCTCCTCCTCCTCCTCGTCAGAAC
>DFDG01000133.1 GCA_002367815.1 Opitutaceae bacterium UBA3033 | reverse complement strand
AGCAGCACGGCCAGATTTAGTTGCGCGAAGGGCTGCCCTTGATGGGCGGCCAAGAGGAACCATTTGGCGGCTTTGGCCCCGTCTCTTGCCACGCCCTGTTCGCCACTGATGTAGAGAAACCCGAGGTGTGACTGCGCCTCTAAATTGCCGTAGAACGCTTTGACGTGAACTTGATCCAAGTCGGATGCAACCTGGGCGATTTCGCCGGCCGGCCCAATATAGGCCATCTGCTGGTATTCTCCCAGATAAGTGCGATGCCAATAGTTGCCGGTCGCCCGATGCGTTTCGTAATCGGTGAAGGTGTATTGGTAGCCGGCAACCCGGATCATGGTGGCAGGCCGATCAGCGAAGGGGTTGCTCTCGAATAAATCCAAGACGGGCTTTTTTTGCTCCAGCAGTCGGGTGGCTACGAACAGGTAAAGCGGGGCCGCATTTTCATGCTTGCTGGCCGAGACCTGCAGGTTGGCTTCAAACCGACAGAACCACGGGGCGGTGAACGGGCTGATCCGATCCAATTGTTGGGGAAAGTAACGAAATTCGTAGGGACGCCAGGTGACACCGCCATCGTTTGAACCGAGAAACTCCGCGACAAAATGAAAGGGTTCGAGATAGGAGAAGAGGGAATAAGCATTCACACTGCCCAAACCGGAAAACAGGTAATTCAACGGGCGGTTTACAAAATTTAACACCCCGAAGTTCTGCACCCCGGCGACTGATGCAAAGACCACAAACCCCAGATAAAAATGGATGGAGAGGGCGAGGTTCAGCCCATAACGCCGCCATTTTACGAGGGGAGGAACGGCGTAGCGCGTGGTGGTCTCCACCAGCCAGCGCGACAGCTTGGAGGCGCGGAACAGCGAAGCCGCCGAGGCCAGCATTTTGTCGTTCAACAACAGCAGCCCGAGGCCGATCGATGCCGTGTTCAACCAGCCGAAATTGCAGGTGAGTTGGATGCCGGCCTGTAATGCCACCCAAAGACCGAAGGCCAGCCACCGGCTGCGTGCCCCGCCGAATATAGCCAGAAGTGGAGCGCCGATTTCGGCGGCGAAAGTCAGAATATATTCACCCATATGCCAGAAGTGCGGCATCTGATGATCCAAGTATCCAAGGATGGTCGGGCTGGGTGCGGTTTCATACAACACATCCATCGCCGTGAAGTTGAGCCAGTGCAGATCACCGCTGATAAGTTTGGAAATTCCGTTTTCAAACATGACCCGGAAGAGCAACCAGCGAATCATAAAAGTGACGAAGGGGCGGGGCGATGATTGGGCCCCCAAACCTGGCCGGTAACCCGCCGGGGCGAAAGGAATGCAAAGCAGGGAGACCTCCAACATCAAACGGTCCACCAAGGGTCCGGAAAAAAACACCCAACCTCTTACAAATGAAAGCAGAGTGATCCAGCACACGAAGAGCGCCATGCGCGGCCACAGGTTTAAGAGCAACGCCACCCCCGCGAACAATCCGAGCCATTGGATGAGCACCGGCATTAATGGATGACTGCTGATCCAAAAGAGAGTGGGAGATTCCAACACCGCATCGAGCAGCCCGGAGTTGGCGCTACGCAATTGCGCCATGGCATCGGGCAAGGGCACGATGCCATCGGGTCCGATCAATGCGTTTGATTCCGTGATGATACCCGCGAAGACAATGATGAACACCACCCCAACGGCGCGCAGGAGGATCCAACGGGGCCACAGGTAGGTCTCGGTTTCGCCAAAACCAAAATATGCTTTGGCCCGCCCCCAGGGGGCAGAAGTCAGTGACCGCAGATATTTACCGGAAGCGTTCATCAATGGGGTGGAATCAGTTTGTCTTCACAAAATCACAGACGCGCGGATAGGTGGGAATTTTTTGGCGGGACGTGTAATCGGGCAACCCATGCCACGAACCCGTAATGTGTCAACGACACGACCCCGGACATCTGGTTAGGCAATGCATGAGCGTCATCACGATACCTCGCCCGGTCCGGTTAATCTGCGGTTGCCCTGGATAATGCCCTTTAGTATTTTGCCGCGATGAAAACTCTTCTGACGGCTGGATTGATTTCAATGATATGCGCGATTGGTTTGCAGGCGCAGAGCGGAGGTGGTGAAGCACCACCATCATCGAATGGTTCGGCCGATTCAGGCCCTCCCCCTACGACCACGCGCATGGATGTTGAGCGGGTGTTAACCGGTGGCCTAAAAGATCGCGATGCTTATGTCAGGCCCGGGAGCGTCACCTTGCCTTACTTCCCTAAACAATTGCGTGATGCCGGGATCAAAGGGTCTGTGGTCGTGGAGGTAGAAGTGGATAGTAATAACGCGGTCGGGTCGCCGCGGGTCATCAAATCAGATCACCCGGAATTGGACATGCTGGCCATTGAAACGGTGCTGAATTGGAAATATGTAACTGGGGTGGTCAATGGACACAATGTCCGCTCCCGTTTGCAGGTTACCGTAACCTACGATCCTACCGCCTCAGCCGCAGATAATAAGGTTCGGATGGCCAAGTTGAAGGGCAAGCCCAGCAAAGATTTGCCGGAACTTTACCAATACGATCAAGCCCCCGATTTGGTGCGTCGATGCAAAGCGGTTTACCCCTACGAATTGCTGATGAAAGGCAAAACGGGGAGCGCTTCAGTGTCCTTTATTGTTGATCCCACCGGCAATGCCCGCGCCGCAGAGGTGAAGAAAGCGAGTCAGCCGGAATTCGGGACTGCAACCGTGGCGATGGTCGAAGCTTGGACTTTTGAGCCGGCGATGAAGGACGGTAAACCCTGTTGGGCGCTGCTAACATTTGAACAGATTTTTAACCGGATCAGTGCTGATGCCCCGATTGATCAGGTTACCGGAAAACTGGTCGATGATATCAATGCCGACCGAGTGAAAATCATCAACTACGCCGAGGCCGACACAACCCCCAAACCGATCTATCAGGTGGGCCCGGAACTGCCGGAGGATCTGAGAAAATCAGGCAAAGGGGCCGAGGCTCAGATCGAGTTTATCGTCGACCACAATGGTCGGGTGCAATTGGCGCGGATCGTGCAATCAAATCATGCCGGCTTTGGTTGGGCAGCGGCCACGGCGGTTTCACGTTGGGTTTTCAGCCCGGCGATAAAAGACGGTGAACCAGCCTACGTGCGCGTGAAGGTGCCGATGATCTACGAAGCGCCGAAAAAGAAATAGCCCGTTGGTTGAACGTTATGGGTCAAGGGCTGGAATAGATGTGAGGGCAATCACCCCAAGCTTTTATGCTTTTGGTGCGGGTCAGTTTTCACGTCGCCGCGCTTGAGCCGAAGGCGGAAAGCGTGGTGACGAATCGCGGCGAACGCTGGCGCCCCGTGCTGGCGGTGAGTGACCGGCCGGACCACGGCTGGCGACAGTTGCCGCTCGACACGGTGTTGCAAACGAAGTGGGAAGGAATTTATCGAGACGACGCGTTCTACCATGTGGCGACACCCGCGCTCTACGAAATTGCGGGCAAATGGTATTTGTTCATGCAGGCCTGTGCAAAACCCGCCTCGGCCAATTACATCGACGGTCGCTGGGATTTGCGCATGGCAACCTGCGACCGGGTCATCCAGCCGGAGGGCGGACTGGATCTGGTGCCCATCCCCGGTAGCCCTTAAAATCATCCGGCTAAGCTGCGGCGCGAATTCCTACAATTTCGCCGTGGCGACTTTTTCGAGCGTCGCCAAGTCGATGTCGTGACCGAGACCCGGGGCTTCCGGGGCATGCACGTGCGCGTCGGGGCCGATCCGGGCTTCGAATGCGACCGGGTTGCCCATGACCAAGGTCTCGTAGTAATGGTTGTTCTTAATCGCGAGGCAGAGGTGCGTGTTTTCGACGCCCATGCCATGCACCTCGGCACTGAGTTGAAATGAATCCGCCAGATGTGCGACTCGCAGGGCCCCCGTGATGCCGCCCTTGTAGAACCAACTCGTGCGCACCATGTCGGCCGCCCCCTGCGCAATAAAATCCGCGACGTTGTAATGACAACCGTCGGAGGTCTCGGCCGCCAGCACGGGAATGTCGAGTTGATCGCAGAGTCGTTTGTAGGCGTTGATGCTGAACTCCCGCATCGGTTCCTCATACCAAAGATAATCCGCCTCTTCGAGGGCGCGCCCGAGATAGAGTGACTCGTAGGGATCAAACCCCGCTGAACCATCATACATCAATGCGATGTCGGGGCCGACATGTTTGCGCAGGGCTTGGCAAAGCGCGGCATCCTTGCGCGCATCACCCCAAGCATGAAGTTTGATGGCCTTGAATCCACGTGCGAGACACTGGTCAGCCACGTCGAGAAATTCCTCCGTGGTCGCATAGGTCACCGTGCTGGCATAGGCCTCAATGGAATCGCGGTAACCACCGAGCAATTGATAGAGCGGGAGCTTCGCCGCCTTGGCGGTGATGTCCCACAACGCAGCGTCAACCACCCCCATCATGTAAATGGGAAATTCCTCCAGCCGGTCGATCTCCCACATCTCGTGCCAGAGCAATTCCTTCATCAACGGGTTCTTTCCGATCAGCCATGGCTTCAAGCGCCGCTCAATCAGGTCGAAGGCAATGGCACCGCGCACCGCACAACTCCAGCCTTCGATTCCGGCATCGGTCACAAGGCGCAGCCAGGTTTGCTCAACGACAGGATCACTGCCGGGAAGGCCCTTACGCCAGACGAAAGAAATCTTGGGTTGGGTCCTGGTGGTGTAGGCGTGAACAGCGATGATCTTCATGGGGAGGGGGGCTGTTTTTTCGGACGACCAGCCGATATTAGCAATCCTTGAGCTTAAACGCTGGCCGCAAAGAGGCGTAAAAAGCGCAAAAAATCCCAACGGCGGGGATGATCTTTCGCTAATTTATAATTCCGGTCCAACGCCGGTCTATTTTTGCAGAACAATTCAGACCGTCATACCGCATTTTTTTAACGACACTCGCCGTCGCCCGGCGTTAGCGTGCGGGTATGTTCGACCTTACAGACAAAGCTGCACTCGTAACCGGAGCGGGTTCAGGCATTGGCCGCGCGATTGCGCAACGTTTCGCCAAGGCGGGTGCGAGGGTGCACGTGGGTGATCTTAATCAGGAAGCCGGAAGCGAAACGGTGAAGCTCATCACTGATGCGGGTGGTCAGGCTGAATTTGTTTTACTCGATGTGGCGGACGAGGCGGCGGTCGTGGCGGCCTCGGCCAAGATCGGTGCGCTTGATATTCTGGTGAACAACGCGGGCATCGGGCACGTTGGCACGATTTTGCAAACCGAGAGCGCTGACATGGATCGGCTGTATCGGGTCAATGTGCTCGGAGTGTTCATGGTCACGAAGGCTTTTATCGGAGGGATGATCGAACGGCGTCGCGGCAGCATCATCAACATTGCGTCCATTGGAGGCATCGTTGGCGTGCGGGATCGATTCGCCTACGTGACGACGAAATTTGCCGTGGTGGGTATCACCAAACAGCTTGCACTCGATCACTCGGCAGAGGGCGTGCGGTGCAATTGCATTTGCCCCGGGCGAGTGGAGACCCCGTTTGTGCAGGCTCGCATCAAGGAGTATCCCGATCCGGAAAAAGCCTATCGCGAAATGAGTGCCACCCAATTGATCGGCCGGATGGGTCAACCGGAGGAGATCGCCGCGGCCGCGCATTATCTGGCCAGTGATGATGCCGCCCTCGTAACCGGAGCATCGCTGATGGCCGACGGCGGATGGAGTGTCGGCAAGTAACGTTGGTATGAATTTATCGCGCCCCACGCGACGGACGGAATTTGGTTTGGCGCCGGCCCTGGCTGCGCAGGGTTTGGGTGACAGTCGGCTGGCCCTGGGCTTGGCTGGTCTCGGCGGTGCATGGGGACCGGTGGATCAGGAAGAATCCTTAACGACAATTCTTCGCGCCTTGGAGTTGGGCGTTAAAGTATTCGACGCGGCGCCCGCTTATGGTTCAGCGGAAAAATTATTGGGACAAGCCCTCGCGCAGTGGCGTGGACCGCGCCCCATCATCAGTACCAAAGTAGGTCGTTTGCCGGGCCGCGATTCCCACGAGGGGAATTATGACCACACTCCGGCCGGGATGCGCGCCAGTCTGGAGCACAGTCTGGTGGTGCTGGGCGTGGCCAAGGTGGATCTGCTCTTTCTCCATGAACCCCAAATGGTGCCAGCGGCTGAACGCCCGAGGGTGGTGGACTCCTTGCGAGCGCTGCAAGCCGACGGGTTGGTGCAGCGGCTCGGCATCGCTGGCGGTTGCGGGGTGGAGCTTGACGGATTCATCGAGAGTGGCGCGTTCGATATGATGATGCTCTTTCGCCGGGTCGATCCGGTGATACTGGATGGCGTGGGCACGGAAGTGCCGCGAGTGCGCCGTGTAGGGATGACAATTTATGGTGCCAGCCCGTTGCACATGGGTTTGCTGGGTGCGCGCCACCTGCAATTTGTGCGCGAACGTCCCGACTGGGTGTGGGGTCCCCAGATTGATCGGGCGATGCGATTGCAAACCCTTGCCGAGAAACACGGGATGTCGCTGACCACGTTGGCCCATCGTTTTATATTTGGCGTCGATGAGTTGGATCGCGTGGTCATCGGTGCCAGCAACCGTCGTGAACTGGAATCAGCCTTGGCCGATTTTGCATCAGGACCGTTGCCTCAAGTGATGTTCGATGCAGTCTGCGACTTGAATACCGTATTATGATCAAACTTCTCGAAGCAGAACTCTTTCGCCATCAGCTCAAAGCCCGCATGCCTTTTCGTTACGGCATCGCGACCATGACGGAGGTACCGCATGTATTTTTACGCCTGACGTTTGATTTTGATGGGGCAGTGCAACGCGGTGTGTCGGCGGACCATCTGCCGCCGAAGTGGTTTACCAAGGATCCGCAACGCGGCCTCGAAGATGAGATCAACGAAATGTTGCTGGTGATCCGCATGGCAGTGAGTCACGCGCAGGCTATCAGCGCGAAGACGCCGTTTGCATTTTGGCGTCAACTTTATGCGGCGCAGGCATCGTGGGCCGCAGACAATAATCTACCGCCATTGCTGGCTCAGTTTGGGGTGACGCTGGTCGAACGCGCGT
>DFDG01000159.1 GCA_002367815.1 Opitutaceae bacterium UBA3033 | reverse complement strand
TCGTCGCGGCGGCGCACCATGTCGTCCCACCAGCAATCCCGGATGTTTTTCTTCAGCTCAACGCCGAGCGGACCGTAATCGAAAAAGCCGGTGAAGCTGTTGTAGATTTCCGACGACGGAAAGATGAAACCCCGACGCTTGGAGAGCGCGACAAGGGCATCCATGGAGACTTCGGCAGGTGCGGCAGATTCGGACATAGCCTGCCAGACATGGGGGAGGAGGGCCGGGGGGTCAATTCCGCGGTTTGGTGGCCGCCAAGTTCGCGCGGATCATCTCCGCACGTTCTTGGGCGAGGGCGACGTTGGTCGGAGACATGTGGCTGATGGCGATGGCGCGGTGGCGCTGGGCCTCGGCATGACCGGATTGGGCGGCGACCTCAAACCAAGTCAGTGCCTCGATTTCATTCCGGGGCCGACCTTCGCCGGAAAGATACATTATCCCCAGTTGGTCCTGCGCGTCGGTGATGCCTTGTTCCGCCGCACGGCGGCACCAGACCATGGCTTCGGTCGGATCCCGGGGCACGCCGTCGCCTTGCAGCAGAATGAGCGCGAGGTTGAATTGCGCATCGGCCAAGCCTTGCTCCGCCGCCCGGCGAAACCACATGGCGGCCTGCGCGCCGTCTCGGGGCACACCATCCTCACCGTTGATGAAGAGAATGCCTAGTTGGGTTTGGGCCAGCGAATTGTCGTAGTGGGCGAAGACTTGGATTTGTTCGAGGCTCGAGGTCACCTGCGAAATGCCACCGGCGGCATGCACATACATCATCGGCATGTATTCGCCGAGATAAGTCCGCTGCCAGAAATTTCCGGTTGCGCGCCAAGTAGCGTAATCGGTGAAGGTGTAACGATAGCCGGCCACCCGGATCATTTGGGGCGGGCGGTCCACGAACGGATTGCCGGCGAAAAAACCGATCACCGGTTGCTGCTTTTCCAGTAAGCGCGTGGCCACCATGGGATAGATCGGCGGGGCTTGGTCGTTGGCGCTGGCCTGCACCTGCAGGTTTGCCTCGAAGCGATGAAACCAAGGGGCTGAGAACGCGCCGATGCGATCCAGCGCCTGCGGGAAGTGCCGGAATTCGTAGGGCTGCCAAGTGACCCCACCGTCATTGGAACCGAGAAACTCCGCCACAAAGTGAAACGGATCGAGGCGTGAGTAGAGGGTGTAGGCGTTGCAGCTGGCTAATCCGCCGAAGACAAAATTCAAAGGCCGCGAGATCGAATCCAATACCCGATTTGACGGCAGTCCGGCCAGCGTCGCAAAGACCGAGACCGAAAGATAAAAATGAATCCAGAGTGCGCCGTTTAGCCCGTAGCGCCGGAAGCGTCCGAGGGGCGGGGGACTCAACTTCACTGCGGTTGCCTTGAAAAATTCAGCGAGCTGGAGCAGTCGCAGGCCCTTCGCGGCCGCCGCCAGCATCTGATCGTCGAGCAGCATCAGGCCCAGGCCGATGGACGCGAGATTGAGCCAGCCAAAGTTGCAGGTCAGTTGAATACCTAGTTGCAAGAGCGTCCAGGCGCCGAGGGCGAACCAACGGCCGCGCCGGCCGCCGAAGACCGCGATCAACGGCGCGGCAATCTCCGCCGTAAACGTGAGGATGATTTCGAAGACGTGCCAAAGATGCGGCAGTTGATGATCAAGGTAGCCTAGAATGGTGGGGTTAGGTGCCGTCTCGTAGAGCACGTCCATCGCCGTAAAGTCATACCAATGCAAATCCTGGCTGAGTAGCTTGGAGATGCCGGATTCGAACATGACTCGGAAAAGCAACCAGCGCATCATGAACACGACCAACGGTCGCGGTGAGGAATCCGCGCCCAACCCGGGGCGATAGCCAGCGGGGGCAAATGGGATGCTCAGCAAGGCGACCTCCAGCATCAGTCCGTCGACCAAGGGTCCGGAGAAAACCAGCCAACCCTTGACGAATGATAGCAGGCCGATCCAACACACAAACAGCATCATGCGCGGCCAGAAATTGAAAACGAGGGCGAGGGCTGCGAGCAGACCACTCCATGCGACCACCACCGGCATCACCGCGTGATCACTCAACCAAAACAGGGTGGGAGCACCAAAAAACGCCTCGACCGGACTGGGGAATAGCGCCCGGGTTTGCGCCATCGCCTCAGGCAACGGCACGACTCCGGCGGGTCCGATCAGCCCCGCTGTATCCTTGATGATGCCGGCAAATACGATAATGAAAACCAGACCCACCGCGCGCAGGAGCAACCAGCGGGGCCAGAGGTAGGTGGCGGCACCACCGAAGCCGCAGAAATCCTTCAACTGCCGCCAGAGACCGGGAATAACCGGCCAGGAGTAAGCACTCGTTTCAGCCATGCGTCAGGCCGAACGGGTTAGATAAACCGGGGTAATAATGGGAATCCACGCGAGGCTTAAAAACGCTGACTAAATCCGGAGAGTCAATGCCGGGCCCGCGCTCAACGCCGGGGTGCGAGGGCGAGGCGGAATCCAAGCCGTTGATCCTTTTGTGCCGGCTGGGTCCATTGACGCAGAGCAATTCGGCAGTCCCCGGCGGAACTTGAACAAAATCCTCCCCGTGCAACCCGATATTGTCCCGTGGCGGGACCGGATGGATCGTTCACCCGTCCCGGCGGTATCCACTATACCAGTCAGCGCACCATTTACGAACATTGCCCAACATGTCGTGGAACCTCAGGCCTTGGGCTGTTTTTGCCTACCTGGATGTGTTCGCCTCGACAGTTGGCATTATACCAAGCCATGGCGTTGAAGGTCACCGGGATAGTTGCCCGTAGTCCCGGCGCGGTCGGGCACACTCCCACTGCGTCTCGGGGGGCAGGGTATATGCGTAACCTTCCGGCAAACGGCCGGGCGGCCTGTTCGCGTAGATTGAGATAGTTGAGCGGCGAAGCGCTGAGGGGATTGGTAGCCGAGGGAACTAGGCGGTTTATTTGCTGCTACATTGAAAGCGCAACTCGAACTGCCCTGCGCCAAACCTTAACCGCAATTACTATTTGGTGACGGTGGGCCAACCCGCCCGACCGGGATTTATTTTCCCCCGCCCTCGGTCTGCTTGGCTTTGATTTCGGAGAAAATGTTCTTGGCACGTAGCAAGGCAGGGCCGACCGCAGTTGGATGCATGCGTGATATAGCCATGTCGCGATGCCGGGTGCCATCGCGATGCCCGGCCAGGGCGGCGACTTCGAACCACACCAGTCCTTCGGATTCGTTGATCGTGCCGCCGTCGCCCCGCATATACATGATGCCCAACAGATCTTGGGCATCAGCCAAACCTTGTTCCGCAGCCTGTCGGCACCAATGCAACGCCTGGGCTCCATCTTGGGGCACGCCATCACCATTGTTCAGCAGCACGGCCAGATTTAGTTG
>DFDG01000066.1:48512-78680 GCA_002367815.1 Opitutaceae bacterium UBA3033 | reverse complement strand
TAACTCTCCGAGTGGCTCGAAAAGGCGTATCCCGTCAAGTGTCGGACATGAATGACGGATCAGATATCAAATTTCATGCCATCTTCTCCGACGAAGATTTCCCCATCGGGGTAAACCGTGCGAATGGTATCAGCCATGGACTCTGATACCTTGGGGTCGTTATCCCTGAAGCTTTCGATGACGAGGTGCTTGAGCACCACTTTCTTGGCGCCCGCGTCTCGCATCAATTGGCCGACTTGCTCCGGGGTGGTGTGCCAGCTGCCCCAAGGCACGGTGTCGAAAAACTCCTTGGTGCCGGAACACTCAATCAAAACGATATTGGCCCCACGGCAGAAATCGACGATGCGTGGATCGGGCTCCGAGTCGCTCATGATGACGACAATCTTGTCGGCGATGCGAATGCGGTAATTGAAATTCAGCAATCCGCCATGCTTGGTGACGAGCGTATCGATAGTGTAGGATTCGGTCTCAACCACGACCCCTTCCTGGGTGAGTTCGGTCGTGTCCCATCCCAAATAATCCGTATTTTTGCCGTGCCCTTGTCGGCTCTTGATATCGTTGGTGTAGGCGAGGCGCAGACCGTTTTCCAGAAATCCAGCAATTCCCTTGGGACCATAAACGGGCATTCGCTCCGTGCGACCGTTGTTCCATGAGAGAAGCAGCAACAAGGGTAGATCGCAGATGTGATCGAAATGCAGATGCGTGATGTAAACCGCGGAGACCGTTTCCACCGGAATACTGAAGCGCGAAATATTATGCACGGCGCATCGACCACAGTCGAACAACAGATTCTTTCCATCGATGGTCACTACGTAGCAGGGACCCCCTCGCGTCGGGTGGGCCCGGACGGCGCCGCTGCCAGCGACCAATACAGAAATTTCTGACAGTGGATTCATGAATTTATGTTAGGGCGATGATATCTGGCCCTTAGAAAGGTAACCGTTGGGTTACGCTTAAACCATGCTAACGACTGTCAATGTTTTATGCGTAAAGATTGGTCGGTCTCCTCTGAACTCTGTGCGGTGGCCTGGGAATATATTATGCCACGCGTGTTTTCAACCGCGCTGCTATTGGGGCAATTGCTTGTTGAATCATCTCAGTTAGTATTGGTTCAATTTGTTGCAAAGATGAGTCACTTCCGATCACTGTCACGCCTGCTTGTTTTTCTCCTTTTGCTGGTTTGCGGTGATGTTTCCACGGCCAAGGATAAGGGTGAACCAGCCACGTGGCCCGCTGCAGAATGGGGCAAGGCCGGGGTTCCGGCAGATCTGATGAAAAACCTGCCTGTTATCGCGAATTTGCAACCGGGAGACGATGTGCAAACTGCCATCGATGCGGCCCCGGTTTCTGGAGGGGTGATTTTTTTAACTCCCGGCGACTATCTGCTGACGGCCGCTTTGAGACTTCGATCCCATATGGTGTTGCGAGGTCGCGATCGGGTGAGGACCCGCCTCGTAATTCAAATGCGAAGTTTACGGCCCGATATTCCGATCGCGGAGGATTCCTCGCTATGGACGTCAGGCATTCGATTCGATGCGTTGGAAGAGAGCGGATTGGAGGAGTTGACCATAGTCTTTGATCCTACCCTGCCGCCCCCGATGAAACTTAGTTTGGGCTCGGCTGCATTCAAGGACGATCCCGGAGATCAAAAGGATCTGCATGTGGTGTCGCTTTGTATCGATGCGGCCCGAAATTGCTGGATCACGAAATGTCTGATCCAGAACTCGGGAACCTGTCCCTTGGTCATTGCGAACAGCCAGAATATCCTGGTTGAGGAAGTGATATTTGAGGGAGCATACAATCGCGGTGAAGGTTCAGGCATATGCATTCTGAGTCGCAGCACCTACACCCGGTTCGAAAAAGTAAAGATGGGTGAAATTAACAGCTTTGTGCTCATGAGTAGTAGCGACGGTCCGGACTGCCGATATAATGTGATTTCAGCTTCGAGCTTTGAAATTGATGTGCGGGTGCATGGGCAGGGGACCATGGACAACTTGATTGAAAACACTGAAATTGCGTTGGCGAACTGGTTGGATCGAACACCGCTTTCACCGGGTAATGTCAATGCCCGCGAGGTGCCTCCCGGTCCGGGCAATCTGGTTTATCTTTGCACCATCACGCGCGATTTTGGCATCGGTCGACGGGCTTTCAGCATGGCGGATAACCCGAGTATGATCTACGAGGTAATTGAAACCCGGGCGCGTGATCGCGAGTCATCGGTGGCCGTATTCGCCCCGGCCCCGCCGGTTGGATCACTGATAGATTCGCCGTAATTTACGACGCCCAGGCATGTGGGCCGACTTCAAGGCCGCGTGAAGAATTTCCACCGGGTGCATCGCGATACGCCCCGTGGCATCCTTGATCTGATGCCGACAGCTGGTCCCGGGTGCGGCGATAAATACCTCGGCCGCGGCGCTACGCACGGCGGGTAGCAACACGAGTTCACCAATTTGCTGGGAAACCTCGTAGTGTTCTTTTTCGTAACCGAATGACCCCGCCATACCGCAACAGCCGGAGGGGATCACTTGCACTTTATAGCCGGTTGGAATTTCCAGCATTTTCACGGTCGGGGTGAGTGAGGAAAGTGCTTTCTGATGGCAGTGGCCATGGAGTTTGATGGCTTGCTCGGATTGATTGAACGAGTGACTGACAATACGACCGGCATCAGCTTCACGGGCGATG
This sequence comes from Opitutaceae bacterium UBA3033, assembly GCA_002367815.1. Lineage (GTDB taxonomy): Bacteria > Verrucomicrobiota > Verrucomicrobiia > Opitutales > Opitutaceae > Cephaloticoccus. Next base: position 75,998 of record DFDG01000066.1, on the reverse strand, counting down.
AATTCGTCGATGAGTAGCGCATTCTTGGCGAGAGCTGTCGCTGCGGATTTAAGCTCGGCTGGCACGAGGTCGGGATATTCATCGCGGAAACCAAGGAGCGCGGAAGGTTCGATGCCAATCAGCGGTTTTTCTGCGGTCACGATATCCTTGAGCAATTCCACGTTGCGAATCGCAAATTTACGTGCTTCGCGCACCAGACCCTTGGAGAAATGGGCCCGACCGCTGTCGACATGTTTTGGGATGATGACCTCATAGCCGAGACGGTTGAGCAAATCGATGGCTTTGATGCCCACGCTGGCGTCGTTGTAGTTGGTGAACTCGTCGCAGAATAGATGGACCCGCCCGTTGGGATAGCTGAGCGTCGACGGGTTGGCGTGACGGTCGTGCCATGCTGCGAGGGTTGTTTTCCCTAATGGTGGTAAACTCCTCTCCTGCGCAAAACCGGATAAACGTTTGATCAACGACGATAGGCCCGGTGATTTGATGATCCAGTTATAGAAGCTCGGAGTCAGAGACGCCAATTTCATGCTGCGCGAAAAGCTCGCGATCAGCCGGGAGCGGAAGGGCACCCCGTTGGCATCGTAGTAATGCTGCTGCCATTCGGCCTTGAGGCGGGCGACATCCACGTTGGAAGGACACTCTGATTTGCATCCCTTGCACGAGAGGCAGAGGTCCATGACGGCGGCGACTTCTTCACTGTCCCATGGATTTCCTTCGGCGTGGGGTTTCGAGAGGACGTCACGTAAGATATTGGCCCTTGCCCGCGTGGTGTCTTTTTCATTCCGCGTGGCCATGTAACTCGGGCACATGGTCCCGCCCATGAGGTGGGATTTGCGGCATTCGCCGACACCGGTGCATTTTTCGGTGGCCGCCAATACCCCATCGCTGGCGGTGAAATCGAACAAGGTTTCGTGTTGCGGATCGGCATGACCGGGCCGGTGCCGCAACGAAGTGTCCATCGGTGGCGTATCGATGATCTTGTTGGGATTGAAAATGCCGTGGGGATCGAAAGTTTCCTTCACTCGTCGCATCATGGCATAACATTCGTCACCGACCATGTAGCTGATGAACTCACCTCGCAGGCGACCGTCACCGTGTTCACCGGAAAGAGAGCCGCGGTATTTTTTGACCAGGGCGGCGATGTCGGTGGCGACGTCGCGAAACATCTTCAACCCTTCGGGGGTTTTCAGGTTGAAGAGCGGGCGAGTGTGCAATTCACCCGCACCGGCATGGGCATAGTAGATGCAACCGATGCCATATTTGTCGCGCATGATGGCGTCGAACTCCTCGATGTAAGCGGGTAGATCTTCGACCGCCACGGCAGTGTCCTCGACGATCTCGCGTGGTTTGGCCGGGCCGGGCACATTGTTGACAAGGCCCTGGCCGGCGCGTCGTAGTTCCCATACCTTGTCGCAATCTGAACCGTGCAGCACGGGAAACGCATAACCGAGACCCGCGGCGCGACACTCTGCTTCAATCGCAGCCATTTCCGATGCCACATGCGCTTTGTCGTCATGCCGAATTTCGATCACGAGCACGGCGCCTGGATCGCCTTCGACGAAAAACCGGTTCTTGGCCTGTTCGAGATTGGCCTTGGTACATTCGAGTATATGGCGATCGATGAGTTCGCAGCCAAATGGCCGGTGACTCATCGCGATGAGCGTGGCCTTGAGAGAATCCTGCACGCTGTCGAAGTGCGCACACAGGAGCGTGCCCGGCGGCGGCAGCGGTTCGCAGTTGAATTCAAACTCCACGCCCAAAAAGAGCGTGCCCTCGGAACCGGCGAGCAGGCGGCACAGGTTGAAGGGTTTTTCGGACTCGGGATCAAAGACACCGCAGTCGAGCAATTGATCGAGCGCATAGCCGGTGTTGCGGCGGGTGACACTGGACTTAGGGAAATTGTCGCGGATGAGGGTGCGGTTTTTTTCGTCACCCAGCATATCGCGCACGAGGCAGTAGATACGGGTTTCGATGGAATCAGATGCGTCACATTTTTGGGCGAACTCGTTACGGGTGAGTGGTCCGAAAGTTGCTTCTGATCCGTCACTTAAAAAGCCCCGCATGCTGATGAGGTGATCGCGTGTGCTGCCGTAGACAATGGAGTTGGATCCACAGGAATTATTGCCGACCATGCCGCCCATCATCGCGCGATTGGCGGTGGAAGTTTCCGGGCCAAACAAATACCCTTGGGGTTTGAGAAAGAGATTGAGTTCATTGCGCACGACACCGGTTTGCACCCGCACGCGGCGAGTAGCGGAATCAAAGGCAAGAATGCGATTCAGATGGCGTCCCAGATCAACCACGATGCCATGGCCGACCACTTGACCGGCGAGGGATGTGCCCGCACCACGGGGGATCAGACCGGTTTGATGTTTGCGGGCGAAGCGGATGAGTTCACTCACGTCAAACTCAGTTGCTGGCAGGGCGACTGCGACGGGTAACTCCTGATATTCCGAGGCATCGGTCGCATAAAGCGTGCGCATCGCCGCATCAAAATGCAGTTCTCCGGTGAGCTTTTGCGCGAGATCTTGCAAGGCAAAGTGAGGCGGAGCAGATGCAATGTCAGTGGTCATGGTGAGAATGGTTGACTGAGGCTGACGAGGTTTGACCTGCCCTGGCATCATGTCGACGCCTACCGACTGGGAGTGGTCAATCACGATGCCCACTGATAAGGTGAAAAAGCATCGTTGAAGGGCGGTTCCCCAAGCTGGTTTGACAATTCCGGCGAGTGAACTCCGTTTGTCCCTTATAATCAGCCGGTGCCCTCCGGCTTCACCGTATGCTTACCCACTTTCAAACCTGTCATTGCCTCCGACAGGTGCTTTGGTGGGGTGGATGCGGCCTTTTTCTCGCGGTCAGTGCCATGGGCCAAGTGACGGTGCTGCCTGCGTTCGCGGTCACCGCCCGCCAGCTGGTTGCATCCGGGGAGTCGCCTTGGTCGACGTTGGCAATTGAGCCGACGCAGCTGATGGTGCAGCCGGGACAACCCCTGGATGAGGTGCTGCGCAGTGTGCCGGGATTTTCACTGTTTCGCCGCAGTAGCAGCCGCACGGCACATCCCACCGCCCAAGGGGTTACATTCCGGGGCCTCGGTCCCAGTGGCGCCAGTCGGGCGTTGGTGTTGTTGGATGGGGTGCCATTGAACGACCCTTTTGGGGGCTGGATAAACTGGTCGGCGATCGATCCGGCGACGATCGCCCGGGTCGAGATCACCCTCAGTAGCGGCGCGGGCCCCTGGGGCAGTGGTGCGCTGGGCGGCACAATTCATTTGTTGAGCAGTCCGGGCGATTCCGGTAGCTCGTTCTCCACGGCGATCTCTTCGCTGGCCGGGCGGAGCGCCTCGTTGCGGGTGAGCACTCCGGTCGGCCCGGGATACGTGGCGGGGGGGCTGGCCATAGACCAAGGCGTTCGGTTGCCGGTGTTGCGGGCGGACCAGCGCGGACCGATCGACACCCGGGCTTACGCGGACACGGCGCGCTATGCGGTTCGGTCCGGTGTGCGCTGGGGTGAAACCGAGGCGGGCCTGCGCGCCAGCTATTTCCGCGAGAAGCGCGGCAATGGCACCCCGCTGGCCGTCAACCAAACCCTCGCCCGGGATTTCAGTGCGTGGTTTAGCCAATCGACCGGAGACCTTTCATGGGAACTGCGGGGCTGGCATCAGCAGCGTGCATTTGAAAGCACGTTTACGTCGGTGAACCTATCCCGGACCGCCGAGTCAGTTGCGCTCGACCAATACGCGGTGCCGACCCGGGCGACCGGACTCAGCGGTCTCGGGCGGGTTGCTCGCGGTCGGCATACGTTGATTGTGGGAGCGGATGCCCGTGCGGTTAGGGGGGGCACGCACGAGCGATTTCGCGATCTTGGGGCAGGGTTTACCCGCAATCGCGAAGCTGGTGGATCCCAACAACTGGCGGGAATTTTTCTTGAGGATCAGCTGCGGGTCAACGCGGCCCTGCGCCTCACTTTGGGTGGTCGATTGGATATGTGGGAACTAAACGAGGGTCGGCGCATCGAGCGCGACCTGGTCACCGGCGCTTCGACCCGTAGTGAGAATTATGCTGATCGGTCGGACCGCCGCGTCAGTTGGCGGGCTGGTTTAAACTATGAACCGGCGGAGGCTTGTGCGCTGCGGGTCGCCACTTACACGGGCTTCCGGGCGCCGACGTTGAATGAACTCTATCGGCCATTTCGGGTGCGCAACGATATCACCGAGGCAAATGCCGCGCTGCAGCCCGAAACATTGACTGGCGCAGAATTGGGAGCGACCTGGCGTCCCTCGGCGAGTTGGGAGTTGAAGCTGACCGGTTACGACAACCGCCTCCATGACCTGATAGCGAACACCACTTTGGCCGTTGGACCGGCGATCGTGCCCGGTTTTGATCCTGTTCCCACTGGTGGGGTTTTGCGCCAGCGCTCGAACGCCGGCCAGGCCCGGGTGCGTGGCTTTGAATTCTCGGCCGCGCACAAGGCTGATGCCCTCGTGACCACCCTGAATCTCACGCTCATGGATGCTCACTGGGAAAACCTCACCGGGCCACTTTTCTCGCAGCGGCTGGTGCAAACACCGCGCTGGACGGCTGCCGCGGGCCTGGTCTGGCGTCCTGCGCCGGCTTGGTCGGTCAGTGCCCAAGGCCGGGCCAGCGGGAGGCAATTTGAGGATGATTTGAATTCCATCCGTTTGGGGACCTCGGCGCAGTTCGACGTGGTTTTGAGCTACGATCTGCCGACGTGGACACGGCCGGGATGGGGCGGAGGACGAAGCACCTTGCGGGTCGGGGTTGAGAATATTTTCGCTGAAATCGTAGAGACGGCCAAGACGACGGACGGGCTCGTCTCGATCGGAGGTCCCCGTTTGATTTGCGTGGAATGGCAGATCGGTTGGTAGCCGCAAAATGCGCTGATCAGGGCGATGGTCATCGTGGCGACGTGATCGGACTTTTAATTAGGCGTTGCCTCAGGCGGGTCCTCTTCGGCTAACTCTACGTGACGGCTGAGGCCCCCTACAATGTCCTGATGATTCTCGCCGATCAGCACCATGCAGGGTTGATGGGCTGCTCGAGGTTTGCCGGGGTGCAAACGCCAAATCTCGACGGACTGGCGGCAGAGGGCATGCGTTTCACCAACGCCTATTGCCCCCGATTTGCACGCCGAGCCGCGTAAACATCCTCAGCGGGCAATACTGCCAGAACCATGGATACTACGGACTGTCGGGACCAACCAAGCCGGGGCTGCCGAATTTGTTCAGGTACTTCAAGTCGGCGGGTTATCGCACGGCGGCTTATGGCAAATTGCATATGCCGGAATCACCCCGCAACTGGATCGCGGATGATGTGGATAAATTTGGTGACTCCTACGAGTCACCTGATGGCGAGCGCGGCAAGTCGGACTATTTGGATGAACTGGTGAGTTTGGGACTACGCGACAAGGAGGACAGCTGGCGCAATCTGAGCAGTCATTACGGTTCGCAACTGCCGGCTGATTCATGCCCTTCCGATTTGCCTTACGAACACACGATGGAACGGTGGGCGGCGCGCAAAGCGATGGAATTTATCGAGCCGGACCGGTCTCGTCTCTTTTGCATCCAGATCGCGCTGCAGCGGCCACACCATCCCTTGATTCCCCAGCAGCAGTTTTGGGACATGTATCCTTAGGATATTGAATTACCCGCGACTATTGATCGCGAGCCGGTGGGTCGTCCGCCGCATTTTCAGGAGATGTGGAAAAACTTTCGCGGGATGGGGTGGGAGTTTGCGCAACCGGGTGACACGTTTCACGATGGGGCGCGACGTGCCTGGCGGGGAACGCTCTCATGCATTACCCAGATGGATGACGTGGTCGGGCGACTTCTGACATTTTTGCGCGATCAGGATTTGGAGAAGGATACGATTGTGATCGATGGGAGCGATCAAGGGGCTCATCACGGTATCCATGGTATCTCGGGAAAAGCGCCAAGTATTTGTTCCGATGCCGTTTGTCGCGTGCCGGGGGTGACTTCGGGAGACACGGTGCGAGATGGTTTGGTGGAGAATATCGATATGGCCCCGACTTTGGCTTCGCTTTGCGGGGTGCAAGGTCTTGATACCGCCGATGGGGCTGATATCACGGCACCACTGAGCGTTGTGGTGACAACAGGCAAGAATGTGGCCGTCACAGAGAACCCATGGAGCAAGGCGATTCGTTGGGGACGTTGGCGTTATCCCGAGGCGATGTTTGGCGGGAAAAATTGCGATGAACTTTACGATATCGAGAGCGACCCGGATGAACTGAGCAACCTTGCCGCCGATGCGGCGCACCAGACCATTGTGATGGAAGCTCGGGGTAAGCTCCTCGACTGGACCTCGGCCACCCGGCGTCTGGTTAACAGTCATCCGGGGGTAAAGATTTCCGGTAAAGTCATGGGCAAGAGCACTTATCCGCTGGCCTCTGATAGGTCGGCCCCCAATCACGTGCAGCCGCGGCATCGTGAGATGAAGATCAAGAATTATCTCTAGTCTCAGACCGATGGGGGTGAGTCATTGAGATTCTCCGTGTAATTTTCGCGGTCGAATGACAGTCTGCCCCATACTCATGGATCTAATCGATACTCACGTGCACTTTTTGCATGCCGACCTCTTCACCTACGCCTGGTGCGAGGGCAATGCGTCTCTGGCCGGCAATCACACTTTGGATGATTATCGCGCGGCTTTGGGGCATGCTCTCACCGGAGCGAGAGTGCAATCGCTCCTCTTTATGGAGGCCAGCGTGTTGCCCGAGGAGCAGGAATTGGAAGCAGAGCTTTTTACGAGATTGGCCAATCGTGACCGGGGTTCGCCGGCGATTGCGGCCATCATTGCCGGGGCGCAACCAGAGTTGCCCGAGTTTGCCCAGCAGTTGGAATCGCTCGCTCTCAATGCCCGGGTCCGGGGCTTGCGCCGCGTATTGAGCGCGCAGCCGGACGAGATGCTGGAGTCGGCCTTGTTCGCGGAAAATCTGCGACGGTTACCGGAGACCGGCCTGACCTTTGATTTGTGTGTGCGGCCCCGACAATTGGCAATGGTCGCGGCCTTGGTTGAACAATGCCCGCAAACCCAATTTGTGCTCGATCATGCGGGCGCACCCGATGTGGCTGGTGGGGAGATGGTGCTTTGGAAAGAAGGGATTCGCGAGTTGGCGGCCCGTCCCAATGTGGTGTGCAAGTTTTCCGGACTCGGCAGTTTATCGGATGCGACCAAGCCGCTAACGCCTCAGGTGAAACCTTACTTTGATCACTGCTTGGAATGTTTTTTCCCCGAGCGAATGCTCTGGGGCAGTGACTGGCCGGTATCGGCCGATCTCAAGACTTGGTTGAAAACCACCGGCGAACTGCTGTCGGAGTTACAAGACTTTGAACAAGCGGCGATCGGCACCGGCAATGCGAACCGGATCTACCGGTTGAATTGAAGACGGGTGGGATTTGAATCACCGATGAGGGAAGATCAGCCTCCGGCAAGCGCGTGCGTGCCCCGGGCTCGTCGGGATCAAGCACGTCAGTGACGTGGAACTCCGGATCGTGTGCGACCATGGCTTTTGCCATTCCTCCTACGCGATTACCTAGACCGATAACGCCGAGTTTGATCATGGTGAAAAAGGGTGAGTAGCAGTGCAGTTCGGGTTTGTGAAGGGTAGTTTATAAATAAATCAACCGGTTGGTCTACATGGGGAAGGCTGGGTGTGTGTCATATTGCGACCCAGGGCCATCCGGGATTGCAGTTTGTTGGGGGACACCTAGAAAGTCCCCGCCTTCCTCGTTTCCTGACTTACCCCATTTCGTATATGCAAACCCTTCTAATTGCCCTGCTATCCGGCCTTGGTTTCATTGTTGCTTATCACACTTATGGTCGCTGGCTCGGTGGCAAGATTTTCAAACTCACGGCGAGTCATATCTGTCCTTCGGAAAAACTGACTGACGGTGTGGATTATGTGCCTACCTCCAAGAGCGTGGTATTTGGTCACCACTTTGCTTCGATTGCGGGCACGGGTCCGATTGTGGGGCCGGCAATTGGTATCATGTGGGGTTGGTTACCGGCATTGTTGTGGGTGGTGCTGGGTTCGATCTTCATCGGTGCGGTGCACGATTTTGGTGCCCTGGTGGTATCATTGCGCAACAACGGCCAAACGGTCGGCGACGTAGCGGGCCGATTGCTCAATCGACGGGTGCGACTCCTGTTTTTGCTGATCCTTTTCCTGGCGTTGACCATTGTGCTCGCGATTTTTGGTTTGGTGATTGCGGCCGTGTTTCGGCAATACCCTTCCGCCATCGTGCCTTGCACGATTCAAATACCAATTGCCGTTATCATCGGCTATTGGCTGCACCGTCGCGGGGCTGGTTTGTTGCTACCGTCCATCTTGGCGCTGGGGCTGATGTATCTGACGGTGATCTACGGTGACACCGGCATGTTGCATGCGATCAACGCCACGATGGCCGCGTGGTCGTCCTGGACTTGGGTAGTCCTCCTCCTGCTTTATTCCTATGTCGCATCGGTGCTTCCGGTGTGGTCACTGCTGCAACCGCGCGACTACATCAATTCGCTGCAACTCATATCGGTGCTTGGTTTATTGGTGGTAGGTTTGATCGTGGCAGCCTTTGCCGGTGGGGCTCCTTTGATGGATGGCACCAGGCCCGCCCTCGAATTGGCTGCGCCGATGGTGAACTGGAATCCGGTGGGGGCACCGATGATCTTTCCGTTTCTTTTTATCACCATCGCGTGCGGCGCGATCAGTGGATTTCACTGTCTGGTCAGCAGCGGCACCAGCAGCAAGCAGCTCAAGAGTGAACCCGATGCCCGCTTCGTAGGTTACGGCGGCATGTTGACGGAAGGTTTTCTGGCGGTGCTGGTAATTTTAGCCTGTGCCGCCGGGCTCGGTTTGGGTTTGACCAAGGCCGATGGCACCGTGCTGGTCGGTCACGAAGCATGGCTCACGCGTTACAGCGTGTGGTCGGCAAGTCTGGGCCCGCTGGTGGCAGCTTTTGTTGATGGTTCATCCAATTTTCTCAAGGCCCTCGGGATGCCGGGCGGAGTGGCCGTGGCGATGATGGGCGTGTTTGTGGCCTCGTTTGCCGGGACGACGCTCGATAGCGCCTGCCGCTTGCAGCGTTATGTCGTGCAGGAACTCGCGACCACGGTGCGACCGCGTGAGGCCGGTGGGCTGGATTTGTTTGCCTGGTTGCGCGGCAAGCATGGAGCAACTTTGACGGCTATATTCTTTGCCGGGCTGATCGCCGCCGCCCCGCCAGCCGGACAAGAGTGGAGCTTCGCCAATGCGGGCAAGGGCGGCCTGCTGCTCTGGCCGCTATTTGGCGCAACCAACCAATTGCTCGGTGGACTTTCGTTTCTCGTGATCGCCTTCTACCTGTGGCGGCGCGGCATCGCCGTGTGGTTTGTGGTGCTGCCAATGATCTTCATGCTCATCATCCCGATGTGGGCCATGATCTGGCAGGTTTTCATCGGCGGTGCAGATACGCCGAGCTGGTTGAGTCAGGGTAAATGGCTGCTCGTGAGCATCGCGATGATCACCCTCGTGCTCGAGGTTTGGATGGTGATCGAGGCGATCAAACTTTTCCCCCGGGCCAAGGGCATCATTGAGGACAACGCAGTCGTGCCGGTGGTAGCGTGAAACGTTGACCCCAAGTCCATGGATTCGGTCTCACCTGATTTGATTCCCGAAAAATTACGCCAGCAGTTCCGTGACGAAGGTTACTTCGTGCTGGAACGCGTGGTGCCTCCGGAGCACCTCTCGATAATGCGAGAGACCTGTGCGGAAATGATCGCCGGCTACGATGCCGAGATGGACGCAGCCGGGGTCACGCAGCAGGGGATTAACATCAAGGGCAGTCGCTATTTCATCGCCAACCGACATCAAGGCACCCGGCTGCCGGAGTTTATCTTCAGTGATCTGATGGCGGAAGTCTGCCACGCCACTCTCGGGGAAAATGCCTATCTGTTCTGGGAGCAATTTGTAATCAAAGGACCCGAGAAGGGGGCCAAGTTCGGTTGGCATCAGGACTCGGCCTACGTGGGGACGCCCCACCGACCCTATATCACCTGCTGGGTGACGCTGGACGATGTGACCGAGGCCAACGGCACGGTTTATCTGTTGCCGTATTCCCGGCATGGCACCCGCGAGGTTGTGCCTCATAAACAGCAACCCGGCAGCAATGATCTCGAGGGTTATTTTGGCGAAGATCCGGGCGACCCGGTGATTGTGCCGGCCGGGAGCATGGCCTGTTTTTCCAGCACCGTATTGCACTGCAGTGGTTACAACACCACGCCGAACTGGCGCCGCGTTTACCTGCCGCAATATTCCGCCGAGCCGCTGCACCGCCCCGATGGATCACTGGCGGCATTCGCGGAGCCGTTCATCGTCAATGGCGAACGGGTGAATGGACGGACGTAAAAAAGGCCGGTCGCGAACGACCGGCCTTTTGATTGAAACTTTGTTTGGTTGATCAGCTGGTCTCGTAGGGAGCGAGCGTCTTCTCGACCCGGATTTTGTCGAGGCGGGCATAAACGGGAATGCCGTTTTCGTGGGGAATCTCGACTTCGCCCTGGATGAGCGGTTGGGCGTAGCGGAGGAACTGGAAGTTCATGCTGACACCGTCTTCGTTGATCCAATCGGCAGGGAGCTTTTTAACTCCGTTGGCGATTTCGCTGAGCGGTGCGAGACCGGTTTCGCAGCTGTATTCGTCGGCATCACCGCGGAGCAGTGTGACCATCTTGTCGGACTCACCATCGACGGCCGCGCGGACGGCGGCTTGACCGGCAAGATAGGCTTCATCGGCATCGGTCTTGGAGGCGGCGTGGGCCGCGGCGCGTTGCATCAGGCCGGGCTTGGCGACGCGAACTTTAACCCCGGGGACATTGGCTTCGATAATCTCAGCCAGAGCATCGCCGGAACCACCAAGTTGGGCATGACCGAAGGAATCGGTCTGGGCATTGGCGGCGACGTAGTTGCCGTCATCATCCACCAGACCTTCGGCGATCACGATGGAGCAGAATTTTTCGCGCTTCAGCACGCGGCGGATATCCTCGAGGACCTTGGTTTGGTTGAAACGAACTTCGGGAAGCAGAATCAAGTGCGGCGGGTCGTGCGGGTGGTCGCGGCGTTTGGCCAGAGCGGCGCCAGCGGCAATCCAGCCAGCGGAACGGCCCATGACTTCGATGATGGAGACGAGATCGCCTTGGCCCATGGATTCGCTGTCGCAGGCAACTTCGCGCACCGTGGTGGCAAGATACTTGATGACACTGCCGTAGCCGGGGCAGTGGTCGGTGACGGCGAGATCGTTATCGATGGTCTTGGGCACGCCGATAACGCGCAGCTCGTATTCCTGCTCCTTGGCGAGTTTGGAAATCTTATCAGCGGTGTCCTGTGAATCGTTGCCACCGATATAGAAGAAATAGCGGATGTTATGGGCCTTGAACACCTCGAGCACGCGCTCGAAATCCTGTTGTTTTTTCAGTTTGTAGCGGCAGGTGCCTAGAGCGGCGCCGGGGGTGTGCTTGAGGGCACGGATCTGTTGCTGCGATTCAGAGGCCAGATCGATCAACTCCTCATTCAGGAGGCCCAAAACACCGTTCAGGGTGCCATAGATCTCCTCGATGCATTCGTGATTCAGGGCTTCCGCAACGAGGCCTGCCACACTGGCGTTAATAACAGAGGTGGGGCCGCCGGATTGGCCCACCAAGACATTTCCTACGAGTTCAGCCATGAGAGTTGGTAAAAAGGTTTGAAGAGAACGTGAGGGGAGAAAGTGGCCCAGCGCTACCAACAGTGGCAAACTCAATTTTCACACAGAGCCAAACACGCCTGAAAACAGGCGTGTTTTCCGCTGCAACTACTCGGGATTTGCCTATAGCAGCTTGCCCGGCTGGTAATCGGCTGCGCCTTTATGACGTTTGGCGAGGGGTTTTACCTCGGCCACGAAGGCATCGACCTGATGCGGAGCACCTCCAACAAAGCGGTGATTCTCGGCCAAAATGCGTTTCAGCGTGCTGATTTTGAGACCGACACGCTTGTCCCCGGCGAGGCGGCTGACGAGATCTGCGTCACCACCGGAGCGCAGGGCCTTGGCCGCGGCGAGGGCGTGTTCCTTGATGGCTTCGTGGGCGGTTTCACGCCCGGCCCCGGCTTTGACGGCTTCCATCAAAATCGTGGTGGTGGCAAGGAAAGGCAGGTTGCGCTCATTTTCCGCGGCGATGGCCGCAGGAAAAACGTCCATCTGCTGCAACACCGTGAGCCAGGTTTCCAGCAGACCATCGATGGCGTAAAATGCATCGGGCAAGGCCACTCGGCGCACGACAGAACAAGATACGTCGCCCTCGTTCCACTGGTGGCCGGCGAGGGCACCAGTCATGGTTACGTAACCACTTATGATGGTGGCAAATCCGCAGATGCGCTCGCTGTTTCGGGCGTTCATTTTGTGCGGCATGGCGGAAGAACCGACCTGACCTTTTTGGAAGCCCTCGGTCAATAGACCCTGACCCGCCATGAGGCGGATGGTTGTGGAAAAACTGGCAGCGGCAGCTGCGATCTGGTGCAACGCGGTAACGGTTTCAAAATCGAGACTGCGGGGATATACTTGACCGACGGCGCCCAATGCGGCGCGAAAGCCGAGGTGTTTAAGCACCCGACGTTCGAGTTGATCCACTTTTCCGGTATCGCCGCCTAGGAGCGTGAGTTGATCGAGTTGTGTGCCGACCGCGCCTTTGAGGCCGCGCACCGGATAGCGATCGATCAACTCGCCGAGGCGGGTAAAACCGATCTGCAATTCCTGCCCAAACATGGCGATCCGTTTGCCGAGCGTGGTGGGTTGCGCCGGCACGTTGTGCGTGCGGCCGGTCAACATGAGATCGCGATGCGCTTCGGCTTGTTTGCCGATGGCCAGCAGGGCAGCAGCGACTTTGAAGTGCACCACTTTGAGCGAGCGCAGGATTTGCAACTGCTCCACGTTTTCCGTGAGGTCGCGACTGGTTAGCCCGAGGTGGATGAACTGGCGGTTGGCGAGCTCGGAAAATTCCTCGATGCGGGCTTTTACGTCATGCAGGGTGATGCGCTCGCGTTGATCAATGGAGGCAAGGTCGATCTTCGCTTTCACTTTTTCGTAGTCCTTGATTGCCTCGATCGGGATCGCGACCCCGAGGTCGCGTTGGGCCTTCATGACGGCGATCCAGAAATCACGTTCGAGGGCCACGCGGCCACTTTGAGACCAGATGGCCTTGATGGCTGACGAGGCGTAGCGCTCGGCCAGGACGTTGGGGATGGGGGATGATTCGTTCACGAGTGAGCCGTCAGATAAGTGGGTGCGCTGACGCTTGCCAATGGCAAACGCGGATCAGAGGAACGAGCAGATGTATTCACAGATGCCGTTTGGACTCAAGATAGTGAAGCCACTGTTGCTCGGCACATCGAATTGTGCTCCGACGCCGTATGATGCCCCGGCGGTGCTGCCGTCGAGTATGACGGTGCAGGAGCCAGCAATGATTTCCATCCGCTCGGCGGCGGCGGTGCCGAAGTGGTAGCTACCGGGGTAGATCAACCCGAGGGTTTTCTTCGATCCGTCGGGGAAGAACACGGTGTGGCTGATAACATTGCCATCGAAATAAACGTTGGCCTTGGGGTGAACGGTGACGCCGGTGAATGCGGAGGGGAGGGAGGACATGGGAAACCCATTCCGTCATCCCGACGCAAGTGAGGCAAGTCTGCCCATTGTCATGGCCCCCAAAATCAGGCCGACAGGCAGCGCGTGGCCATTTCGCGCAGGACATCTTCCTGTTCACGTGGCCGACGGATAATTTCCTCGAAGGTGGAGATGAATTCCTGCTGGTTATCGATCAGACGTCGCAGGTTGGGCAACTTGGCACTGGAGGCGAGTTTGCCGACATACCACGCGTTTTGCGTAAAAAGATTAAACGCGCTTTTCTCGGAGACGGCCTCGCCGAATTTCTCCGCGTAGTTGGGGGCGGCTTGCGGCAAGCCCTCCAAACCGCGGCCGCCGATTCGGGCTTCCCCGCTATCGATCAGGGCCCGCACTTGGATTAGGATGCGATTGCGATTTTGGAGCGCACTGATGACTGGTCTGGCATCACCCCCGGCAAAGAAATGCCGTTCCAATGCCGCCAGAGTCCATTTGAGATTGGCACTGAAAAACGCCTCGGCGGACTCGAAGAAGTCTCCTTCGGCCACATTGGGGGTAAGCTCCGCTACGTGGGATTCCTCGATGGTGGCGCCCTCACCCTCCTTCGCCGAGGCTCCGGAGGGCAGATCGATGTAGGTGGAAAGCTTGCGCACTTCCTCGACGATCAAACGGGTGTTGGCGCCGACTTTGGCCAGCAACAACCGGGTGGCGTCGGGTGTAATGTTCACGCCAAGCGCCTTGGCCTCGGCCAAGATCACGCCGACTAGGGCGTCGCCGTCATCGGTGCCGCCGACGAGGGTGAAGTCGGAATTTTTTTCGCACCACTTGGGGAAAGACCGGCGTCGATCCACCGGTGCCGCCGTCACCAACACGGCCGTCTCATCGGGATTAATTTTTTCGAGCAGTTCCTTCAGATCTTCGACCAGTTTGAGGGTGCTGTCGGCGCGACCGGTGACGGTATCGGCGAGAAAATTAACATCTTTCAGCCAGACCACGCGTTTGCCGCCAAACATGGAGACGGTCTGAACACTGTCGCGGAAGCGATTGATGGTCGATTCGACCTCACCCACATTGTTGGCAAAACCACTGAGGATTTCCCGGGAAAATTCGTCCGCCACCTCACTGGCCATGGCCGCAAAGCGTTCTTTGCCCAAGCGATCGACGAGAAAATCGTCGGCGCCACAGATAAAGATAAACGGTTTTTCTGGCATGGTTGGTTAGTAGCACACGAACTGCCCGGCGGCGCACGCCAAAAAATCTCGCCCTGGGGCAGGGTCGCATGTTTGCATTTCGATCTAATCGCAGTTCCGTGTGCTGGTTTATTCTGATACCTGCTCCGACCCACTATTGATGAAACTCCCCTCCTCCCTTCAGCGACTTGTGGTCACCCGCCACGGTGGCACGGTGCTATTCATCGCCTTGTTTGTCGGTTTATCGACCCTGGTGCGGTTGGCGCTTTTGATGAAGTCGGCCGGGGAGGTGGGCTGGAATCCGAGCCTGCTCGCATCATTTTTCTGGGGCTTTATTTTCGATGTGGCGGCCGCTGGTTTGTGGTCACTGCCGATCACGCTAGGGCTGACCCTGCTCCCGGCGAAGTGGTTTGAGTGGCGATGGGCGCGGGTGCTCACGCATTTGGCGGGTTTGGGCATCACGGCCAATCTGCTTTTTACGTCCGTATCCGAATGGACGTTTTGGGATGAATTTTCCGTGCGCTTCAATTTCATCGCGGTGGACTATCTGGTCTACACGACCGAGGTCATCGCCAACATCCGTGAGTCCTACAATATGCCCGCGATTTTTGGCGGGATCGCATTGGGCACGGTTTTGATTTACGGGCTGCTGGCGCGAACCGGCCTGATTGCGCTTTGGATGGGTGCCCCCTTGGTGTCGACCAAGCGTCGTTGGCTGACCGGGCTGGGCTGGTTTGTAGTGCCGCTGGTTTTTGGTTTGTTGATCGATTCGCGGCAGCTGCCGGAGTTTCGCAATGACTACAACCGCGAGCTGGCGAAGAACGGCCCGTGGTCGTTTGTCGCGGCGTTTCGGAACAACGAGCTCGATTACAAAACCTTTTATCCTTCGATGCCTTTGGATGATGCCTTTGCGCGCTTGCGCCCGCAGCTGGCGGCCGACGGCGCCGTAATGTTGGGCGATAACCCCCACGATACCTTGCGTTATGTCAGTAACGATGGCCCACCAATCAAGCCCAACGTCATCCAAATCACGGTTGAGAGTTTGAGTGCGAGTTTCATGGGGACGTATAACCCCGGTTCCAGCATTACCCCGCATCTTGATGCGCTGGTGGAAAAAAGTTTGGTTTTCGACCACTACTACGCGACCGGCACGCGCACGGTGCGCGGGATGGAAGCGATGACGCTGTCGCTGCCGCCGACGCCCGGTCGCTCGATTGTGAAGCGACCGCGCAATGCGGATATGTTTTCGCTCGGGAGTGTGTTTCGCAGCCAAGGCTACGACACGGCGTTCATCTACAGTGGCTATGGCTACTTTGACAATATGAACGCATTTTTCGGCAACAATGGTTACCGCATTGTTGATCGCACCTCGGTGGGAAAAGAGGACATCACGTTTGCGAATGCGTGGGGAGCGTGTGACGAGGATTTGTTCAACTGGACATTGCGCGAGGCGGATCAAGGAGCGGCCCGCGGCAAGCCCTTTCACTACTTTGTGATGACGACATCGAACCACCGGCCATTCACGTATCCTGAAGGGAAGATCGATCTGCCCTCCAAGATATCGGGTCGCGATGGCGGGGTGAAATACACCGATTACGCAATCAACAAGTTTCTCGAGGATGCCGCGAAAAAACCATGGTTTAAGAACACCATCTTCGTGATCGTTTCCGATCACTGCGCCTCAGTGGCCGGCAAAAGTGAATTGCCCGTGCAGAACTATCACATCCCGTTGCTGATTTATGCCCCGGGCGGGCAGATCAAAGCTGGCCGGGTCAATACTCTGATGAGCCAGATTGACTACCCACCGACATTGTTGGGCCTGCTCAACTGGAGCTATGCCAGTCGTTTCTATGGTTGGGATGTGATGAAAACCAAGGGCCGCCCCCAGGCTTTTGTGGGCAATTATCAAAAGCTTGGGATGTTTCGGGACCAGCAGCTCACGATTTTAAAACCTGTGCGGCAAGTCAGTCAGTTCGACTTCGATCCAGAGACATTTGCGCTCACCCCGTTGGCGGAAGTGGAAGAAGCTTTCCGCGATGACGCGGTGGCCTATTATCAAACTGCGGCCGCCATGTATGCGCGAGACACCTATCGAAAACTTACCCCTAATGAACTCGAACGTTACCAGACGGCTCCAACCAACCCCTGATCGATATAGTTTAGAAAAGTCATTCGGCCGCCTTTTATTGGCTGTATTGCTGTTTCAATTGGTCTCTGGACTGAGGGCCCAAAGTGCCGGGACGGAGGAAACAAAAGTTTCTGATGATGACATGCAGATCGACGGTGTGTTCAACAGTGCGTTACCCGGCACGGTAAAGAAGCATCGGGTGAAACTTTTGTTTCGACCGCACTTCGGAGATTTTCATCGCAAGGACTATCTGCGCGTGCCGTTGAGTTTGCGTTATGGTATCACTGGGCAATGGGAAGTTACCGGCGGGGTGGAGGGCTATTTTTCCCATGGATTTGGCGATAAAAACTGGTTCGAGAAAAATGGGTTCTCCAGTTTGAACCTCAGCACGAAATATCGCATTGGTCAGCGCCTGTGGGCGCATTGGGATACGGGCGTGGGCGTTGATTATCGGACGCCCGTGAGCAGCCCTCCCTCCGATGTCAGTGACGGTCTGAGGCATTTATCCTATTACGCATCGTTTTCGCGGGAGCTCGAATCACTCCCGGACTGGCGGGTATTTTGGAACGTTGGAGCGGATGATGTTTCAACGACTGGCCGACCAGTGGTGCTGGAGAAAAACGATTTGGGTGACGATTCAGTCAACGTGACCGGTGGCGTAGTGTGGCAACGGGCCCACCACAGTTATACTTTTGAGGCTTCCTATGCGACGACCCGACTAACGGGCATAAGAAACCGCGACGTGTTTTCCATTCGCCCGGGGATCATTTGGAAACTGCCCAAGAAATATACGTTCAACGCCAAGGGAGATTGGTTTCTCGGAGTCAGCACACGGGTGAGCCATGGCACGGACGGATCTGATTTTGGATTGAGCGGAAAACTCCGCGTGAGCTTCAACTTTAAGCAATGGTGGCGCAGCAAATTCCCGAAGGAAACGAACTAGGGCAGATGAAGGCGCGGCGAAATTCCTGCCGTGAAGCACCAATGATTTAATCCACCGTATCGGTCGGATTTTCCCAACCTTCGCGGGCCAATCTTTCGACGTTGGATTGCAGATCCTCTTGGGACTTTATCACGGAGTCATCCTACTCATCGAAAGTTGCGGCCACAAAGGGGGCCAACAACCGGCCCCGTTCGCTGGCGATTACATTGCTGCTATCCTTATCCAGTTTATAAAGACGCAGTGCGCATTTGAAAACCACCAGCCCGGTGCCTTTCGCATAGTGCGCTCGCATCAGACTCCGTTCGGCGTATTTGACCGATGAATCGGCTGGAGCGAAGGTGATGGAATCCAAGACGGTCTGTCTCTTGTCGTTCTGAAAGAACCGGGTTTTCGCCATGGGATTGTTCTGTTGAAACTCCTCTGACAACCGCGCGAGAAACTTTTTGGAATTCTTTTCCTGTTTCAGGATCTACGCCGAGGCCATGCGATTCCAATGATCAAGGGTTTCACCTGAGGGCAGATACTCGCGCAACTGAGTATCGGTATCTGTGAGGGCGGTGGCTCGCTCCAATTTCATGCCACCGATGGAGATGCAGGGAACGGCGAGCAACGAACGTGCGGTAAGGCTCAAAACCACGACGACCAGTAAACGAAATTTCATGCGCTTTTGAATCATGCCAGCCTGCCCGTGGGGAGGATCAAGTCGAGATGATAGAGTCACATTTGGTTGTGGCCGTGAGGCGATTTTTCCTGTCTCTTTGCCTTCGAATTTTGCATGAACGCATCTTCGGAAAAACCTGCTCTTTGGCGTATTGATAGCACCTTTTGGCCAACGGTTGGGCTGCTCGCGCTGCTCTTTGTGCTCTTTGAATTCACCGGAGTGGATTTGTGGGTGCAGGATCATTTTTATCAATCGGACACGCCGCAATGGTTGGTGGACGGCAATGCTGCCGGCCCGCGGCTCTGGTTTTATGATGGCCCGAAAATATTGATCATCATTGCCGGTTTCGGTATTCTGATCTTGGCGGCGATGCCGCAAAAATGGCGGTCGCGGTTGCCGTTGGCCAAGATCGGTCGGAAGCATTTGTGGATCGCATTTCTGACGATCGGCACCGTGCCCGCGGTGATTGGCCAGCTGAAGGCGACCACCAACATTTTTTGTCCCTCCGATATCCGCCGTTACGGCGGCGATGTGCCCTATGTGCGGGTGGTGGAGTGCTACCCGGAGAATGATCGACCCGAGCGTCGCGGTCGTTGTTTTCCCGCCGGACATGCGAGTGGCGGTTTTGCGTTGGTGGCCCTCATGGGGCTGGCCCTGAGTCGCCGGGGACAGCGAATTGGACTGGCTCTGGCCCTGAGTTTTGGCTGGTCGATGGGCCTCTACCAAATGCTGAAGGGATCGCATTACCTGAGCCATACGGTCATCACGATGCTGTTGGCGTGGATTGGTTTTTTGCTCTGGCGCCGGGTCTTCCGGATGCACCGTTTGCCGGAGTGATTGGTTTGTTCAATCCTCGATCCAATTAACTGCGGATTGCTCGGATAGGAGCAGGCTGGACGTGAATTGGGGGTAGGGGCGGTTGTCCCCAACCGCCCTTGATATTGCGAGTCCATGCATGCCCGTTAAGGATAACGGGCCCTACCTTAATCCGTGGTTAATATTTCCAGTGCGGAATCCCAGCCGACCTATTGCTTATGAATGCGGCTGAACAACCAAAGACCGATGGCGAGGAAGATCAGATTGGGAATCCAGAACAACAGGTCGGGCCGGTATTCCGGATGCCGGTCGAGCCAGTTGACCATGACGGTTAGAAAGTAATATCCGAGGGCCATGGCGACCGCGACGCCGAGATTGGCGGAGGTTTCGCGCCGGGATACTTTGATGCCGAGGGGCACGCCAATCAACGCGAAGGATAGCATCGCCAATGCGTTTTGCAGTTTCTCCTGCACGGTGAGTTTCACCTTCATTTGTTCGCGCGCGTGTTCGCGGGCATTTTCCGGCGCGACTTCCATCACGGCCAGCCGCGCGCTCTCCTGTTGTAGCTGATCATAGGTCATCCATTTGAGCTTCTGACGCACACTTGAGCGGCCAAACAAGTTATCCAATGGCAGGCGCACTTGTTCGGTTTTATCGAAGGTGCCGACCAACGGCGGGGTGGAAAAATCCTCCGGATTTATCCGATCCCGGGCTTCAACCTGTGCCTTCAACAAGGTAAGCAACAGGGCGTTGTTTTCCTCGTCGTAGTCGAAGCGCCCGCTTTCGGCCCGGACGAGTCGCTCGACGCGTTGCTGGTCGTCGAGTTCCCAGAGCCAAAAATTCGACAATACCGGTCCTTGTTTGTCGCCTACATAAATCACGAATCCGGGAAAGTCGCGGATGAAAGTGCGCGGCATGATAAAGCGCAGCGGGTTGACCCGCACTGCATCGGCCAATTCCTTTTGGTATTGCAGGCGGGCGCGAGGCATGGCCTCGAAATTAATATAAAGTCCCGTAGCCATACCCAGCACGCCCAGAATGATGACGGGCCGGGCGATGCGACCCACGCTGATACCGGCGGCGCGCATGGCGGTGATCTCGCTGTCGGCGGAGAGCCGACCAAGCGTCAGCAACACCCCGGTGAGCATCCCCATCGGCAGGGCATAGGATACCACGAAAGGAATCAACAGCAGCAGCAGTTCGCCGAACGTGGTAAGGGGCAATTGGCCGGCCAGCACCAAGGAGAGCAGATCGCGGATGGCATTGCCCAACATCAGCACAAAACCGAACAGACCCACCGCCGCGAGGCAGGAGCCGAGCACGCTTTTGAAGATGTATCGATCGAGGAGATTCACGGGAACGCAGAATATTTCGCAGAAGCACGCGCTGCGCACAAGGCGCAACGTGTGGGCGAATATTCGTCAACTACTCAGAGGCAGTTCATCGGTGGTTTCAATCAGGTCAGCGTCGCCGGCGGGAGCCAGGCAGGCCGGATCGTCGTGGCGCACACTGTTGATGCGTGAACTGATGCGATCGGCGCGCCACCATTCTGCCGGTGATGGGGTGAGCAACGCCGCGGGTGGGGTGGTCGTGGTTTGCAGCCACGTAACGTATTGATCAGGAGCGAGCAC
Source organism: Opitutaceae bacterium UBA3033 (assembly GCA_002367815.1). Lineage (GTDB taxonomy): Bacteria > Verrucomicrobiota > Verrucomicrobiia > Opitutales > Opitutaceae > Cephaloticoccus. The sequence goes on along the minus strand of DFDG01000066.1, from coordinate 54,978 downwards.
CACCGGCATGCGATCATGGATGGGTTGCATTACCTCGTTAGGTGCAGTGGTGAGCAACGCGCAGGTTTCAATGTTTTCGCCGGTCGCGGCGGTGTGACTTTCCCACAAACCAGCGATGAAAAACGGTCTTTCATCCCAGTGGCGGAAAAGCCAGGGGATACGTTGCGGGCCCACGCGTTTCCATTCGATGAATCCGCTGACGGGGATCAGGCATCGTCGGGAACGGAAGGCGTCGCGAAACGAAGGTTTGCTCGCCACAGTTTCCGAACGGGCGTTGATGTGACGCGAGGTGGCGCTGGGCGTCTGCACCCACGAAGGCACCAATCCCCACGACAGAGCGACGGATTCCAGTCCATCGCTTTGCCCCAATGGGCGGACCACCGGTATGGCGGTGCCGGGGGTTATATTATAGCGGGTGATAAATTCCGCCGGGGCTGCAATCCCCAACCGGGCCAGCATTTCCCGGTAGTCTTGTTGCTTTAGAAAAAAACGGGAGCACATGGCTGATCAAGCGGAGGAGGGATTGAGCAAGAGAGCAGGTAATTCGCGGAGATGGGCCAACTCAAAAAATCGGCCCGGGGCATCCGGCAGAATCTCGGAGCGCTCATGTTCCCAAGTGAGGTGGTAGGGCACATGGGCCGCCGAAGCGCCGAGTTCAAGCACGGGTAAAATGTCAGAATGGAGGGAGTTGCCGACCATGAGAAATTCAGCGGGGGCCGTGTGCCGCAGTTGCAGGATGGTGGCATAGGTCGCGGTGTTTTTTTCAGAAACAATTTCCACGGCACGGAAATACTCACGGAGGCCCGACTTCTCCAATTTGCGCTCTTGATCGCGCAGGTCGCCCTTGGTGATGAGCCAAAGATCATACTTGTCCGTCAACTCGTTAAGCGTATCGGCGACCTGATCCAACAGTTCGACGGGGTGGTTGAGCATGGCGCGTCCGCGTTCGAGCAAGGTGCGGATTTCCTCGGCACTAATTTTGCCGGCCGTGAGTTCGATGGCGGTTTCGATGGCCGAAAGGGTGAACCCTTTCACGCCATATCCATAGAGTTCGAGATTGCGCATCTCGGTGGCAAACAGGGTGAGGTTGACCGTTTCGGCGTCGTGGTAGTTCGAGAGGAGGTCGCGGTAGCGTTCATGGACGCGCTCAAAAATGACCTCATTGTGCCAAAGGGTATCGTCGGCATCGAAAGCGATCACACGCAGATTCTGCATAACGTGACGAAGCATGGTGTCGGCGCTGGTCGCAAGCTCAGCCCTCAAAAATCCTGATGCGTCGTGGTGAGAGAGTTGTATTCTTCGCTTCGCTCCGGGTCACAAATTTGCTTTGGTGGGGGCATGTCTCTTGCCCACAGCACCCGTCGCACCACGATCTCACATCTGGATGGCACGGCGGCGCCCGAGCAGCGCGAGGATTTTCTGGCCACGGAGGAACCGCTTGAAATCCGCGTAAGCGGCAAAAGTGTGGCGGTGGTTATGCGCACGCCGGGTCACGATCGGGAACTGGCCGCTGGGTTCCTGGTGACGGAGGGCATTTTACGTCAGGCCGAGGATGTACTCGATATGATCTACTGTCGTAGCGATGGGGGTGAACCTGAACAGAATGTTTTGGATGTGATTTTGGCCCCGAATGCAAAAGTGGATCTGACGAAATTGACGCGCCACGTGTTTACTTCGTCGAGTTGTGGTATTTGCAGCAAGGCGAGTATCGAGGCGATACAGGCCCAGTTTCCGGAGATCGCACGTCCCCTCAGCCCGAGTCGCACGGTTTTGGGTAAATTGCCCGACCTATTGCGTGAGGCACAAGCGGGGTTTGACCGGACCGGTGGTTTGCACGCCAGTGCGCTTTTTACGGAGGCCGGCACCCTGAAAGTTGTTCGGGAGGATGTTGGTCGGCACAACGCCCTCGACAAGGTGGTAGGGCATGGCTTTTTCGCAGAATCACTACCTTTGGCGGAAAGTATATTACTGGTAAGTGGCCGGGTCTCTTTTGAGATTATGCAGAAAGCTTTGGGCGCAGGCATCCCGGTTGTGGCGGCAATTTCCGCCCCGACCAGTGCGGCCGTGGAATTTGCTCAGGCCAGTGGTCAAGTATTGGTGGGATTTTTACGTCCATCGAAGAACCCAGCCAATGGCATGCGGATGAATGTTTACGCTGGCACATTGACCGATTGATGCTGTCGCATCGGAACCGTCATGAAATTTTGGATCTGTATTTTTCTCATTATCTCCCCAGCATTGCTGGGTCAAACGCGGAGTGAATCCATGAGTGATCGTAGTTTGCGCCAGCTGGTCGAAAGGCAGCGCGACCTGTTGGATAGATTGACCAAGGCCGGGGATGATTTCGATGAAGCCGGTTATAATACACAGATGCAGCAGCTGTGCCAAAGTTATGAATCATTCCTGCGCGACAACTCGGAATATGCAGCTGGTTATGCGGCTTACGGTTATCTGTTGGGCAAGATTGGCATGGAACGGGAAAGTGCCGTGATGCTGTTGAAGGCCAACCAATATGATCCGGACATCCCTTTGGTGAAAAACCAGCTGGGGAACTATTTGGCTGAGCATGGTCATCCGCTGGAGGCCGTGAACTACTATTTGGCGGCGATCAAACTCGCCCCGAATGAACCCCTCTATCACTACCAGCTCGGCACCTTGCTGCATCATTCGCGGGATGAATTTCTGAAATCCGGTGAATGGACCCGGGACGGTATTGATCAGGCGATGCACGAAGGGTTTCGCCAAGCGGCGGAACTGGCACCGGATCGTTTCGAGTTTGCCTATCGGTTTGCAGAGTCATTCTACGACCTGGAACAGCCTGACTGGCAGGCTGCGATAACGGTCTGGGCGGCATTGGAGGAGCGGGCAGGGTCCGCCATCGAACGGCAGACCATGCGACTGCATGCGGCCAATGTTTGTTTGAAGATGGAAAAGTATGATCATGCCCGTGCATTGATTGCGACGGTCACGGAACCGGCCCTTGAGGCGCAGAAGCAAAAGCTGGTTGCGAAACTGCCCGCCACTGCAGAACAATAGCCGTCTATGAATTTTGGCCTTGATCCTGAGACCCTGCGAAACGGGTTGCTGCTTTACATCGTTCTCATCGGCAGTCTCTGCATTCACGAATGGGCCCACGCCATCACGGCGCACAAACTGGGGGATGACACCCCGGAAAGTGAAGGCCGGGTGACGCTCAATCCCGTGGCCCACATGGACCTGACCGGCTCGGTGATTTTGCCCCTGTTGTTTATCTTTGTATTTCCCGTGGGGATGCTGTTCGGCTGGGGTAAACCAGTCCGGATCAACCCGTCCAATTTTGCCAGAGACAAACGCAAACGGAGCGAAATCCTCATCACCATCGCCGGCCCTGGATCCAATTTGGTGATCGCAATGTTGGCCGCGATCGTGGGTGGGTTGCTTTATCGCGTTGAGCCCCGGACAACCGAGCTGTTCGGCTTGGTGATCCGGATCAATGTGCTGCTGGCGGTATTCAATTTGATCCCCCTGCCACCTTTGGACGGTGGGCAGATCATGCGTCATGTGACCAATATGAAAGATGAGACATTCTATAACCTGTCCCGCTGGAGCTTTCTCATTATCATTGTGGCAATCAATATACCGGCTTTCCGGATGTTGCTTGGGGTTGTGATGGGGGTGGTGGGCTGGCCCATGATGATGATCTACAGCGTCCTCGCTGGTTGACCCATGCAGATGCGGTCAGCAGATCCCTTGGCAGAGACACCCCGGTTGGCGACCCCCGGAGAGTGGCTGGCCTTTGCGGAGGATCTTTACGAGCGCCACAATGTGGCGCTCGGGCAGATCGCGACCTCGGCTCATGACGAGGCGCTCTATTTGATTCTGCACACCCTGGCGCTGCCGATGGATAGTAATGAAAGCGTGTTGGGCAAAAATTTGACTGCCGCAGAGCGGGCTTTACTGGGGAAAGTTTTTCGGTGCCGGGTAGTGGATCGCATTCCTGCCGCCTACATCACCAAGGAGGCCTGGTTGAACGACGAGAAATTCTACGTCGATGAACGCGTGCTTATTCCGCGCAGTTACTTTTTGGAAATCATCCCGGAGCAACTGGATGATTTGTTGCCGGATGCCACCAAAGTCACGCACGTCGTGGATGTGTGCACGGGCTCAGGCTGCCTCGCGATTTTATTGGCGAAACATTTTCCGCAGGCCCGGGTGGATGGGGTGGATCTTTCGGCAGACGCACTGGAAGTCGCGAAGATGAATGTGCGCGACCACAAATTGCCGAAGCGTGTCACGCTGCACTTGAGTGACGTTTTTGATGCGGTGCCGCTGGTGAAGTATGATGTGATTCTTAGCAATCCGCCTTACGAGCCGAGTGCGCATTGCGATGCCTTGCCGGATGAATTCAAACGCGAGCCGCGGTTGGCTCTGGACGGAGGCGGGGATGGGCTCGATATCATTCGCAAGCTGTTGCGTCAGGCACGCACACGACTGAAGCCCGGTGGTATCGTGTTGATCGAAGTCGGTGGGTTGGGCGAGGTGATGGACCGCGAATTCTCCGAGCTCGATCTGCGTTGGTTGCCGACCGATGACGGTTCCAATTGTGTCTGCGTGATCACAGCCGTCCGGTTGAAAGCCTGGCGCGGCTGAGCCTTGGAGGCCCTCAAGTTGTGGTGTCAGGCGACGCTGACGGATTTGATGTTGACGAATTCCTTGATGCCGTAGTGTGAGAGTTCGCGGCCGTAACCACTGGTCTTGATGCCACCGAAGGGTAGGCGGGGATCGGATTTTACAAAGTCATTCACCACACAGCAGCCGGCCTCGAGTTCAGTGGCGGCGATGCGTTCACCGCGGGCGATGTCCTGGGTGAAGACGGCAGCGCCGAGACCGAAGATGGAGTCATTGGCCACGCGGATCGCCTCGCGCTCGTTTTTGACCGGAATGATGGAGGCCACGGGACCGAAGAATTCCTCGTTGTAGGCAGCCATGCCCTTTTTCACATCGGTCAACACGGTGGCCGGATAATAAGCCCCGGCACCGGACGGAATTTGTCCGCCGAGGATGCAACGCGCACCCTTGGCGATGCTGCGCTGGACTTGTTCGTGCAATTCGTCGCGGAGATCGCGGCGGGCCTGTGGGCCGAGGGTGTTGGTCTCGTCGAGGGGATCGCCCATTTTTGCCATGCCCATCCGGGCCACGAAGAGCCGCTCAAATTCCTCGCGCACGGACTCGACGACAATGAATCGTTTGGCGGCGATACAGCTTTGGCCGGAATTGATCAGGCGGCTGGAGGCGCAGGCGGCGGCGGCCTGCTCCAGGTCGGCATCGGCCAGAATGAGATACGGATCACTGCCCCCGAGCTCGAGGACGCATTTTTTCAAAGCCTTGCCGGCGGTGGAGGCCACCGACTGGCCGGCCGCGGTGCTCCCGGTGAGGGTGACAGCACAGACATGCTTGTTTTTAATGACGGCCTTCGCGGCCTTGTTGTCGATCAGGAGGGTGCGGAACACGTCGACGGGAAATCCGGCTTGTTGGAAGACATCCTCGATGGCGAGGGCACAGCCGGGAACATTGGAGGCGTGCTTGAGGACGCCCACGTTGCCGGCCATCAATGCGGGGGCGGCGAAACGAAACACCTGCCAGAAAGGAAAATTCCACGGCATCACTGCGAGGATGACGCCGAGGGGCTGGAAGGTGGCGAAGCTGTTGGTGGCCTCGGTAGATATTTGCTCACGGGCGAGCATGGTCTCGGCGTGGTCCGCGTAGTAGTCACAGACCATGGCACATTTTTCGGCCTCGGCGCGGGCGGACTTCACGGGCTTGCCCATCTCGGCGGTCATGAGGCGGGCGAATTCCGGGGCGCGCTCGCGCAACACCCGTCCGGCGGACCTCATCAGCGTCGCCCGTTCGGCAAAGGTGGTGCGGCGCCATTTGAGGTAGGCGCGGTTGGTGGCGGCGACAACTTTGCGGACCTCAGTCGGCTCCATTAATTCGTAGTCGCGAATGGGTTGGTCGGTGGCGGGATTAATGGTGGTGATCTTCATGAGAGGTTGGTATTTGATTTTGTGGACGCAGCCTTTTGGCGGCAAGCCGGGGCGTAGTCTTCGAGGATATAATAATCGCGTTGCGCTGCCGGCACGGCGGCGCGCATCCGGGTGGCGCGAAACCAGAAGATGACGGCCAACAGGGCGACGCCTCCAAGGATGATGATTTCGTGCGGCCAGGCGAGCACGGCGGGACTACCGGGGATGATCATGGCCAAGAGAAGGAAGGTGGCCCCAAGGGCGGCCAAAACCGGGAAGGTGCTCCCGCCGGACATTTTAAAGGGCCGCGCCAGATCCGGCGCGCTCTGGCGCAGCCGGCGGACAGAAAGGGCGACCCCGAGAAAAGCAATGGCGATGAGGAATGAACCGGCATTGACGAAAGGCAGCAGGGCATCACGTCCCATTAGCGGCGCCAGCAAAGTCATCCCTCCGGTGACCAGCAC
>DFDG01000066.1:48066-48228 GCA_002367815.1 Opitutaceae bacterium UBA3033 | reverse complement strand
GACCAGCACCAAGCGGGCAAGCGTGGGTGATCCGAAGGCGGCGGTAAAGGCGGTGGCCGCCGGTAGATTCGTGTCCACAATGTCCCGCCAGGGGCCGACGAGCGCGACCGCGGCGACAATCAGAACGTAAAACAAGGTTGCGGCTACGATGGAGGATACGAT
>DFDG01000066.1:0-47839 GCA_002367815.1 Opitutaceae bacterium UBA3033 | reverse complement strand
GGAGGATACGATCAGGAACGCAAGCTGTCGTGGTTTGACCGAACTGGACGCTTCCTCGGCCGCTTGGGGGATGGTGTCGAAACCCACAAACCAAAAAGGCACCGTTACCAGCACCGCAAGGAAACCGCCCCACCAGCCAACCAACTAGCGTAGTGCCGACCAATACGACGATGGAAAAGATGACCAACAAGCGCACCGACATCACGGCGCGCAGCAGCACGAGTTCAGGAAAAGATACGCCCACGGCGGAAAGGAGAAAGGCTAGGGCGGTGCCGAGCGGCACACCTTTGGTGACGAAGGCTTCAAGCAGGGGCACGGTCCATGCCCCGGTGCCGGCAAAGAGATTTTCAAAGAACCCTCCGGGCACGAACCCATGGAGCCCTGCGCCCAACCCCAGCGACAAGAGCAGCCAGGGTGCGATCTTCCGTAATATGAATCGGCTGGTATCAGTGGCGTCGATGATGCGGGCTCGCCAACCGTGGGGTGGAGTCTCCGTTTCATCCTCGGGCGGGGCGACCGCACCGGGCACGAGCCAACGATCGGCCCGCAAGAACGTCAGAACAATTCCGCCACTGATCCCGAGCGTGATTCCGGCGATCGTATAGATCAGGGCAAATTTCCAACCGAAGGTCGCGGCCATCAACGCGACTGCGATTTTATTCACCAGCGGAGACGTGATGAGAAATGCGAATGCGACTCCGATCGGAAAACGCGCCTGCACAAAACCGAGAAAGATCGGCACCGACGAGCAGGAGCAGAATGGGGTCAATGCGCCAAGGGTGGCGGCGGCGGGGTAGCCCAGCAGACGACCGCCGCGTCCTTCAAGTCGAACCCGTATGCGCTCCAACGGCAGCGCCCCTCGCCCCAAAGCCATGATGAACGCCACCCCGGCGATGAGCACCACGATCTTTAGCAAATCATAGACGAAGAAATGCAAGGCGGCCCCCGCGCCTAGCGCCGCGTCCAAAGAGACGAACCGCATGGTCCGCGATGAATTCAGCCCAGGTCCACATGGATTACTTCCTTCAATTCAAAGTGGGGAGATTTGGCGGCCGGTAACAGTGATGGATCGAATGGTGATTTATTATGGTCGACTCAACGGTAATCCGGCGGAGGTCCAACGGGAGAGGCCGCCGAGGTTGACCGCGTTGAAACCTTCGCGACGTAAGAGACCAGCAGCTATGCCGGAACGAGTGCCTGATACGCAATAGAGCACCAATTGCTTGTCGCGATGGGCCTTGAGGAAGGGTTCCCACTTGGTGCGCGATCCGCGCAGGTCGCTTAAGGCCAGCAGCGCGGCGGATTGGGCCACGCCGGAGGACCATTCACCGGATTCCCGCACATCAATCAGCACGGCGTTGCCGGATTTGATTGCCGCATTAGCTTCAACGGGAGCGATGGTGGGTCGCGCCTGCCAGAGGGAGCGAGCCACAAAGAAAAAAACCACTGCCGCAAGAATGAGATATACAGGATCCATTTTTAAAGCAGGAGTGCCGTCACTTACTGGTCACACATTTTTCGTCCGCTTCAACTTCAGGGGATGCGGTATGACTACTTGAATGCACCATGTAGTAGATGAGCGGCACCGCGAGTGGACTGATGAGCAAGGAGGCGATGGCGCCGAAGAGCAGGGAAATGGCGAGGCCTTGGAAAATTGGATCAGCGAGAATGACCAAGCCGCCCACGATGACCGCAAAAGCGGTCAACATCATCGGCCGGAAACGCACGGCGCCGGACTCGATGCACGCATCGAGCAGGGGTCGTCCGTGCGCAAGGCGTAGTTCGATGAAGTCAACGAGGATGATCGAATTGCGCACCACGATACCGGCACCGGCCATGAAGCCGATCATCGAGGTGGCGGTGAAAAAGGCTTCGAGCCCCCAGTGTGCCGGCATGATGCCAATCAGGGAAAATGGGATCACGGTCATCACGATCAACGGGGTGACGTAATTTTTGAACCAACCAACCATCAGCATGTAGATGAGGATGAGCACGGCCGCGAAGGCGAGACCGAGGTCTCGGAACACTTCAAGGGTAACCTGCCATTCACCGTCCCATTTCATGGCCGGTTCCTGGGTGTCGGAGGGCATGCTGGCATTGTAGATCTTTACCTTGGGCTGGGTGCCACCGAAGTCGCGACCGTCGAGTTTGGCCAGGGCCTGGTTCATCGTGAAGATGGCGTAAACCGGGCTTTCCACCACGCCGGCCACATCGGCTGTCACGTAGGTGACGTTTTTCAAGTTTTTGTGGTAGATGTTTCGTTCACTGAGGGTCTGCTCCAGTGTTACCAATTCCCGCAAGGTCACCAACGGCGCCTGAGAATTGATCTCGGAGCGGATCGAAAGATCAAGGATGTCCGTGGTGCGGGCCCGATATTCCCGGGGCAATTCCAAGATGATGCTGACCGTCTCTCGCTCATTAACCACGTGCAGGTTGGTGACCGGGTAACCCGACATGGCCAATTGCACGGTGCGGGTGATGGCGCTTTCGGAGATCCCGAGCAGGGCGGCTTTCGCGGTATCGATCTTGAGAATTGTCTTGGGCTGCTGGTCCTCGACATACCAATCGATGTCCACGACGCCTGGTGTGGCTTGAAATATTTCGCGAACGCTGGTGGCGAGTTTGAGCCGTGCCTCTTCGGTGGGGCCGTAGATTTCCGCCACCAGAGTTTGCAGGACCGGTGGTCCGGGGGGGACTTCCGCAACCGCGATGGCGGCCCCGTATTTTTCGGCGATAGGGGTGAGGCGTACGCGGAAACGTTTGGCGATCTCGTGGCTCTGGGCCGAGCGCTCATGTTTGGGCAGCAGATTGATCTGCAGATCAGCGACGTTGCTGCCGGCACGCATGAAGTAGTGGCGCACCAGACCGTTGAAATTAAAGGGCGAGGCGGTGCCAGCGTAAACTTGATAGTCGCGCACCTCGGGCTCCGTGCGAATCGTGGCGGCCATCTCGCGGGCGACCAAGGTGGTTTGCTCGAGCGTGGTGCCCTCCGGCATGTTGATGATGACTTGGAATTCCGACTTGTTGTCGAAAGGCAGCATCTTGACTTTCACGGCGCCGATGCCGACCAAGCCCATGGCGCCGATGGTGAGACCAGCGACCACCAGCAGGAACGCCCAACGCCAAGTGCGATGGGCCAGCAATGGTCGCATCAACTTTTGGTAGGTGCGCGTAAAGAAATTGTCCGGCATGGACTCTTCTTCCGCGTCCTCCGGGGTGGGAGCATCAACAAAATCGGCGGCGTGCGAATTGTGCGGAGCGTGACCGCGTAGAATCTTGAGCGCGGCCCAAGGTGTGACGACGAATGCGACGACCAGTGAGAACAGCATGGCGGCACTGGAGCCGATGGGGATTGGCCGCATGTAGGGGCCCATCATGCCGCTGACAAACGCCATGGGCAGCACGGCGGCTATCACGGCCCAAGTCGCCAGAATCGTGGGATTACCAACTTCGTCCACTGCTTCCACGGCGATCTGCAACAGACGTTTGCTGCGGCAACTGGGCAGCGCCATGTGGCGAACGATGTTTTCGACCACCACGATTGCATCATCAACCAGGATACCGATCGAGAAGATCAGGGCGAACAGCGTGATGCGGTTGAGCGTGTAGCCATAGAGATAAATAACGAGCAGCGTGAGGCCGAGTGTCACCGGGATCGCGAGTAGAACCACGAGGGATTCGCGCCATCCGAGAAACAGCAGGATGAGGACAGCGACGCCGAAAACGGCGATGCCCATATGGAGCAGGAGTTCGTTCGATTTTTCACTCGCGGTGGCGCCATAGTCGCGGGTGACCGATACGCTGATATCCGCGGGAATCATCGTGCCCTTGAGCGCGTCAACCTTGTTGAGCACGGCGGTTACGACATCCACGGCGTTGGCCCCGGGGCGCTTGGCGAGGCTGAGGGTAACCGCAGCTTCCTCTGGCCCTCCCGCAGAACCATGGCCAAAAAGAACATAGTTGGAGGGATCGCCCGCTCCATCAACAATCGTGGCGACATCACGCAGGTAAACTGGGTGCCCCTCGTAGGCTCCGACCACCAACCGGCCCACATCGGCGGCATCGCGAAAAAACTGTCCGGTTTGCAGCAAAGTTTCCTGATTGGCGAAATTGAAGGAGCCCGTCTGGGCCTGAGCATTGGCCTGCTGCAACATGGGCACAAGATAGCCCGGGCTGAGGTTGCGGGAGGCCAGGCGTTGGGGATCGAGCCGCACGCGAATCTGGCGCTGGGTGCCACCGATCACGGTGGTTTCGGCCACTTGGGGCAGACCCTTGACTTCATCTTCCACCTGGATGGCCAGCCGTCGCAGCGTAGCGTGGTCGTAAATGCTGCTGTGAAAGGTGAGGGCGAGAATGGGCACATCGTCGATCGTGCGAGGCTTGACCAAAGGCGGGGTGACGCCCTGCGGAATTCGGTCAAAGTTGGTCTGCAGCTTCTGGTTGAGGCGCACGAGTGCGGTTTCCAGATCGGTGCCGACTTTGAAGCGCACGATGGTCATATTGGCGCCGGTCATGGCGGTGGAGTAAAGGTATTCGACGTCGGGGATTTCCCACAGCAGTCGCTCCAGCGGGCGGGTGACGCGGTTCTCCACTTCAGCTGCACTCGCGCCCGGCATGCCGATCATGATGTCGATCATCGGCACTTTGATTTGCGGTTCTTCCTCGCGGGGCAGCAACAACAGGGAGAATGTGCCCAGCAGCAGGGAAGCCACCACGACAATGATGGTGAGCCTAGAATCGATGAAGATCGAAGCGATCCTTCCGGCGAAACCATACTTCGCAGGATCAGGGAAAGGTGAATGTTGCGATGTGCTCACGGCAGGATCTCCACGGGCTGGCCATCACGCAGGTCGACTGGTGGCGAAACGACAATGCGATCACCGTCATTGAGGCCGGCGAGCACCTCGATCTGGCCTTGGTGCACGGCTCCCGTCTTAACAATTCTGAGGGTGGCGTGCCGGTTGGCGTCGATGACGAAGATGCGTTCCATCTGACCGTAGAGCGAGACTGCGGCCTCGGGCACCCGGATGGACGCGATCGCAGGACCGGGCAGGTGCACCCGGGCGAATTGACCGGCGCGAAGAACCGTTCCTTTAGGCACGCCAATGCGGACGGGGACAGAATGCGCGTAGTTGTCTGCGGTCGTGGAAATTTCCTCCAAGGTGCCATCAAAGGTGAGGTCTGCAGCGGCCACCTCCACCAGGAGTTTTGTGCCGAGGGCGAGAGATGCCGCGAGTGAGTCGGGAATGCCGGCCTCAATTTCAAAGGCACCGTCGCCTTCGATCTCGAGCAGAGGTTGGCCCGGCGAGGCGAGGTCGCCGACATTGGCCAGCTTGCGAGTGATGGTGCCGGCAAAGGGTGCGCGGATCGATGCATAGCCCTGCACGGTCTCTGCTTCCCGCACCATCGCACTGGTCATGGTAAAGCGGTCTTCCAGATTCTTGACCATGTCGGCCGTGCTGGCGTCGCGGGTCAGCAAGTTGCGTTCCCGATCCAAGTCACGACGAACCTGATTCAATTGGGCATTGGCTTGGGCCAAGCGGGCGGAAATTTCCGCCGCCGAGATACTTACCAGCAGTTCTCCAGCAGCGACGGATTGGCCGAGCACCACAGGCAGTTCATCAATGGCGCCCATAAGTTTGGCGGCAATGGTGGCGCGTTGCACCCGGTTTACCCGACCGGTGATTTCAGTGAATGAGGGGGCGCTCTCGAGCTTGGCTGTGACGACATGCACGGGTATCGTAGGCAAAGCGGGTGTAACAGTCGTTGCCGGTTCATGGCGATTGCAGGCGGTGAACCACGGAAGGGTGACGAGGGAAAGAATGAGCAGGCGGGAACGATTCATGATGGGGGAAATTAAATGACGGGGTTGAGGCCCAAGGCACGACGGAGTTCGACCAAGGCGGCACGTTCGTCGGCTTGGGCGACGGTTTGGCGAAGACGGGATTCGATCAGGCGGCTTTCGACCCCGATCATTTCGGCGGTGAGAACCGCACCACTTTTAAAACGGGCGCGAGTGAGGGCGGCACTTTCTTCGGCTTGGGCGACCGATTGCGCGCTGACGGCCATGCGCTCGAGCGCATTGGTGTGAGTGTCACGCGCTTGTTGAACCTCGAGACCGATGCCCAGCTTGGCTTTGCGCAACATGGCCTTCACTTGGTTGACCTCGGCTGAGGTTTGGCGAATTTTTCCTGATGTGAGCCCACCGTCGAAGACGTTCAGGTCAACGGTCACTCCGGCGAGCCAACTGTCCCCGTGGCGGTTGAGTATCCAACCCTGATCATATTGATAGGAGGCAAAGGCATTGACCGTGGGTTTGCGACCGCCGCGAGCAGCGATCACCATGGCCTCGGCAGCCTTCAGGCGTTCTTCCAAGCCCAGTAATTCCGGGCGAGTGGAGTAGTCGAGAGAAGTCGGGAGAGCGAGACGGGCGAGGGCAGGATCGTCGGCCATGAACTCTGCCATCTCGTTGGAGGCTTCGAGTCCGAGCACGTAGTAGAATGCGGATTGGGCCAGTTGGGCGCCCTGCCGGATGGCGATAAGGGATTCACGGGTTTGGGCGAGTTGGACTTCCAGGCTGAGCAGGTCGGCCTTGAGCATTTGCCCGGCCTCGTAGCGGGCCCGGGCGGCTGAGACTGCGGCCTCGTAGGCTTTGACCCCGGCCTCTACCGCAACGGTGGCCTGACGGGCTTTCTGCACAGTCAGGATGGCTTTGACGACCTCGGCGGTAAGTGCCTGTTGAGCGGCCTGCAGATCGTGGGTGGCTGCTGATGCTCCGGCTTGGGCGGCATGGCGTTGGGCGGTGGCCCGACCACCCGCATAGATATTGTAGGCCAGTATGCCGTTGGTATTCAAATTATCGATCCGGCCGGGGTGGTTGAAATCCAAACCGAAGTTGAAGGCGCGCTGATTGAGGATGGAGCCGAAGGCCATCATCGGACTGTTGGTTTCGGTGTAGGCCCCATGCAGGGACAATTGCGGCAACCATGCGGAGTCAGTTTGAGCGACCATGGCTTGGGCTCCTTTGATGCGTTCGCGGGCAATTTGGGTATCCGGGCTGTGTTCCAGAGCGGTGGCGACCGCTTCATCAATGGACCACACCGTGGTGGCCGACGCGGTCCCGGCCAGCAGCAATACGCCGGGAACGAGCGCTCGAAAAAAGGATGCTGGTTTTAACATGATATTCAATGAGACTTGTTACCCCAAGCGACGAGTGCACCCATGAGACCCCCGTAGATGGCGCCGCGCCACCAAGTGGACGTGAGCGGACAGGTGCCCGAAGTGCAGGAGCCATAATAACCAAGCGCAGCTCCGGTCAGGAGGCCGATGGCCACGGGTAGAACATAACGCACCAGTGTAGTGGACATGGGAAAAAGGTTCAGGATTTGCCGCCCCAATGAATGATACCTGAGTCATCCAACCAGCCGAGCTTGCGTAACACCAGGGAAGGAGGGCAAAAACCGGTGAAAACGGATTGGACCAGGTTTACCCCGATCATACAGGTGAGGAGCAGCCAATATGGGCTGACGAAGTGGGCGAGGGCGACGCTGAGCAGGATCATACTGCCAGCGAGAACACGGATGAATGAGTCGATTTTCATGGGAGGGAGTGGTAAATAATTAACTATATGAGCATATACGAATATACTTGTTAATAAGTCAAGTCCGGTTTTATCTCTCTTTGCATGGCCAAAAGATTCTCCAATTCACTGTCCGAGGAAGCGTTGTTATTGGTGGCGGGTCGCTTTGCGGTGTTAGGTGAGCCGATGCGTTTGCGTTTGCTCAAGATCCTCTTTGATGGCGAAATGAATGTAAGTCAATTGGTTGAAGCCACCGGGAGCACGCAGGCCAATGTATCGCGTCATTTGCAGTCGTTGTTGGCGGCGCAGATTCTTTCGCGCCGCAAAGAGGGCCTGCAGGTTTTCTACCGTATCTGCGACCCTACGATACCCAAACTTTGTGATCTGGTCTGCGGTGCGATGGAGAAACAATTGATTCGGCAAGCGAGTGCGTTCGGGGCGTGAGAGGTTGGGGATGCGCCTTTAAATCTCGTAGCCCAAACCCATGGGTTCCCATTCCGGGGTAGTGGTGCCGGTGTGGGTGAATTCATCGAACCAGTGCTGCACCCTGCGACTGATGGCCCCGGTATCGTTGTGGTGAGTGAATTCGTTGGTCTGCGGGTTGTAGCTGTAATCCTTACCCCAAGTGCGGTGATTGTTCGCCAGAGTTTCAATGGCTTCAACCAGGCGTAACGCTTCTTCATCCGTGGTCGTGGGATGCAGCGATAGCCGAACCCAACCGGGTTTTTCGGTTTTGTCCCCGGTGTCGATCAGGTTGGTGATCGACTTGGAATGTTCGCGGGTGACGTGCAGCAGATAGTGTCCATAGGTGCCGGCACAGGAACAGCCGCCGCGGGTCTGGATGCCAAAGCGGTCGTTCAGCAAACGCACCGCCAGGTTGTAATGCAGATCGTCGATGTAGAATGAGATGATGCCCAGCCGGTCGCGATGTTGGTCTGCAAGAATGTGCAGGCCGGGTATGGCCATGAGTCGGTCCCAAATCACATCAAGCAACTCATGCTCGCGCCGCTGGATTTGCTGAACGCCCATGGCCTCTTTCAAACGCACGCAGAGAGCGGTGCGGATGGCTTGGGTGAAGCCCGGAGTGCCCCCATCTTCCCGGGTTTCAATGTCCTCAAAATATCGG
The DNA here is from genome assembly GCA_002367815.1 of Opitutaceae bacterium UBA3033. Taxonomy (GTDB): domain Bacteria; phylum Verrucomicrobiota; class Verrucomicrobiia; order Opitutales; family Opitutaceae; genus Cephaloticoccus. The sequence continues at coordinate 39,134 of DFDG01000066.1, read as the reverse complement.
TGTTCACCCCAAGGATTGGTCCAATCAACCGTGCCGCCGCCCGGATCATCGGGCACGCCATTGTGATAGAGCTGCTTGTTGAAAATGAGGACACCACTCGAACCGGGACCACCGAGAAATTTGTGTGGAGAAAAATAAATCGCATCCAACCATCCATCGGGATCGTCGGCCGGGTGCATATCGATGGCGATGTAGGGTGCACTAGCGGCGAAATCGACGAAGCACTTGCCCCCGGCCCGATGCATGAGTCCGGCAATGGCATGATAGGGTGTGAGGATGCCGGTGACGTTGGAACAACTGGTCACTGCGGCCAATTTGACCCGGCGATCCCGGCATTCTTCCAACAGGGTGGCCAGGTGACTCAGATCGACCAACCCGTCGGCGTCGGCATTGATGACCCGAACCTCGGCAATGCTTTCAATCCACGAAGTTTGATTGGAGTGATGCTCCATGTGGGTTACAAAGACAACGGGTCGCTCTTGAGTGGGAATTGAAACCTGATCGCGGAAATCTTCGTGCAGGCGCAGCCCCAGGATGCGTTGAAATTTATTAACCACACTGGTCATGCCGGAACCGTGGCAAATGATGGCGTCCTCCTGACTTGCGTTGACGTGTTCTTTGATGATCCGACGCGCTTCATGATAGGCGCGGGTCATGGTGGTTCCGGTGACGGATGCTTCCGTGTGGGTGTTGCCGATGAAAGGAGCGATCTCCCGGCTCAGCATCTGCTCGATCGGACCAAACATGCGGCCACTGGCGGTCCAATCGGCGTAAAGGATGGTCTGCCGACCATAGGGCGACTCGAAATCCTGATTGATGCCGATGATGTTCGCGCGAAAAGGGGCAAAGTGTTCCTGTAGGGATGCGATCGAGGATTGCATCGACCCATCCTGCACGGTTGGGCGGAATGTGGCAATATGCCGAACGGCCTAAATGGCGCCTTGATGCGGCTCTATTTCGTCAGCTCGTAAAGCGCGTAGCCGGCAAAAAAATTAGGCAGGACCGGACAGGGAGTTTTCCAATCGCCCAATAGATGCACGCGTCGTTTTACTTTGATTTCCTTGATGGCGCAAAAGTGATTGAAGTCGTCAACGGTCACCGGATTGGAGCGATGGCTTTCAAACCATTCGGTGGTGTAAACCGCGTTGCGGGTTTTGCGGCCGCGAAACAGAGCATCGAGGCGGTTTTTCCAGAAACCGTGATTAACGAAACCCACGGTGACGGCGCGACCCACGCGCAATGCCTCGAGAATAACACCGGTGGGATCATCGAGTTCCTGCACCGTGCGCGAGCAGATGACCCGATCAAAATAACCGTCGGGAAACTCGCGCATGAAGGCATGCATGTCGCCCTGATAAGCCGTGACCCCACGTTGCACGCAGGTTGAGACCCGGTTGAAATCCATATCCACCCCGACGGCAATCACCCGCTTGGTTTGCTTGAGGTAGGTCAGCAAGGTGCCGTGGCCGCAGCCCAGATCGAGCACCCGGGTGCCCGGTTCGACCCATTCGCCGATAATATCCATGTCCACGGTTCGTTTTTCTACGTGATGGCTCATGGTCAGATGGAGAAATCCACAACAGGTTCGTGGGTGCGTTCAAGGAAACCCCGGACCAGCGCATACAGTTCTTCGGATTCCAAGAGAAACGAGTCATGCCCCAGGTCGGTGGCAAGTTCGGCGTAGCTGGCCCGTTTGCCATCACGGAGCAGGGCGAGGACGATGGCGCGATTTTGCTCGGGTGGGAAGAGCCAGTCGCTGGTGAAACCGACGACCAAAGTTTCGGCCTGCACCGGCTTAAAAGCAGACTCGAGTGAGCCATAAGCTTGACCCAGATCGAACTGATCGAGGGCCCGCGTAATATAGAGATAGGAATTGGCGTCGAAGCGATTGATGAAACTTTCGCCCTGGTATCGCAGATAACTCTCCACCTCGAACTGCATGTCGAAGGTATAGGCATCACCATTTCCCGCCTGCGCTTTTTTACGTCGACCAAATTTGCGGTCCATGGACGCGTCGGAAAGGTAGGTGATGTGTGCCATCATCCGCGCAATGGCCAGCCCGCCCCGCGGTCCACCCTCAAGGGTGTAATCACCCTTGTTCCATGCCGGATCCTGCATGATGGCCTGGCGCCCGACTTCATTGAATGCGATCGCCTGAGCGCCTTCGCGAGCGGTCGTAGCCATGGCCAGTAGTCGTCGCACGAAGGCGGGATAAAGGATGGCCCAGAGTAAGGCCTGCATGCCGCCCATTGATCCGCCGACGACGGCGTGCAATGCCCGCACCCCGAGATGATCCATCAACAATTTCTGCGACCGCACCATGTCGTGAATGGTGACAAAGGGGAACGTGATGCCGTAGGCGCGACCCGTGGCTGGATTGATGGAAGAAGGCCCGGTGCTGCCGGAGCAACCGCCGAGACTGTTTGAACATATAACGAAGAATCGGTTGGTATCGATCGCTTTGCCCGGACCAATGATGTTGTCCCACCAGCCGGTTTTGCGATCCTCTGCGAGATGACGGCCGGCGCAGTGGTGATCGCCACTCAAAGCGTGGCAGATCAGAATGGCATTGTCGCAACTCTCATTGAGCTTTCCGTAAGTCTCATATCGTAGAGTAAACCCACTCAGCTCTTGACCACTTTTAAAAGTAAACGGTTGGCCATAGGTGAAATCCGAAGTCGCGACTAAACCCACACTACCTGCTTCGGTGGTGGGACTTGGATCTGAGACTGTGCTACCTTCTGGCATTAAACCTATAAAACTATCACCGCTCCTTGAGTGCAAGCGGTGGCAGGGTCATACACGTCATACAAATCGAGGGTAAAACAGGGGCGCGAAGGATTCGCGCTGCCTGCCTCACTCGTGGGCGGCGTTACTGGTTGTCTCGTCCATTTCCTCGTTGGAGAAGACGGCTTGCACATCTTCGAGGGCGTCGAGGGCGTCGTGTAGCTTGAGGATGGTTTTTGCTGCGCTGACGTCGTTGATCGGAATCGTAGTGGTGGGGATGTAGCTGATTTCCGCACTCTCGGTTTTGATCCCGGCATCTTCGAGGGCATGGATGACCTTGTCGAATTGGTTGATCTCGCAACGCACTTCGAATCCGTCGGCACTGTTGATAACGTCATCGGCCCCGGCCTCGAGCGCGACTTCCATCAGCTTGTCCTCGGTCGTTTGATCCTTGGTGATCAGAAATTGGCCGGCGTGCATAAACTGGAATGCGACGGCACCGGTTTGGGCGAGGTTGCCGCCGCCGCGACTGAAGGTGGCCCGGATTTCCTGTGCCGCCCGTGTTTTGTTGTCGGTTGTTACCTTGATGATAAATGCGACACCATTGGTGCCGTAACCTTCGTAGGTGTGTTCTTCGAAAACCATGCCGGGTAAATCGCCGGTGCCTTTTTTAATGGCGCGATCAATATTATCCGACGGCATGTTGGCATTGCGGGCCTGCAGTAAAACGGTGCGCAGGCGCGCGTTGGCTTCGGGATCACCGCCGCCGGCCTTGGCGGCGAGGGTGATATCGCGGGAAAGCCGCGAGAAGATTTTTCCGCGCCGCGCATCGGTGATACCCTTGGCGCGCTTGATAGTGGACCACTTGCTATGACCTGACATGGCGAGAGTGTTTAAATTTTAGGGGATTAATTCAAAACAAAAGGGTTGGGGTATTCTTGGACCGAACCAGGGCTTACTTCTTTTTCTTCGGCGTCACGTTTTTCACCTTCTTGTTGCCGGTCGGGGCAGGAACAGCGGGTACGATATCAACCGGGTCCTTCATGCGATTGATGATGAGCTGCTGACCAATGGTGAAGAGCCCGTTGATGGTGGAATAGAGTGCAAGGGCACACGAGAAGTTGTAGCAGAACAGGGTGAACATCCACGGCATGAACTTAAAGATCTTGGCCTGGGCATTGTCCACCGTGGGCATCGGCGTGAGCCTCATCTGGAAGATCATCGTGGCGCCCATGAGGATGGGCATGATGTTCAAGGGCACGCCAAAAATGTGCGCGACGGTGTCAGGGGTTGAGAGATCCGAAGCCCAAAGGAACGATTCAAAACGAAGCTCGGCGGCACTGCGCAACATGATAAAGAAGCCGAAAAAGAAGGGCATGGTTAGCAGGATAGGGATACAGCCGCCCAATGGATTCACTTTGTGCTTTTTGAAGAGCTCCATGGTCGCGGCCTGCATCTTCTGCGGATTGTCCTTAAATTTTTCTTTCAGTTCCTTCATCTCCGGCTGAATCTTCTGCATGCGTTTACCCGAACGCGAAGCAGCGAGTGTGAGCGGCAGGAAGACGGTTTTAAGAATCAAGGTCGTGATCACAATGGCCCAGCCCCAAGCCCATTTGGGTGAGAGGCCTTCCATCCAGCCATGCACCCATGTCATCATGGTGAGGAGAATCTGACTGAAGAATTTGAAGAACCCGAAGTTCATCACCTTGTCCTGATCGGCTTTGAAGATGTCTCCGTTGGACAGGCGATGATATTCCTTCGGTCCTACATACAGACTCATGCTGATGGTGGCCGATCCCTGTGGAGGCAGGGATGGGACGTCGAATAGGGTCTCAGCGCTCAAACCGAAATTTGGCCGATCCGGACTGCTGGTAAATGGGGTCACTGGCACCCGCCGGGTGGTGAGACCAACTCCAGGTTGATCAGGGGTAAGGATACTGGTGAAAAACTGATTGCTCAGTGAGGTCCAGGTCACGGCCGCGCTGTTGGTAATAAATGGGGTGGGTTCCTTCGAGCCCATGCCAAGCATGGCGAGAAAGCCACCGCCCTGAAGTTTGGTGTGCTCGATGAATTTCTGATCTTCGCCGTCGGAGTAACCGGTGTCGAGATGTTGGCCGTAAACCGTGTCGTCAATCGGGGAGGCGGTGCCGAGACTGAGTGCGATTCGGGGCAGAGGCAGAGTCTGGTCGGTCAGATTGCGGAACGTGGTCTCGTGGCGCAGTTGATAAGGGTCGGTTCCGGGTTCGGAACCATCGGGCAGGAAATAACGCCGCGTGACTTCGATGCGGTCTTCAAAGATGGCCCGATAGACGATTTCTTTGGATCGTTTTGATACGACGCTGAAGCCGGTCTCATAGCCCAAGCCGGGCAGGGCGGTGATGCCCAGTATCGGATTGGTGCGAGAATTATTGAAAGTGAACCGGGCTTTTGAACCCAGGCTTTCCTCGAATTTGCGCAACGCGACCTCGCGGATTGCCCCGCCGAAATTGCTCAGTCGCACTTCCACATAATTATTGACCAACAGGTCCACTTGCGCGCCTTCAGGACCCTTGGCGAGTGCGGTGATTTCCGTTGGGGGTGCGATTGATGGGGTGATCGTTCCGGTGGTGCCGGTTGAAGTGAGCGGTGCAGTGCCGGTCGCCGTCGGGGCAGTTTGAGTCGGCGCGACGGGCCGAGGTGGCACCGACTGCGAACTGAAATACATGCTCACGAAGGCTGCCAGGAGCAGCGCGACGCCTATGATGAGGTTTTTCTTATCCATGGAAAAGTGATTGAGAGACAGATGAAGTGGAATTGACGCGGCTGCAAGTTGGTCGCTGTGGATTTTGCGCAGATGGAACAGGATCGATACCACCGGGGTGCAAGGGAGTGCATTTGATGAGTCGCTTCACCGCCAACCAGCTGCCCGACCATGCTCCGTGGGTGCGCACAGCTTCGGCCGCGTAATGCGAACAGCTTGGAGAAAAACGACAGGCGCAGGCCGGGCCAAAGACCGCCGGTAGCACGGGTGAAATAAGGTGCTGATAAAATCCGACAAGTCCAAGCAAGACCCGCGCAGGCAAACCTGCGATAAAGGAAAATAGTTTGGACTGGTTATCAGGCATGGGAAAGGGCGGCGATTTTCCGGCAGGCTTCGGTGAATTTCGCCTCCAATAAGGGGAAGGGTTGCAAGCTGACCGCGGCCCGGGCGACGAGTAAAAGATCACTACCGGCGGGCAAGATTTCCTGATGGCGGCGAAACAGTTCTCTCAGGCGGCGTTTGGCGAGATTGCGCTGCACGGCATTACCCACGGCGGCAATCGAGGCGACCAATCCTACACGGCGCAATTGTGGTTTGGCATCATGGCGATGCAGCCACCAAAGGGTAAACAGGCCTAAGTTGATTCGCTGACCATGTTCCCGCAAGTTGCGAAAGTCACTCTGGCGGCGCAGGTGCTGCTCAGGGTGAAAACGCATGACGCGGCACCAAACGCGGGTGAAAAAGTGCTCAGACGACGGTCAGGCGCTTACGGCCCTTGGCCCGGCGGGACGCGAGGACCTTGCGGCCGCCTCTGGTGGCTTTACGGGCGCGAAAACCGATCTTGCGGGCGCGCTTTAGACGATGTGGACGGAAGGTGGGTTGCATGGAATTGACTGATTAAGAGTTGATCGAAGTGCCTGACGACAAGGGGAGTGTCAAGGGCAGGGTGTTTTTGAGAGGTAAAAACATGCCAGATTCCGGTTTTTATGCTCCCGCCAAGTTGGGCGTAGATGGGCCGAAATTACAGAGCCCAAAGAATAATAACGGCCGTAACTGCAAACCCAAATACCAAGGTTAGAAGATAGGCAAAACCCAAGACAATAGTTTTTAAAGTAGTTTTAAACCAAGAGTTAGCAAAAATATGCCTGAACATCAGAAGTGGATAAAGCACCAGCCAGACATTGCAGGCCAGGCTGATATTTTCGGCTACCGATGCAGAAGCAAATGAAGCCAAAAATTCCCAACCATCGCGGGTCATCAACCAGATGAAGACGAATGTATGAAAATGCAGGGCTACCACGAGGTGTTGAAGGTAGACTTGCTTGGATTTGCGAAATAGGAACCGGGTATAGAGGGCAAAAAAAGGCAGGCAGATAAGCACGAGCTTGGGCATAGCTCCGAGGAAACTATGGAACATTTGTCGCTGCCCTTCGGGAGAGGTCAGTTTCTTGCTCTTGGCTTCGATCTTACGTTCAAATTCCGATTTTTCCTCTTCGATGGTGGTGTTCGGGTCGGCTTCAGCAATTTTTGTGGCGATTTCCTCTTTGATCTCATCGGTCAAATTCCGGGCAGATTCCAACGCCTTTTTGGCATCGGCATTGTGGTCATTTTTCTCAATCGCTGCGTCCCATGCTTCCATTACACTGACCGGTTCTCCATCGATGGTGAAACCAGCGTTGGATCCCTGGTTGAATTTTGTGTTGAAGGTTGGAGCGGTTTTTTCTGTCTGGAGAAAAGTTAGAAAGAAAAACAGGATGCTGACGAAGACGTAGAGGCGGAACGGCGGCACTTGGGATGCTCGTTTGCCGGCGTTGAAATCGACGGTCATGCGACCCGGCTGGAACAACAGCGTGATCAGATTCCGAAACAACTTGGTGTCGAAGTGGAAGAAATTTTCCAAGGCTTCGAAAAATGTGTGGATGAACGAGCGGTTTATATCGAAATCGTGTTGCCCGCAACGATGGCAGAATGGTCCCTGCAGTTTGGCGCCGCAGTTTTCGCAATGCAGGTGGGATGGAGAATGAGGCGATGAATGCTCCATGGCTTGCGCCCCCAAGGCATCGGTGCCCAACGCCTCAGTCAGAGGTGCCGAAGGGATCTGCGACAGGTCTGGTAATTCTGGATCGAGGGGCACTGGGGGGACAATGGACCGTTGCCTAGGAGTGAGGCAATCTTGCTTCTCGCCACTTACTGCGGTTCTACAGGGGGAGACTCGTCGTAAATCACGGGAGGTTTGGACGGCACCTTGGTCGGCTTTAATCGCCGGCCCAAACTGCGGTCAATTTCCTCGAGTTCAGGTTGGGGAATTCGCGTAAAAGCGATTCGCATCGGGGCATAGTCGGTGGAGCCATGGGCACCGCCGAAGTAGACCGAGTTTTTCCCAAAAACCTTGTTCAACTGATCGACGGCGGAGTGTAACCGGTTGCGAGTTTCTTCCTTCCCCGCCTCGAAAAGATCGGGTGTGTGATCCGCTCCGGACAACAAGCCGTGGAGGAGAATACCCACTTGCCTCGGGGCCATTTTGAGGTGCGCGGTGGGTCTGGTGCCCCAAAGTTCATTGAGCACCTGGGTAAAGTGAAGGGTGTCCTGGGTTTCATTGAACCGGATGTCCTTACTCCAGCGGATATCGTCCCGATAATTTACGCTGATATGCAATGCCCCGGCATAAAATCCATCGTGGCGTAAGCGCATCGCAGCCTTTTGCAGCAATCGATGCAGCACGCCAAGAGCGGCATCGTGATTGCGCAATTTTGGCGGCAACACATGGCCATGGCCGATGGAATTATGGCGCACCGGTTCGCGCTCTTGCAGTCCGCCATGCAACCAATCGTGAAAACGGGCGCCCTCCACGCTGCCCCAGATGGCCCGCAACTGGGCGCTGCCAACATCGTAGAGCTGCGCAACGGTTTTGATGCCGGCGGCCTTGAGCCGCTGTTCCATGTTTTCACCGATGCCGGTGAGTTGGCCGAGTTCGACGCCGCGCTCGATCAGTTTGCCGGGAATATCTTCTTCGTCGAAGAGCACGAGCCCGTCGGGCTTTTCGAGGTCCGAGGCTAGTTTGGCCAGGAACCAATTGGGTCCGATGCCGATTGAACTTCGTAGCAGAGGGCCGACCTCGCGGGCGATTGCGATCTTGATGCGACGGGCCAGAGCAAGGGCGTTATCGGGCTGGATGAGACTGCCGGTCAATTCGCATTCGAGCTCATCGATGGACTGGATTTTTTTAACTGGCACACAGGTTTCGACCACTTCTTTTAATCGACGGTGATAATTGATATAAACTTCGGGCCGGGCTTCGACGACGATGAGGCCGGGGCATTGCAGACGTGCTTCGGCGATGCGAGCGTTGCGAGTCATGCCCAGGGCCTTGGCCTCAATGCTGACGGCAATGGCCCCGGACGTTTCCGCCATGACGGGCACGACGGCGACCGGTTTCCCCCGCAATTCCGGCCGCTCCTGTTGTTCCACAGAGGCGAAATATGAATTGAAGTCGATGGCAAGCGCTCGGAGCACGAGGCCATTATTTCCGCTCACATTCCACTGTCAAACGAAGTGGTATTCTTGGTTAAAAAGTGCACACATTATGCCAAGGAGCGCGTAGTAGAAGAGGCGCCAAGGGTTTACCTTCAAGATGCCATGCCGGTTAATATTAATCTCAACGGTGCGCTTTCCTTGGTAAGGTTCGTCGTGCAGGGCGGCGCCTCCAAGGTTAGGCCAAAAACACCTTCGTGACTTTCAAATGTTATGAATGCCATCCGGTTGACGGGGTCCCCGGATTACCGGAGCCCACGGTCGCGGCAGCTGAGGTTATCAAACTGGGCGGCGAAGTTTCCAAACGCCGAACCTACGGTGAACTGGTTGCTGCGATCATTCATCCCTCCCTTGCACGCACCGTGACGTCGGTCGTCAGCAACGGGGAGGAACTGGAGATGCCCAATTTCAATAAAGAGATGACGGTTGCCCAGATGCTGGATCTGGTGGCGTTTGTGCATCCGCGTTATCTTCGACTCAAACCACTCTACTACGACGATTATTACGGACCTTGAAAACTTCAGCTTCGGATTGGCTCGGTGGCGATTCGCGCTTGGCGCCGGGTTCGACTAAACCACATTCTGCTATCAGATGGTGACGGTGGGCATAAAGTGGGGATGATCAACGCCGAGGTCATCTTCGCCAATCGTGAGGAAGCGAGCCTCTGATCCATCGGCATTTATAACCCAGAGTTGGCCCGGCCCGCCGACATCTGAGCGAATGAAGGCGAGTTGGTCACCGGCCCGTGACCAAGCGGCTCTGAAATCCCAGCGACGCTCGACCGCGGGGGTGATTTCACGGATTTCACCCGACGGATGTAGAAGGCAAAGCTGAGCACCTCCGCATGACTGCTCCGGCCGATAGTCACGGTTGAAATGGTCCAGATCGGGTCGATCGTCAGCCCAGACCCATGGTGGTATCGTGCCCGGTATAATCCGGCTGTGAGTGATGGCATCGGCTACGGGTGACCATTGGACCATGTTTGATCCATTCCCGTAGTGCGGCGGCCGACCAAACCCGGTGGCAAAGACATGTGGATATGCCGTTGTAAGGGACCTCTTTTCTGAACCATTAGAGCGGGCAATCCAAATATCAGCCGTATCGTGGCCGGGATCAGTTTTGAATGGGCATTTGAGATAAGTGAGCCATTGGCTGTCGGGCGACCAGCTAGGACCAAAGCAATATGCATCTTCGTCACGATCGACTAAAATGCGTTCTGATCCATCTGGATTGGCGGTAAAGATGGCGTATCGATTATTGACATCAGGTGTCATGCACACGGCGTGAAAGGCGATGCGTTTTTGATTTGGGCTGAGGGTTTCTCCGTAGGTGAATCCCTGTCCCGGTTGGGTCACCGGCCTGAGTTCAGAGCCGTCGAGCCGACAAGAGAACAGCTGCATCTCACCTTCCACTTGGCTGCCGAAGAGGATCCGTTCTTCGCCCTGAAACAAGCATGAGATAATGGTGTAGGGCGCAGGGAGGTCGGGGAGGGTGATTTCTTCTATCTCTCCAGACTTGCGATCGTAGATGAAGGAGTGAGTCTTGGGTTGGCCTTTCCAAGCAATCCCATGACCGAATCCGACCAGAATGATGCGTTGGCCATCGGCGAACGCCGGGCCGATGCCCCAGGACACGATGTCAGTTCGGCCTAGTTCCAGAGTGCGATAGCCTCGCCCATCCGTGCCGATAATTCCCAACTGACCCTGCAAATTACGGAATATCAACTCTTCGGGACACACCTCTGTATTGAATGCCGATTGCGCAGACATTTTCATCTTGAGGCTGGCGGCGGTCAGTCCGGCCAATGTGTAATCGACGATATTCTCCTGCCGCCTTTCTGGGCCTGGCATGGAATCACGGTGGGGAGAGGCACTCATGGATACGGCGTTCCAAATATGATTTGGTTTATCGTGGGAGGTGATTGCATTGATGTGTAAGACCGACCGCAAGCCCCAGATTGCCAAACCCGCATACATACTTCAGGCAATGATACCTATGCGTATCGCAGTTTTATCTGACACTCATGACTGGGTCCCGACTTCACTGCCGGGTCGTTTGGCGGGGGCCGATGAAATCTGGCATTTGGGCGATGTTTGTGATCCGAGCGTGTTGGCCGATTTCGAACAACTGGGTCCGCCGCTTCAGGTGGTGATGGGCAACTGTGATGGGGAATATGGCTGGCCGATTGATCTCCAACTGCGGCGCGAAGAGGTGGATTTTTATTTGACGCATATTCCACCGATGCGTGCGCCGAAGGGCGTCAAGGTGGTGTTGCATGGGCACACGCATGTGCCGAGGGATGAAGTGCGTGGCGGTGTGAGATGGCTTAATCCGGGCTGCATCAGCAATCCTCGGGGAGGGGTGCCGCCGAGTTTTGCTTGGTTGGAAGTTACTGCGGGGAGGTTGACGAGTTGGGAGATCGTGCGTATTTGATAGTCATGGCTAAACGGAGCATATCGCCCTTGCCGAACTTGCTCAGCGCCGCGCGCATTCTATTGATGCCGACGGCGCTTATTGCGGCGTTGGCGGGATCAAAGCCATGGTTTGTTGTGTTGTTATCCGTGGCTCTCGCCACCGATGTGATCGATGGATTTTTGGCTCGTTGGTTGCATGCCGAAAGCGAATTTGGTCGCAAGCTCGACAGTGCGGCGGACTACCTAGCCTTGTTGGGCGGATTGGCCGGCATCGCTTTATTGTGGCCTGATATCATGCATCGCGAACTCCCATGGGTGGCGGCTGGACTTACGATATTTTTTTCCGTAGTGGTGCATGGATTGCTGCGATTTGGGCGCGCCCCATGCTACCATACTTGGGCGGTAAAAGTGGCGGCTGTGGCCTGTGCGTTATCACTCGTGCCTTTGCTGTGTGAATGGTCGGAAGCGCCGTTTCATTTTGCGATGTCGCTACAGATTGCCGCCGGGGTGGAGGATTTGATCATCGCCCAGTTGGTGCCTTGGCACATCGGTCAGGTGCCCACCATATGGCATGCTTGGAAATTGCGCCGACAGCAAATGGTCACAAAGGCCAATTCAATCATTGGTCGCGATTGATTCATGGATAACGAGAACCAGCAGAATTTGTTTGAGGCTACGATGGTCGACGGTGACGGTGCGTCTTCGACAAAATCGCACCCAGCCATTGTATTTCAACGTAGTGACCGGGCTCGCAGCTATCGGTTGACGTTACGCAAGGATGGCACGGCTGTGGCAACAATCCCTCCGCGGGGATCGCAACGTGGTGCGGAACAATTTGTCGCCCAGCATCAAGGCTGGTTGGAGCGGGAGAAGATGCGACAAGCCAAACGTCCCCGGTCGGCGGAAGTATGGGCGATCGGCACCTTTGTGCTTTGGCGCGGAGAGATGACGGAAATTCGCATCGCGACCAATGGTGAACGTCCGCAGGTTTGTTTGGCGGCCGATGTTTTTCGGGTGCCGGGATTTGGGGGTGATTTGAGACCTACCCTGGAAGCGCATTTCGCCCGGATGGGTAAGATCGAATTGCCCGGTCGCACGTGGGAACTGGCCGCGGTCACCGGCGTGGATGTCAAAATGGTATCGGTGCGCAATCAGCGTTCGCGCTGGGGTTCCTGCTCAATGAACGGCACCATCTCGCTCAACTGGCGATTGGTGCAAACACCGGATGGGGTGCGCGACTACATCATTTATCACGAGCTCATGCATCTTCGCGAAATGAATCACTCCGCCCGGTTTTGGGCGCGCGTGGAGGAGGTTTGCCCCGATTGGCGGATCGCCGAGAAATGGCTCAAGCGCAACGGCAGCCTGCTCGGGCTGTGAACTTAGTGGATATCGAGCAGCTCGACCTCGAAGATGAGGGTCGCTCGTGGGGGGATTTTGGGACCTTTGCCGTTGAGGCCGTAGGCGAGCCAGTAGGGGACGATGATAGTGCGCTTATCCCCACGGCGCATGCTGAGAAAAGCTTCATCCCAGCCCTTGATGACCTGTCCTACGCCCACTTTAAAAGTAAAGGGCGAACCCGAATCGTATGAACTGTCAAAGATTTCACCGTTCAGAAAGCGACCTTCGTAATTCACCACGATCTCCTGTCCAACGACCGCTAGCGGACCTTCGCCGGAACGCCGCGGCACATACATGAGGCCTGAGGGTTGAGTGTGTTTACCAACGAATTCTTTGGCGATGAGCATGGCGTCTTCGGTGCTTACCGTTGGCTTGCCGTTGGTTTCCAACGCGAGTCGCATCGTGCTGTTGATGGGGCGCCCCGGATCCTTGCGGGCGAATATCCCCGACCGCACGACGACTGCGAGGGTTAACATACCTAAACCAATGAGGGCAATAATGAGAAAGTTGCGCATGAAAGAAGAGGTATCCTAGTTGAGCCCTGACCAAGCGCAAGCGTCAGCCTCAAGTTCAAATTTTTGGCTCCCTATTTAAGCCCAATCACGGGCCCGGGCGACCGCCTTTTGCCAATGTTTTAGATGTTGGCGCATCTTGGTGGATGATGCCTGGGGGCTAAATGTTTTGTTGGCCGACCATAGGCCCGCTATCTCGTTACGGTTTTCCCAAAATCCGACCGCGAGCCCGGCGAAATAGGCTGCGCCCAATGCCGTGGTTTCAGTGATTTGAGGCCGGACGATGGGGACTCGTAGCAAGTCACTTTGGAACTGCATGAGGCCATTATTGATGCAGGCCCCTCCATCGACTCGAAGCTCGCCCAATCGGCGACCGGCATCAGCTTGCATGGCGTGGATCAGATCGGCGGTTTGGTAGGCAATACTCTCAAGAGCGGCTCTGGCAATGTGACCGGCTGTGCTGCCCCGAGTGAGACCGACCAGCGTTCCCCGTGCGCCTGAATCCCAATGCGGTGCGCCCAGACCGGCAAATGCCGGCACCAAATAAACCCCGCCATTGTCGTCTACTTGGGCCGCTAGTTTCTCCACCTCGGATGATTGTTTGATCAGCCCCAAGCCGTCCCGCAACCATTGCACCACCGCCCCGGCGATAAACACACTGCCTTCGAGCGCGTATTCCGTGCGGGACCCTAATTTCCACGCAATTGTCGTGAGTAAGTTGTGTTTGGAAGCGATCGGTTTGGTGCCGGTGTGCATCAACAGAAAGCATCCGGTGCCGTAGGTGTTTTTGGCCATGCCGGGTTTGAAACAAGCCTGTCCGAACAAGGCGGCGTGTTGGTCACCTGCCATACCGGTGATCGGCACGCCGCGCAATCCCGGCACGCTGGTCACTTCACCGTAGAATTCACTGTTGCCGCGCACCTCAGGTAAAACTTCGTGAGGCACCCGCAGGAGTTTGAGCAATTCGTCGTCCCATTGCCCGGTGTGCAGATTTAACAGCAGAGTGCGCGAGGCATTGGTGATGTCGGTTGCGTGCACTTTTCCTCCGGTCAGTTGCCAAAGCAACCAGGTATCAACGGTGCCAAAGGCTAGTTCACCGCGGTTGGCCCGCCGTCGGGCGCCGGGGATGTGATCGAGCAGCCAAGCGAGCTTGGTCGCCGAAAAATAGGGGTCGGGAAGCAGGCCGGTTTTTTCGCGGATAAGGGCCTCCTTTCCGGCGCGCACCAGTTTGGCGCATTGATCTGCGGTGCGGCGGTCCTGCCAAACGATGGCGGGATGGAGCGGCCCGCCCGTTTGCCGATCCCACAGCATAGTCGTTTCACGCTGGTTGGTTATGCCGATGGCGGCGATGTCCTTCGCGACCAGATCGGCTTCAGAGACTGCCTGCAGGGCGACGCGACGGATGCTTAACCATAGATCTCTCGGATTGTGTTCCACCCAACCGGGTTGCGGAAAATACTGGGGAAATTCCTGCTGGGCGCAGGCTCTCAAGCCGCCCCGTCGATCAAATACTATGGCCCGTGATGAGGTGGTGCCTTGATCAAGGGCTAAAATACAGGGGCGGCTCATCGCAGTTGATAAATGGCAATATCCCCAGACGGATGCAAGCGGGGTATGTCCATGAATTTTTCAAACCATCAGGCTCGATTGTCGATGATACTTGCGCACACTCATGGGCACTTGATGCCGAAAAAATACCCTACCCCCGTTCCTTTTGTTTTTGGTCTGCTGCTGATCCTCGGTGGCTGCGCGACTACAGAGGGACCATCCTTGGTTCCTGCGGCAGAAATGCGGGTGAACGAACGGGGCCAAATCGCCGACACGGGCTTCGAAGCCATCGATTTGGTGGTGGCTTGCAATATCATGCTGCACGGCTTCGGCACGGTGCCTGAGATTGCGCAGAATCGTGGCTCAGAGCGCATTGCCGTGGAGCCGGTCGCGAATGACACCCGATTCGCCGTTGATGAATCAACTTTCAATGATGCCGTGCTGGGTCAGCTCAGGCTGCGGGCACCTCGGCAGTGGATTTTCGTGGCTACGCACGAAGGGTCGGACAGTGACGTCGTGGATTATTATTTGGCCGGTCGATTGCAGCGACTTATGCCGATCGAACCCACAGCCCACGAAGTCCTGCTGTATGGTTACCAACTGATAGATGCACGTAACAGTGAGATCAATTGGGAGGGTAGTGCAGAGTTAAAGAATCACACCCTCGTTCCCAAGCCGCTCCAGGAAAGACTTTAACCGATGGCATTGAACCCGGCCATTTTTGCATCCAATTTATTCCGGTCATGAAAACAAAATCTGTTACATCCCTAGTCGTATTGACGGCATCAATTCTCATGGTGGCCGGATGTGCCACTTCAGTCGATAACCCCGCGACTCCCGACGAGGCCAAGTATTCAATTGAGGATGCCGAAAAATTTACCGCGTTGGACCAGGCGACACGCATGACGGTGCAATGCACCGGTCTGCAGGAACGGATCAACGCTCAAGGCTATTTGGAGGTCGTCGCCAATCTCAGGAATCTTTCGACGCCAAAAATTCGTATTCAGGCCAACTGTGTTTTTAAAGATGCCAAAGGTTTCTCCGTGGGCGACGAGACGCCGTTTCAAAAGATCGAGATTGGTGCTAACGCCACTGAATCCATCCGCTTTGTGGCTAAAAACCAAGAGGCCAAACGCTTCACTGTTCGAGTGCGGCAGGACAGATAATCTTGCTGGCGAATTATTCCGGTGGCTTGGTTGGTTTAAAAGTTACCTCAGCCGTGGCTTCGTCCATTTCCTTTTTGGCTTTTCCCAAAGCCGCCCGGTCTGCGGCTTCGTCTTTGACCACTGGTTGGCCGCTGGAAAAATCGATGGTGCGTCCATCCTCAATTTTAACGGGATCGGAAGGTGATGGGGCTGGTTTCCGCAGCAAGCGACTGAGTAGCACGCCGATCGCAATGGCGATCAGGAGCAGTAGCCAGTGATATCGTGTTCGCTTCATCCGCTCAGGATTTATGGCGACGACGAACCTTCAGGGTCACGTTGAACAGCAGGCCGATCAGCAGACCCGTCATACCGCAAAGGGCGATCAACAGGGCTTGGGATATTTTGAATGACCAGAACAGAAAACTGACGGTCAATACGGCGGTGTTTTGCAGGGCAAAAATTCCGAGCAGTATTAGCAGCAGGAGCGTGGATAGGGTGCGCCAGTTCATGGTAAAAACTCCGATTGTCAGTGCAGGCTGTCCCAACTCTTGGCGAGGAAGATATGGCCGTGGATACGGTTGACGAGTTCAGCGTGCTCGGCGAGGGGCTCGGCGTGGTCTTCCTCCAGTTTGATGCCAATAAAACAGACTTCCGATTTGCCGGAATGCTCGACGATCACGTCATGCACCGGCTTCTTTGAAACCACGATTTCAGCCACGGCATCGATGCGCGCTTCGATCAAGAATTTGGACACTGAATCGAAGGCTTCTGCGCGGCGCGATTCATCGCCAATCACCCGCATGATGCGAATACTGTGACCACGCCATCTCGAGGAATTGCGGAGCAGGTGGGCGAGGGTGAGCATGAAGCTGCCGTTGGCGCGAGCCCGCCACCACACGTCGATGTGGGGCCTTAGTTGGGCGTGCGACAATTCGGCTTCGGCGTAAACGATCAGGTTGCGCTTGAGTTGCAGGATGCGGCGGATCGCCTGGGTGAATTCCAGTTTTTTGAGCACATCTTCGCTCCAGCCAATCATGACCGTATTGGGCTCAAGCGCGCCCACCCCTGAGACCTGCAGCAAAGTGGAAACCCCATGTTCAAAATCATCGGCCAGCACGGTTTTGGCCACGGCTGAAAGTCGATTTTCTCGAATAAATTCCTCCAGATTTTCCTCCAGTTTATCCTGTAAGGTGATCAATTTTTGCCAATCGCCGGTGACGATATGGGCGAGGAAAAGCAGTCCGCGCCGGGCTTCAAATCCATCCGCAAAATCCACCAGATTCTGGCGGGTTGCGGGGTTGCCGACCAGCACCAGTATCACGGGACGCCAATTGCGCCGATGCTTGCGCGTGTCGGCGAGTTTGAGCAATCCCAGCCGAGCCACCGCGAACCAGATACCGCTCCATTCGTCGCCCCACGCGGTTTGGTATTGTCGGCGTTTTAGAATGGTGAAAATACCGACGATGACCACGGCAGACGCAATGGTTGCCAGTGGGTTGAGCAGAATCATTACGAAGAAACAGCCCAGCGCCCCAGCCAATGATAAACTCCAATGGATCTTAAAAGTGGGGCGGTAACTGGGGTTACCGGCCAGTCCACTAAATCCTGCGGCCAGATTCACAGTCCCGTAAGCGGCGAGGAAAAACATGGTGATCACCGGTGCGATTACATCCAAGCCGCCCGCCAGCAAACAGACTCCGGCCAGGATCAATGAGACCAACAAGGCCAATCTGGGTTCGCGTGATGGACCCACCCCTTTGGCAAATATCCGCGGCACGACCCGATCATGTCCCAGTGCCTGGAGCGTTCGCGGGGCGGCCAGCAAACTGGCCAAAGCCGAAGAAAGGGTGGCCGCCCATAGACCGGCAAAAATCAATGGACCGAAGAAGGCAATCCGTTGCATCACCAGTTTATTGTTCAGCAACTCTTCCCGGGAAGCATTGAGTGCGAGCCAGCCCATGATGGCGGCGTAAATGAAAAACGTGAGCACCGTGGCGTAGAGGGTGCCACGGGGAATGCTCTTGGAGGGATCCTTCAGATCGCCCGACATACTCACTCCAGCCATAATGCCGGTGACCGCGGGGAAAAATATGGCAAACACCGTCCAGAAATTCTGTCCGTCTTGATAGCCGGGTTTCCAGTTGGTCCCGATGTCTGGGATGGGAGTGAATCCGGCAAAGAAAGAAACAATGGATAACCCCAGGGTCGCCATGATCAAATATTGCGCTTTGATCGCGATATCGGCGCCGATCCAAGCAATCACGAAGATGCCGACGAGGACCCCGCCTGAAATCAACTGGTCGGGTAACGTCGGCAAAATGAAGTGGAGGGATTCGGTGAAACCGACGATGTAGAAGGCCACCGAGACGGCTTGGGCGAGAAAGAGCGGCAGGCCCACTGCACCACCCACCTCCAGCCCGAGTGCCCGTGAGATCAGAAAATAGGCTCCTCCGCCCCCGACCTTGGTGTTGGTGGCGATGGTGGAAAGCGACAATCCGGTCAGTAGGGTTATCGCATTGGCGATGCAGAGGATTTGGAGGCTTTCCTTGAGCCCGGCATTGCCCACCACCCAGCCGGTGCGCATAAACATGATGACCCCCAGAATCGTCAGTAGATTCGGGGTGAACACCCCGCCAAAGGTGCCGAATTTTAAAGTTCCGGCCGGAGGAGAAGCGGGCTTTTGCATGTTTTAATCGTTACCGTGAAGGTTTGAGACCTGAGCCAATAACGAAATCAAAGGCCCGGTTTGATTTCTTTCACGGGGGCCTGCTGCACTACCAGCGAACCGGATCGCACATGTAGATCGCGCTGGGGAAAAGGAATCTCGATGCCGGCCTCGCGTAATTTGTTGTCGATGGAAAAATTTAACTCACTGCGAAACCGTCGTGGTGATTTCACCATTTCCTGGGTCCACACCCCCAATTCAAAATTGAGTGAGCTATCGCCAAATTCAATGAAGTAAACCGACGGGGCTGGATCGTTCAGCACCATGGGATGAGCCTTTGCCACCCCCAGTAGGGTGTTGGTCAGCTTTTCCGTATCCGACCCGTATGCGACGCCGACGGGCAACCGGAACTGCACCTTGGGGTCACCATGACTCCAGTTAATAACTGTTTCCGAAATAAACTGGGAGTTCGGCACGATGATCGAGATATTGTCGTTGGTCACAACCGTGGTGCTACGCAGGCTGATTTTTGATACTTGCCCGGCCACCCCACCGACTTCCACGCGGTCGCCGATGGTAATCGGTCGTTCCGCGAGAATGATGATACCGCTGATAAAGTTACTGATAATATTCTGCAGGCCAAAACCCAGGCCCACGCCCACGGCACCGGCGACGACGGCGAGAGAACTGAGGTCAATGCCGGCATTTTGTATCGTCAGGTAAAACCCCAATACAATGATCGTGTAACCCACGATGCGCTCGATGCCGAAACGCAGGGATTCATCGAGTTGGGTGCGGGCCAACAGCTTTTTGAGCACAAATCGCCGGAAGATCCGCTCCCCTATCACAACTCCGATCAGGAAGGCAATGAACGTGGAAATTCCCATGAATGTCACCTCACTTTGTCCGACATGAAAGAGGGGTCGTCGTAACCAGAAATCGAGGGTATGCAAAAAGTCGTTCATCAATGGGCAATAGGGGGTTTGAGGAGCTTATGTAATATTTGCAGGCGTTGTCACGGCTGGGTTTTCAGAGTAGGTGGTTGCTTATCCGAAGGCCAATGCGATCACCCCCAACACCATAGCAGTTGCGGCCCACATTCGACGTTTGCCATCGGCTTCCTTCAACACCCGCGCACCGATGAATGCGACGATCAGAATGCTGACTTCACGCAGTGGGGCAATGTAAGTGAGCGGGGTGAAACTCATGGCCGTCAGTATCAGAATATAAGCCAGAGGTCCGAGCACGGCGACGACGATGCATTCGAGTTTATATGTCTGCCAAACGTGGCGCACTTCGGGCCAACGCTTGATGGCGAAGGGCGCGAAGATTGTCGTGCGGGCAAGATTACCGCCCCAATCCAGCAGGAGAGGGGGCACGAGGGCCCAGGTTACGGCTTGTTTGTCCGCTACGGTATACATCGCGATAAAGATACCACAACCGATCCCATAAAATATGGCTGGTCCCGAGTCATGCTTCCCTCGCAAGAGATTATGGCCGCCGGTTAATAGAAAAATGCTCAAGATGATCACGAGTCCCCCACCGGCCGCCAACAGTCCCGGCCGCTCACCCAGAAAAATCATCGCCGAAAGGGATGACAACAATGGTCCGGTGCCTCGGGCCAAGGGATAAACCAAAGTGAAGTCACCGGCTCGGTAGGCCCGTTGCAGAAAGATGGAATATCCACAGTGCAACACTCCGCTCAAAATCATGAACCAGACTCCTGTGGATGTGATCGAGTCGCTATGCCGACTCCAATACCAAAGCGCGAGTGGAGTCCAAATTACTACCGACAAGACTCCCGCTACCCAAACGAAAGGTAGTCCGCTTACCGCCCGTTTGGCACACAGGTTCCAAGTCGCATGCAACCCTGCCGCGGCAAGAACGAGAAGTATGGCTAGCGGTGTCATGGGCTGAGCTCATCGCAACGGCCCTACGATTGGGCTTCAAATCGAAAGGGTTCCCTGCGCTCATTAAATTCCCCGTGTCCACTATCAATCCCATTACCGAGACCCGCCGCACGCTGGCTTTGGCTTTTCCGATTATCATCGGACATTTGAGTCAGATGTTGATGGGCGTCACGGACAGCGTGATGATCGGCCATGTGGGCAAGGTGCCCTTGGCGGCGGCCGCCTTCGGCAACAGTGTTTTCTCCATCCTGTTTCTGGTCGGCATCGGCATGTTGATGTCAGTCTCGGTGTTGGCGGCCCGGGCCCATGGTGCCGGGCAGTCCCGTGAATGTTCCGAATACCTCAGACATGGGATGCTGCTGGGGGTGGTTTGGGCGGCGGCCAGCTCGGCATTTATGCTGCTAGCGAGCAGTCGGCTGGATCTATTTGGCCAACCGGTTGAAGTCGTGGCTGCCGTGGAACCTTATTTTCAAATCATCGCGGTCTCAATGATACCGACATTGATGTTTCAGGTATTGCGGCAGTTCAGCGAGGCGGTCGGGCACCCATGGGGACCCATGGGCATCTTGCTCTCCAGTGTGCTCCTTAATGTGGTGCTGAATTGGGCGTTGATTTATGGCCATTGGGGGGCACCGGCTTTGGGTCTCGAAGGGGCGGGTTGGGCGACACTGATTTCGCGTTGCGTGGCAGTGATCGGACTCTGGGCTTGGTTGCGCCATCGCTCCGAAGTTCGGGCCGAATGGCCGGGTTTCGGAGGCAATGTGCGCTGGTGGGCCGGGGTTTCCATGTTGCACGTGCGAAACTTGCTCGCGATCGGGGTGCCTGCCGCCGTGCAATTATTCTTTGAGGCCGGGGCGTTTTCTGCGGCCGCCATCATGATGGGCTGGATTGGCACCGTCGAATTGGCGGCCCATCAAATTGCTCTGAGCTGTGCCGCTTGCGCCTTCATGGTGCCCTTGGGCTTGTCGATCGCGACGGCGGTGCGTATCGGTCGTGCAGTGGGGGAGGGCCGGAGTGACAAATTGCGGGTTATTGGTTTTGGCTCTTTGGGCCTGAGTGTGGCTATTTCCGTAGTATTTACCCTGCTATTTGTTTTTGCCGGACCGTTGATTGCGCGCGGATTTTCACCGGAAATTGAAGTGGTTGAATTGGCGGCTAGGTTGATGATTGTCGCTGCAGTATTTCAAATTTTTGATGGAGGACAGGCGATTGGTGCGGGTGCCTTGCGCGGGATGGCAGATGTCAGGGTGCCAATGGTGATCACTTTTGTGGCCTATTGGATTATTGCTTTGCCCATTGGATATTTCGCTGGCGTGAAAGGAATTGGCCCCATCGGCGTTTGGATTGGCCTCGCTGTGGGCCTCGCTGTTGCTGCAACCCTCCTCACTCGGCGCTTCTATGTGAGAACTTCTCTAAAAGGGGTCAGGCCGCTATTTGCTAATAATTAACTTATGTCTATCAGTGTTTTAAATTACTTTATAGCTAATTATTGAGTTCCTGAATATCTAGAATTCAATTCAAATAATATCGATAAATTAGTATCAAATAGCGGCCTGACCCCTTTTGGGGGAAGCGCGACCAAGTCCGATTGCGATTATTGTTCGCCAAGTCGGGAGCGGGCTTCATCTAGGGTCAGTCCAGTTATCTGAACCCGCTTCAATCGTGAGGTATCGCCCGTGGTCACGTATATCGCTGTTTTTGGTAAATCGAGAACTTGGGCGATAAAACGGCAGAGCTCGGCGTTGGCTTTCCCGTCCACCGGAGGGGCCTTGAGTTTGATTTTAAGCGCTCCACCCAACCAGCCGACAATTGCGCTACGAGAGGCATTGGGCACGGCCTTGATGGCGAGTTGGCATTCGGGCATGAATCACTGGGTCAAAGCTTCCGCCAGAGCGCTGATAATCTCGTCTGCCGGTTCGCAGCCGACGGACATGCGTAACAAATCCGGGTCGATTCCGCTCGCGCTGAGTTCAGCCCGTCCAGCTTCGGTTGAAACCAAATCATAGTGTGCCAGATACATGAAGGGGCAGATTAACGTGGTCTTCATGCCGAAGCTTGGTCCTTTGGGCAGCCGTAAACGGTCATAGAAATCCTCCAGCGGTCGATGCAGGGTGAATCCAATCATACTGCCGACGGATTCCGATGTGCGGGCAATTTTTTCGTAGTTGGCGCGCGATGCAGGATCATGGGCCCAAGTCACACTTTTCACCGCCGGGTGCGCCTCAAGCCAGGCGGCGATCAGAGGCACGCTGGTTTCGATCTGGCGAAGGACCTGTCGGGTGTTGCCGATCTCGAGGGCCAGTCTCGAAAGATCGCGCGGATAAACGGGCTCGAGTCGCGCGGCGATTTGCCGACGCAACTCTGGGGCTTGAGGTGTATGGGGATTTACCACGACCAGCCCCGCCATCAAGTCGCCCTCACTGGCGGCGTATTTGGTGAGACTGGCAGTCACGATATCGGCGTGAGACAACACATCGACGGAGAATGGTGATGAGACTGACGGATCTATAATGATCCGGGCATCATAACTCCGAGCAAGAAGGGCGATCTTGGCCAAATCCGGAGTCTGAAGCAGTGGGTTGGTCGGGGCCTCGATGATGAGCCCGGCGATGCGGTTGCCTTGAGCCGAGAACAATAATTCAAGGGCCGGCAGATCAAATATGTCGGAGAGGTGCACGTAATCATCCGGCGCGGGAGCGAACCGTTTCAACAGCGCGATGGTGTCGAGATAAACCCAACCCAGTTGCACCCATACCGTGCGACCCTTTGCCGCCTGCCGTTCGGCCAAGGTGCGGAATGCGGCGTATAGTGCATTCATCCCACAAGTGGCGGGAAGGATATCTTCGACCGTGGTGCCGGGGAAGAGAGGTTGCAGGTGACGCCTTACTTCGGTGAGCGCGTCGCCGGAGAAAAGTGCTTCGGCAGGTGCGGCATCGAGCAGGCCAAGTTGAACCAACTGATCCTCGGCTGCACGCGAAGAAAGGAAACCGCCCGTGTTTTGGAGGAAACGCTTGGCCCGGTTATTTAATTCCGGCGTGTCGGGATGAGAAACGCCGTTGATGCCATCGGCGGAAAAATGGGTCGCGGTCGCGACTTCAGATTGATTGGTCGTAGGACTGGCGAGCAGGGCAATCAACTCTGCTCCAATCTGGGCCGATGAAGTCAGCCAAAGTGTTTTGTCAGGTTGCGATGAACGGGTCCGATAGTGGGCGCTCAAACGTTGGGCAAACGGATGCAGCACAAACCGGGGATATCCGGAGGACATGTGTTTAACGATGTCCGGATTCTTTTGTTCATAGCCATGCACCGCCCGCATGGTCGGCAAACTGCACGAAACCGCATGTGGCGTATTGGGTATCGGTTGACCGAGTGGAATGGGAACAAAAGCGGACATGGAACGTGGGGTCAGTCTCCCGGGCACGATGGATGACGCAATCCCGGGTTTTGTCATGTCGTGTCATCTCCATTGCGTGAGGTTCACTTTGATTGTAATACGCTACAAAAACAGTCGCTTCGTTGCCGCGGCTTTGAAAACTATCTGCGAATGAAACTGCTTTCGTGGAATGTAAACGGCGTGCGTGCGGCACTCGGCAAAGGTCTGCTCGATTGGATGCAAACCTCCCGGGCTGACGTGATTTGTCTGCAGGAGGTCAAGGCCTTGCCCGGCGACGTGCAGGGCGTGGTTTGGCCCAAGGGCTACTCGGTGTTTTGGAATGCCGCGCAAAAAAAAGGCTACAGTGGCACCGCGCTTTTTTCCCGGAGTGAGCCATTGGCGGTGACCAATGGCATCGGCTCGCCCGAGCACGATGCCGAGGGCCGCGCCATTACGGCGGAGTATGCCGACTGCTATGTCGTCGGTTTATATGTGCCCAACGCACAGCCCGAACTCGCCCGCATTGATTTCCGTCAGGCCTGGGATCGTGCCCTCCTGAAATACGTCCGCAAATTGGAGAAAACGAAACCGGTGATTTTCTGCGGCGACTTGAACGTGGCGCATGAGGAAATCGATCTTGCACGACCAAAGGAAAATGTGGGTAACCCCGGATTTTCCGATGAGGAACGGTCCGGGTTTCGCGATTTTCTGGGAGCAGGATTCATCGATACTTTTCGTGAGTTTGAAAAGGGCCCGGATCACTACAGTTGGTGGACGTATCGGATGGGAGCACGCGGTCGAAATGTGGGTTGGCGCATCGATTATTGCATGGCCTCGGCCGCGCTCCGGCCCCGTTTGAAGCGTGCCTGGATCGAAGCCCAAGTGATGGGCAGCGACCATTGTCCGGTAGGCTTGGAAATAAAATAATGGTTGCCGCAAAATCCCCGCAACCCCGGGCGGTGACTTCGGAGTGGGTCCGCCGTGGACGTTCCCATATTCATGGAGGCGGACTCTATGCCAGGAAGCTGATACCGGCCGGCACGCGAATAATTGAATACGTGGGCGAACGTATCACCAAGGCCGAGGCCGCCCGCC
Source organism: Opitutaceae bacterium UBA3033 (assembly GCA_002367815.1). Taxonomy (GTDB): domain Bacteria; phylum Verrucomicrobiota; class Verrucomicrobiia; order Opitutales; family Opitutaceae; genus Cephaloticoccus. The sequence continues at coordinate 14,073 of DFDG01000066.1, read as the reverse complement.
GCGAAGAACGCCGATTGGCCCAGCGTGATGCCGGGCTTGATGCCTGCGTCTATGTCTTCGAGCTCAACCAGCGGCACGACATTGATGGCTATGTCAGCTGGAACACCGCTCGTTTGATCAACCACTCCTGTGAAGGTAACAGTGAGCCGCAGAATATCCGGGGGCGTATCTGGATCATCGCCTTGCGCGATATTGCGGTGGGCGAGGAAATCACCTACGACTACGGTTTCGATTTCAAGGAGTGGCATAAACACCCTTGTCGCTGTGGTTCGCGCAAGTGCGTTGGCTACATTGTGATTCGAGGCCAACGCTGGCGGGTGCGCAAAGCGCTCCGATCGAAGCGAAAATTTTCGATTCGCCGTCTCTGATCACCTACGCCAGACTTGTGGCCGCAGAGTAAATTACCCCGCTACCCATGAGTGAACTAAAAGAGCTGTTGTTGCGTGAGCCCCGTTTGACTCTGGCCGTCGCGGAGAGTCTGACCTGCGGCAATTTGCAGGCCCATATTGGCCGGGTGTCCGGTGCTTCGAATTTTTTCCTCGGGGGCCTGACGGCCTACACCCTGGAGCAGAAAGTGAAGCATCTGGGCGTCGATCAAATCGCAGCGAAGGAGTGCAATTGCGTTTCGGCCGTAGTCGCGGAGCAGATGGCGAAAGGGGCGGTTACTTTGTTCGGCGCAGATATCGCATTGGCGACCACGGGTTATGCCGAACCCCTGCCGGCGCAGGGAGTGCCAGTGCCATTTGCCTGGTGGGCGCTGGCCCGACGCCAGACTGAAGGTTGGCAGGTGCAAAGCAGCCGAATCGATTGTCCTGATGCCTCGCGGGTGCAGGTGCAGGCTCAGGTTACGGTGGCGGCGATCACGGGTCTGCTGGAATACTTGCGCGCGAACCGGTGAGCACTGCTCAAGTCTTTTCGTTCTGAAACAATTCGACGCTTTCGCCGTTGGGTCCTTCGCAGAAAGCAATAAACACGGCCACTTCACCAGCTCCATTGGTGGTTGGTATTTTTACATCCTTGGGCTCCATCGTGATTTTGTAACCCATGCCCCGGAGGTGCACCACGACCTCGGTGAGGCGTGTGGTGCGCAAGGCCATGTGATGAATCGGGCCGATGGCAGCGGGTGACGATGCTAGATCTTCAAAGACTTCGATGTAGTTGCCGTCACCACAGTCGAGCATCACGGCACGTTTGGGTGCTTGTGCCCAAGAAATCTTTTCCGTGCAACCCAAGCCCTCGCGATAGAATCGCATGGTCGCATCCCAGTTGCGGGTTTTTACACAGACGTGGTGAAAACCGCCACTTCCCAGGATCGCGTTGGCCATGGCGCAATTAGCGAGTCAACGAATTCACGTATTCCATCAACGGCTTCACCTCATCCGGCACCGTCACCCAATTGCTGTAAAGAATTTCCGGCAGGGTGTAGGTGGTGTTGTAAAGACTGCGATTCGCATCGTCGTTGCGCGAGAGATAGCCGGCTTTGACACTGGCCCCGGCATAAAGGCCTTTATTTTTTTCGTAGACCAACACCGGTGTAGTTAAAACTTCCTCATTGCTATGTTCGTTGGAGGCGGCTTTTGGCCCGGCGACAGCCTTGGCATCAACGCCGACATGGAAGCGCTGGTTGTTCAACAACCGTGGGGTGGTGTCGTCGTTAAGAATATAGATGGTCTCATTGGCGCTGACGCCGAACTGTATGCCGAAACTGCCTTCTCCCACCGCGAGGATCGCGGGCACACTCCAAGTATTGTCGGCGCGACGTACCATCACGATGCCGAAACCATCTTTCAGGCCAAATAGCAGACCGGCCCGCACCTGACTGACGATGATAATGCCTCGGGCGCGCTGGAGAACATTGGCCGGAATCGCATTGGTCGGATCCGACATGAATTGCTGCAAAATGGCTTCACACGTTTCCACTCGTTCCACGTATGCGCTACGGGACAAGGCACTGGCGGACAGTGGCGCCAATAGTAGCGCGGCGAGAAGAGAAAATGAGATAAACTTTTTCATGAGCATGTAACGGGTAAGATTTGTCCCTACACTAAGCAGGGTGATGTCGTCTTGGAAAGCGCGGATTACAACCGGTTCCCTCTTCAATCCAATCCCCGGGTGGCCAGATCGTCCTCCTCCCAGCCCAAATAGTGGCCAAGCTCATGTAAATAAGTGAGCCTCACCTCCTCTTCGAACTCGGCCAAGTCGCCATCGGCCTGAGCCCATAGGCTGTCCATATAGAGCAGAATGCGGGGTGGGGCAGGGTCCGCGTGACTGATTTCCGTGCCGATGGGATTTCCGGTGAAAAGTCCCAAGATGTCAGCCTCGAAGCCTTCGGCCAAAATACCGGCATCTGGTTGTGGCTGGTAATACACGGGCACCCCCACGGCCAATGCGCGAATTTCCAGTGGCAATTGCTGCTGAATTGCTGTGACCACGGCAGCGGCCCGGTGCGAGAGTTCCCCCAAGTTCATCGCCGTGATGTAACCACACCAGAGGTAGACCGTCTATATCCGTGATATGAAATCATCCTTATTCAGTTCATCCCAAAAAAGCTTAATGCCCGGAGGCTCTTGCCTCCTATTGGTTCTCGGCCTCGCTGTAGCGACCAACCCCATCCTGGCGGCCCCGGCCGGCGACAAGCCGGACCAACGACCCAACCCCGGCCAGCAAATGAAGCATTTGTCCGAGGCATTGGAGTTATCCGACACCCAAAAAACTGAAATCAAGGACATCATGCAGTCGCAGCGAGCCCAGATGGAGGCGCTCCGGGAAGATGAAACCACGCCGCGCGCTGAAAAGCGTGAGAAAATGCACGCCATGCGCGAGGGGATCTATAGCCGCATTCGTGCGATCCTGACGCCTGAACAGCAGGCCAAGTTCGATGCGATGCCTCGTCCCGAGCCCCGCCAAGGTCGGCCCGAAGGGGGCAAACGACCAAAGAAAGACTGAGTCCTGTCCCCTCTTTATTTCTCACGCCGCGATTTGGTTCGCGGCGTTTTTTGTCTTCGACGGCGAGGCATGGGGTTTCCACGCTGCGTCCATGAGTAATCCACGAGTGGTCATTGTCGGGGGAGGAGCGGCGGGGTTTTTCGCGGCCATCACCTGCGCGGAGACCAACCCGGCGGCTCAGGTGACATTGTATGAAGCCACCAACCACCCGTTGGCGAAAGTGCGTATCTCCGGCGGTGGTCGCTGCAATGTGACTCATGCCTGCTTTGAACCGCGCGAGCTGGTCAAACGCTATCCGCGTGGCCATCGCGAATTATTGGGTGCATTTCACCGTTGGTCCCCCCGTGATACCATTGAGTGGTTTGCCGTGCGCGGGGTCGAGTTGAAGATCGAATCGGATGGCCGCATGTTTCCGGTGACGGATGATGCGGTGACGATTATTGAATGTCTGCAACAGGCGGCCGAAAACGCCGGCGTTGAAATCAAAACCAATTTGGGCGTGCGCAATGTCGAGGCCATGACCGCATCAGGTGAACCCGCGTTCTGGCTCACGTTGACCGACGATTCTGAACTGCGCTGTGACCGGCTTCTCATCGCCACCGGGGGAAACCGTTCCTCGGTGGGTCTGGTCATCGCCGAAAAGCTCGGGCACGTCATCGAGCCTCCAGTGCCGTCATTGTTTACGTTTCACATCGACGACAAACGGCTGGAGAAACTTTCCGGCATCTCAATGGAGCATGTGACCGTCGGTGTGCCAGACACCAAACTGGCAACGGACGGCCCTCTGCTCATCACGCATTGGGGGTTGAGTGGTCCGGCCGTGCTTAAACTGTCGGCGTGGGGCGCTCGCGAATTGGCTGCCTGTGATTATCAATTTACTTTGCGGGTTAACTTTACCCCACCGTACACACGTGAAACTATGTTGCGCGAGTTGACCGCCTTGCGAACCCAACATCCCCGCAAACAGTTGGGCTCGTGGAATCCTTTCAATCTGCCTTCGCGGTTTTGGGAACGTTTGTTGGCAACGACTGGCATCACTGCGACCACGCAATGGGCTGGCGTGGCCAAAACCGCGCTCGGACAACTGGCAGACGTGCTTACCGGGTCGGATTTTGTCGTGGTTGGGAAAAGTATGAACAAAGAAGAGTTCGTCACCTGCGGCGGGGTGCGGTTGCGCGAGATTGATTTCAAGACCATGGAAAGCCGTCTTTGTCCTGGATTGCATTTTGCCGGCGAAGTGCTCGACATTGACGGGATTACCGGCGGATTCAATTTTCAGGCGGCTTGGACCACAGGCCGGCTTGCCGGACTGGCAATGGCGGGTTGAATATATTCTTTCGTGCCATCCTATCTGCAACTGCTGCTGCTGATCGTGCCCGTGTTTGGGGTGATGGGGATCGGGGTGCTCATGCGCCGATTCAACTGGCTGGCGGCGGCGGCGGACGAAAGTCTGCTGCGGTTGGTGGTCAACGTGCTTTATCCCTGCATCATCTTTGAAAACGTTTACGCCAATCCGGCATTGCGCGAACCGACCAATCTGGGTTGGGCGCCTTTGGTTGGTTTCGGCACTATGTCCGTGGGGATCGGCATTTGTTATTATGCGGCCAAAGCCATGGGATTTACGGTGGGCACGGGTTTGCGCACTTTCGCGTTTACCGTCGGGATCTACAATTATTCCTACATTTCGGTGCCGGTGGTGGAGGCATTGTTTGGTCGCGAAACTCTGGGCGTTCTTTTTGTGCACAATGTCGGTTGCGAAGTGGCGATCTGGGTGGTCGGGGTGCTCGTGCTGGCTGGCCAATCATTGCGCACGGGTTGGCGCAAAGTTTTCAACGCGCCGGTGTGGGCCTTGGTGGTTTCCGTGGGGGTCAATCTGCTGGGGTTGGGTGAATATATACCGGCGGTATTTTTGGTGGTGGTGCATGCCTTGGCTGCGTGCGCCATCCCGTTTGGACTGATACTCAGTGGCGCGACCTTGGCCGAGCATTTGTTCCGCAAGACGACTGACCTGGTTGATCTTCGCACCATCCTGGGTGCGGTAGGTTTACGATTCGGCGTGATGACTTTTCTTATGCTGCTGTTGGCCCGTTATGGTCCATTTTCCGCTGACCTGCGGCATGTGATTTTGGTGCAAGCAGCAATGCCGGCGGCGTTTCTCCCCCTGGTAATAGTTAAACACTACGGCGGTCATCCGCTGGTCGCCGTGCGGGTGGTGATTGCCACCGTGTTGGTGGGGCTTCTCGTGATTCCGTTTTGGCTGCGCTTCGGTTTGGCGTGGGTGGGGTGATTTCTGGTCGAAGCGCTGAACCTCAACGCGAAACTTGGGCCAATTCATTTCGGCCACGGAGACGCAGAGTAAGTTTACGACAGGCTCCGTGTCTTGGGGTCTCCGTGGCTTGTGAATAATGAGTGCGTGGGTAGGGCATGGATTGACCGTATGTGAATTACTCGTCTGCATGACCGCCATGGAATGGATTTCTGAACCGCAGGCTTGGATCAGCCTGCTTACTTTGACCGGGCTCGAGATTGTGCTCGGGATCGACAACATTATTTTCATTTCAATTTTGGCCGGCAAGCTACCCAAAGCTCAGCAGGCCAAGGCCCGGCAACTCGGTTTGGGTCTGGCTCTGATCACCCGGCTGCTGCTGCTCGCGAGCATCGCTTGGATGGCCAAGCTGACCACCCCTTTGTTCAGCTTGGTGGGTCATGGGGTTTCGGGGCGTGACCTGATTTTAATCATCGGTGGCTTGTTCCTCTTGGTGAAAAGCACGATGGAAATTCACGAGAAACTGGAAGGGGAGGATGGACATGACAACCCGGTGAAAGGGGCGGCCAATTTTGGCCAGGTGCTCGTGCAGATCATGCTGCTCGATATTGTGTTCTCCCTCGATTCGGTCATCACCGCCGTGGGTATGGCTCAACATTTGGCCATCATGATGATAGCGGTCGTGCTCGCCATGGTCGTGATGCTGTTTTCGGCCACCGCAATCAGTGATTTTGTGAACAAGCACCCGACCCTTAAAATGCTGGCTTTGTCATTCCTACTATTGATCGGCGTGACTTTGGTAGCCGAGGGCACGGGGATGCACATCCCCAAAGGCTATGTCTACTTCGCCATGGCCTTCTCCTGTGGCGTGGAGATGCTCAACCTGCGATTGCGTGGACCCAAAACCCCCAAGCCCGTGGAACTGCATCAGCCCTATCGTTGATGTCAGCAGTAAGTCTTTTCCGACGCGATGCATTGCGCATAAGTGTCACCTATTAAGTGACACTTTTAGGTGAATAACGCCCATTTTGAATGTTACTTAATAGGTGACATTGGCTGAGCGGTTCGCTGTCAGGTCTTCGGCAGTTCGGAATCGAGTTCCACCGCATGGGGGTGATTGCGCTTGTCCTTCCGCTCGTTGTGGCGGTGGCGCAGCTGACGGTCCAGTTTGTCGACGAGCAAATCGAGTGACTTGTATGCATCTTCACTCTCAACGGTGACCACAAGATCCGGTCCGCTAATTTCTATAAGCCCTTTGGCGATGAACTGGTCGCCGTGGCCTTTTGTCTTATCGTGCTCAATATCTATCCGGATACGGATGATATGATTGTTATGACTGAGCAACTTTGCGGCCTTGTTTAGGGCGGACTGCTTCAGTGCTTCGGTCAGATCGAGGTGGATACCGCGAATGATGGTTTTGGTGGCGAGGACTTCAGGGGTGATTTCTTTGTTCATACCTTGGAATTTGACTCCTGACTTTGCCAAAGGTTGCTTCCAATTTTATCGGAAAATTCAAGCCCGGCTGGCCAATAATAACCTCCCGGTGGAGGTTAAACTATTTGTCGGAAGATGCGGTGGTGGGCGACCCCGATGAAACACCCTCTGGGCAAAGTTAACATGCTTGGAGTGTGTCTCTTGACCTCTGGCTCAATGTTTCTTTTTGAGCGCGGTGCTAAACCAATCGTTGGTCAGGGCTTGAGCGGGTCGGGCTGCCGGAGCACTTGAAGAACCACCCGTGAATTTGGTGCGTTGACCAGGAGCGGATCGTTGACCGCTCGGCACGCCTGATGAACGCGTTTCGATTTCGGGTTGGCTGCGCATGCTTAGGGCGATGCGATTGCGGGCGAGGTCGATTTCGGTGACAGTCACGCGGACTTTCTGGCCGGGTTTCACGACTTGGGAGGGATCTTTGACAAAGTTGTCTGCCAGTTGGCTCACGTGGACGAGACCGTCCTGGTGCACGCCCACATCGACGAAGGCGCCGAAGGCCGTGACATTGGTCACGATGCCGGGGAGGCGCATACCGGTCTTGAGGTCCTCGGGTTTATTCACGCCTTCCTGAAAGCTGAACGCTTCGAACTGGGCGCGAGGATCGCGTCCGGGTTTGGCGAGCTCGGCCATGATATCGGTGAGGGTGGGAAGACCGACTTCGGCGGTGACGTAGGCCTCGAGATCAATCTTGGCACGCAGGGTGGTGCTGGTCATGAGCTCGGCGACCGTGGCTCCACTGTCGGTGGACATTTTTTCGACCAAGGCATATCGTTCCGGATGCACGGCACTGGCATCAAGCGGATGCTCCGCATCGCGAATGCGCAGGAAGCCAGCGGCCTGCTCGTAGGCTTTGGGGCCGAGGCGGGCGACGGCCAATAACTCGCGGCGTGATTTGAAAGGGCCTTCCTTGTCCCGTCGGGCGACGATGGCTGCGGCGGTCGTGCTGCTGAGGCCGGATACATAGCTGAGGAGTTGCTTCGATGCGGTGTTGAGCTCCACGCCCACGCCGTTGACGGAACTCACCACGGTATCATCGAGCGAGCGTTTGAGGGCGCTTTGATCCACGTCGTGTTGATACTGCCCGACGCCGATACTTTTGGGATCAAGCTTAACAAGTTCGGCCAGTGGATCCATCAGCCGGCGGCCAATGGAAACGGCGCCGCGCACCGTGAGATCGTGATCGGGGAATTCTTCGCGGGCGACTTCACTCGCGGAGTAAATCGAAGCGCCGGATTCGTTGACCATCACGATTTGAATGGTCGGCGGGAGTTTGAGTCCGCGCACAAAAGTTTCGGTTTCGCGCCCGCCGGTCCCGTTGCCGATGGCGATGGCCTCGACCTTGAAGTGCTGCACGAAGGCGCGAATTTTCTCGGCGGCATCCGCTTCCATGCGATCCGGATAGATGACGTCGTTGTGCAGCAGTTTGCCCTGTTGATCGAGGAGCACGGTTTTGCAACCGGTGCGAAATCCGGGATCGATGGCCATGACGGCTTTCTGGCCGAGCGGAGCGGCGAGGAGGAGTTCACGCAGGTTGTCGGTGAAGACCTTGATGCCATCGGTATCGGCGCGCTTTTTCGACTCGAGGCGCATTTCGGTTTCGAGCGCGGGAAAGAGGAGCCGCTTGCATGATTCCTGCACCGCCAGACGGACTTGGGCGGCCGCGGTTGTAGCTGGTCTCGCTGAGACGGGTCCCTCCGTTGCCAAGGCTATGACGGGTAAACCGGGGTCAGCGACCCCAGCTACAGCTTCCTTTACAAACAGAGGCTCGACCGCGACGAGCCCGGTGGTCTCATCGGGCAAGGTCACGCGCATGATGAGGTAGAGCTCTTTCTCCCCTCGACGCATGGCGAGGATGCGATGCGAGGGGGCTTTGGCCAGGGGCTCGCTCCAGTCAAAGTAGTCTTTGAATTTCGCGCCTTCGGTTTCCTTGCCAATCATCACCTTTGTGGAGATCACGGCATGATCGCGGTAGACTTTGCGCAGTTTCTCCCGGGCCCGGGCATCGTCGCTGATACGCTCGGCCAGAATGTCGCGGGCTCCGGCGAGTGCATCATCGGCTGACTCGATTTTTCCGGCGGTGTTTTTCCCGTCATCGAGAATGTATTCATGTCCAACCAAGGCGGCTGCGGTTGCGGCGACATCCGTCGCGGGGTCCTGGGCCCAGAGTAGTTCAGCTAGTAGTTCGAGTCCCTTTTCTTTGGCTATGGTGGCGCGAGTGCGCTTCTTGGGGCGGAAGGGTAGATAAATGTCTTCCAGCTTGGTCAAGGTCTCTGCGTCAGCGATGGCCCTCTCCAGTTCAGGCGTGAGTAAGTTGCGCTCTTTTAACGAAGCGAGAATGGAGTTCCTGCGATCATCGATTTGCCCCATTTGTTCCAGACGATCGCGGATCGCCATGACCTGCACCTCGTCCAGTTCGCCCGTGGCTTCCTTGCGATAGCGGGCGATAAACGGCACGGTTGCTCCCTCGGCGAAAAGTTGGGCCGTGGCCGCGATCTGATGAATCTTGATCTGGAGCTCGCTGGCAATACGAAGCACATGTTCGGGATTGAGAGAAGGAGGGGCTGACATGGAAAAGAGCTGCGAGTGCAATGGGTGCAAAGCAGTGCGCAATCTTGAAATCGTGCGACCGCAAGATATGCGCTACGAAGACATTTTGTTTGCGCGCTCTTGGGGGGTTTCAAATGGAAAATATCTCGCACCCGCAGTTTGGTCCGATTGACTTCCCCCTCATGGATACCCCAACCATGACGCCACTGGATTTCCATCCGCTAAGGCCCGATCAGATGCAGGCCCGCGCAGTCGAGTTTTATGCCATGATGAGGCAGCGTCACACGGTGAGGGATTTTTCCGATCAAGCCGTGCCCCGTGAATTGATCGAAACCTGTTTGCTGACCGCTGGCACGGCACCCAATGGAGCGAATTTGCAGCCCTGGCATTTTGTGGCCGTGGAGGACCCCACGATCAAACGTCGTATGCGCGAATCTGCCGAGGTAGAGGAGCGCGATTTCTATGCCCACCGCGCCCCGCTGGAATGGAAGGAAGCGCTGGCGCCACTCGGCACCGATTCATCCAAGCCGTTTCTGGAAACCGCGCCGTGGCTGATCGCAATTTTTTCGGTCAATCAGCGCGAATTGCCCGGTGGCCGTCGTCAGCAAATGTATTATGCCAAGGAATCGACCGGCATCGCCACGGGTTTGCTCATCACCGCGTTGCATCACGCTGGATTGGTAACGCTCACCCATACGCCGAGCCCGATGAATTTTCTTAACGAGATTCTCGATCGACCAGCCACGGAGAAGCCTTTTTTGCTTCTCGTTGCCGGTTATCCCGCCGAGGTCGCTGAAGTGCCCGCTGCCGCCACCGTGAAAAAAAGCCTGCACGAGATCGCGACCTTCATCTGAGCGGAACTCTTCCGCCCAATCGATTATTTCAGCGGCGATTTTTTTGAGAAGAGGATCGGGCCGTCCATCAAAATTGAAGTGCCACCCATGGAGGTCGGGATCAATGTGACGATGTAGGCAATCCCTCCGCCGACCGCATCCGATTTGATCAACCACACCTCACGTCCATCCGGCAAAATCCGGGTGTCTTCAATTGCGGGATCTCCCCGTCTTTGACTGGCTTCAGCTTCTTGATCAGGGCTAGCACATCGGTTTTGAGCACGGCGTCAGCCAAGGTGGGACCGTGGGGCACATCGATCATGGTCCGCACAAAAACTGATTCTCCATTGATCGTTTCGGCATGCAACCGAAACGGTAATCCCGTGGCGAGGGCCTCACGATTGGCCATCTTTATGGCGTAGCTAACCTCCGAATTGGCGCACCCCAACGTCACGAGCAACAGGAGCAGAGTGAGAATTAGGGGGATCAATTTCATGCACGGGAAGGTTTCGCCTCTAAAAGGTAAATGGCCATAAAACGCTTTTTGCCGGCCTTGTCGGTATTTTTCTACCACGATCCATGATTACGAATGCCGAGTTGGGTTTGGCGCGGATCACAGGGATGAACACGAAGTGAGGTTTGTAATTGTTAGCTTGGATCATGGGTGCATGGCTTGGAGGTTTTGCCCTCCAAGTTGAACCGTAAAATCCGTGGTTTCTTCCTCGGGGATATAAGTTATGTTGGGGGCATGAAGTGCATCTTCACTTTGTTTATTATCATGGCTTCGCTCGGATGGGCGGAGCCTCCGGGTTGGCTCATGGTGGAACAGACCGTGGCGGCGGAAGTCGCGAAACCGCAGATCACGGTGGCGCACCTGTGGGCGCCGTGGTGTCCCAATAGTAAGGCGGAAAATCAAGATCAAGGTTGGGCGAAATTCATCGCGGCCAATCCGACGGTGTAGTTCATCTTTGTGACGGTGTGCAGCAGTGATGATGGCGTGGCTTATCTGGCCGGGCAAGGCGTGGGTGGAGAGCCGAACCTGCAGCTGCTGCATCACCCCAACCACGTGCGCAAAGGCGAGGGGAGTATCGAGTATTTCATGGACCTGCCCATGACGTGGGTGCCGACGACCTGGATATTTCGGGAAGGTAAATTACGTTTTGCCCTCAATTATGGTGAAGCGCGTTTCCCGATGCTGCCGCAGATGATTGCGGATACGGCGGCGACCTGGGAACGCTGATTAACGTTGGCCACGGAGGCGCAAAGACACGGAGTTGGTTGTCCGTGGGCCAACCCATGGATATTTGCGTATTAAAATCACTTGGAGCGAGGGCGGGTCACTCCCGGCAAAGCTCGAGGTGAAGCATCTAAACCGCCGCGCGCGGAGCGCTCGGCCACCTGTCCGTCTGGCCCGCGAGCTTCGATAAGCCATGGGCCAGCCATTGATCTCATTACTGGTTTGCGGTATTCCGGTAAAACATGAGACTCTGCGCTATTCGGCTACACCATGCATCATATCATTCGTAATGTTCTCTCTATCTTTGCCGGCACCTTTGTGGCGATTGTCCTGATCGGTTTGGTGCAGGCCCTGGCCCATTCACTTTATCCTCCGCCACCGGGCACGGATTTCACCGATCCCCAGGTGCTCGCAGAACTGATGATGAAGGCCCCTGTGGGCGCCCTGTTGCTGGTGCTCTTGTCCTACGCCGGCGGCACCTTTGTCGGCTCCGCAGTGGCGGCGCGATTGTCCCACCACGAGGGGCCGTTGCGGCAGGGCTTGTTCGTGGGGGTGCTCATGTTGATTGCCGGGGTGATGAATCTGAAGGCGATCCCGCATCCGCTCTGGTTCTGGATCGCGTGCATGGGGGTTTTTATTTGGACCGGCTGGTTCGGCGCTCAAACCGGCTGCGCGCTGCGACCGAAATCAGAGTGAGAAATGGTTTTGGCCACGGAGGCGCCCAGCCACTAAGAACAAATGAAGTAATGAATGCCGACCGGAGTAAATATTTAGGCTAATAATCAGTGCGTTACGGCCACAAACCAAGTGAGCGGTTGGGTTACAGCGGCGGGGCGACCAAGCGTTCGGCGTTCTGCCAGTAAATCTTTTCGATGACCTCAGCTGACAGTGGCAGGGTCTGCAGGAAGTCGTGCAGTTCCTGCTCATAGTAATCGCGCCCGAAAAGCAACCGGTCGGCATAGCGAGTAATAAATTTCACGGCGTGTTCCGAATCGCGCGACAAGGCCTGTCGACCGGAACCAGCGGACATATCGGCGTAGAGATTGGCATAGGTATCGAACAACCGATAAAGCCGACCGTCCGGCGTGACTGGACCTTCGGGATAAGGTGACGAAGAGGTATCGGCATCACCGCTGATTTCCCGCCAGAATCCTGGCGCGTGCCCGATGAAGATAGTGTCAGGGCAGGCCTTGAGGGCGTTCTCGAGGTTGGCGACCGTGCCACCATACCAGAGGGGTTGAAATACGGGTGCACCGGTCTTCGGGTCAGGCAAGGTGGGCACGTCGAGATGGAGCACCACGGGCATCTTGAGTTGGCCGGCCTTTTGGAAGATCGCGAGACAGCGCGGATCGTCGAATGGCACGCGGAACTTCCATTCCCCGCAAACTCGCACCCCGTGCATATTGTAGGCGGCTTCCAATATGGCCGGGGCCTGGGCCCAGGTGGGGTGCGGGCAAAAACCGACCACAAACCGCGCAGGGTATTGGACCTTGGTTTCGAGTAATTCCGAAAGCGGAATACCCGGATGCGTGCCGTCGGGGTTAAAGAGTTCGGGGTTGAGGCAAAAATTATATTCCGGGGCCTGGTCGATATGACTGAGTTGCCAGGTCAGCAGCCACGCGTAGGCGATGCCGTGCGCATCCATGTCGGCAATGAGGCCGTGTTCGTCGCGCTGATGCCAACGAACATGTTGATGTGAGTCTACGAACTTGGTGGGAACAGGCATGGGGAAAATTTTTGAATAACCTACTCGTGCACCCAGCCGCGATCCACGGTCAGGCACTGGCCGGTGATGTCACCGCTTTCGTTGGAAGCAAAAAACGCGAAGGAAGGTTCAATCGTATCGGGAGTAAGCCGACCGCTCAGGCACTGTCTTGCCTCCAAAGTTTTGATCAAGGCATCCTGATCGGAACCGAGCCGCAACTCACCCTCGGTCTGGATGGCTCCGAGGTGGAGGCAATTGACTCGGACGCCGAATTTGCCGAGATCGCGGGCCAGTCCCCGGGTGATCCCGACGATGGCGCCCTTGGTTGATTCGTAGTGCGAGAGATTGGCGAGTCCGGCGCGCAGGGTGATGCTGCCGGTGTTGATGATGATGCCGGAGCCTTGCTTTTTGAAATGGGGAATGACGGCAAGACAGCATCGCCAGGTGCCGTCGAGATTGATTTCGCGGACCTTTTCAAAGTCCGCGTAGGTCATCTCGTCGGCCGGGCAACGTGGATAGATACCGGCGTTGTTGATCAGCACATCAATACGGCCGAAGTGCGCGACGACTTGGGCGACGGCTGCCTCGATTTGTTCAGGCTTGGTCACATCCATGGCCACGGTCAGCGCAGGGGCAGCCCGTGCGGCAAATTTGTCCGGGTTCAGTAAACCGGCGGCGACTTTTGCCCCGCGTTTGAGAAAGCCGCGGGTAATGCCAAAGCCGATGCCTTCGTCCGCGCCGGTGATGAGGCACACTTTGTCAGTCAGATCGATTGCCATAGGGAAATAGGGTTCGGGGGTGATTGGCTGATAGGGAAAAGTTCACGGCTTGAATCGGTGAAAGGCAATCGCGCAAAGTTCAAAGAGGTGCATCCGGGACCATCGAAACGTAACCCCCTTTCCGGGCCCATATCGTAACTGGCTTGCCAGCCCATCAAACTTTTGACGTGCACGGCGAGGGCTGAAGCAGGCTGCAAACCGAGGCATTCATAGAACGCAGGGTCGGCGCATAACGAACCGTGAGTTGTAACGACAATCCGCAACTGACC
>DFDG01000019.1:10255-10449 GCA_002367815.1 Opitutaceae bacterium UBA3033 | reverse complement strand
CATCCATTTCCGGCCTTCGCCGCGACCAGTTGAAGTGCACTCATGTCGGATCAATCGTTGTCAGTTTATGGGTAATGCCGAAGGCACGGACCGCGGTCAGATTGAGATCCTGGACGCCGCCCACGATATTGTGATCGAGGACTGCACATTTGCTGGAGATGAAAATGCAACGGGCGTGACAACCTCAGATCAAG
>DFDG01000019.1:0-10067 GCA_002367815.1 Opitutaceae bacterium UBA3033 | reverse complement strand
GGGCGTGACAACCTCAGATCAAGTGACCGCTGTGTATCTCGAACGAAACCGACTGTTGCATGGTCGGGCCGAAATGTCCGGTGCTGGTTTTACGAGGAAACGTCCGGAATTTTCCTGTAGCGCGGCGGATTGCCTGCCCTGTGATTATCGACATCTGACCATTTGACTCATCATGAAACTCACCCTGTTGCAGCGCTCCGTCCAGCCCATCATCCATCCGGACCATCCCTGGGAGACAGGAGGCAGAATATTCCCGGTCGCCGCCTTTGCTGATCCTGCAGCAGACGAGTTGCTGCTCTATTACATGCTGCGGTTTACGGCGCGACCCTTGGAAAACGTTCTCTGTCTCGCCCGTTCGAAGGACGGAAAAAAATGGACCAAGTCAGATTATGGTTCAGGCACCAACATCGTGATGCGCGGGTCGGGGCTCAAGACCGACTGGGGTGAGTTCTTCCCCACATCGATCATCCGGGACGAGCATGAACCCGATGCCAAACTGCGTTGGAAAATGATTTATTGGGACAGTATTGATCCCATGATACAGTCGGGTATTGGACTCGCCACCAGTCCGGACGGCGTGCAATGGCAACGACTTCATTCCCGACCAGTGATTACTGGTGCCAACGATGCCGCCTCGTTGATCGATATGTATGCGGGGGCAAAAACACCTTTTGGGGCAGGCACTCATTTCATTCACCAACAAACGTTCAAGCATAACCCCAATTTACCGACGGACCGGGATAATCTTAAGTTACTGCATCGCGCCATTTCGGTTTGGCAATGTGAGAATTTTGACGGGCGTTGGCTGGGTCCGGTGCGTATTTTAGAACCCGATGCCAACGACGCTGCCGACCTCCAATTTTATTGGCTCTCCGCCTTTAAGTCTTCAAACAGCGGATATGGGGGATTCTTGAATTGTCACCACACCATCGATCAGACGATGGACGTTCAATTGGTAAGTAGCCGGGATGGTTGGTCATGGACCCGCGAGAATGATCGCAATCCAATCCTTCCGCTCGGACCACGCGGTCAATTCGATTGTGGACTGGTATCCGTAATAGCTCAGCCGGTGATTTGGCAGGGTAAAGTCCTGATCTTCTACCAAGGTCGCCCCAGCGTTCACGACGGTAAACCGCATTATCCTGCTGACGTGCAACCCCAGCCTGGTATCGGTTTGGCTGAGTTTACCGATGAATTCATGGAGCGATAGGACCCGTTCTGCCGGTGGAAGAGTGAATGGATATCACCGGCCTCCGCGACCGAAAAGGGCAACCGGCACCGTGGCGAAGAGAATTTTGATATCCAGCCACAGGGACCACTGATCAATGTATTCGAGGTCCAAACGCACCCAATCCTCGAAGCAGGAAATTTCATTGCGACCCCGGATTTGCCACAGGCAGGTTAATCCAGGTTTAATGCTCAGGCGCCGGCGTTGGGTGTTTTCGGTAAAGCGTTTCACTTCATCCATCGGAAGTGGTCTGGGCCCAACCAAACTCATTTCACCTCGAATCACATTCCAGAGCTGCGGCAATTCATCCAAGCTGTGCCTTCGTAGAAAACGACCCATAGGTGTGATGCGCGGATCGGAGGCGATCTTAAATACTGGCCCACTCATTTCATTCTGATCGGCGAGATGAGCCTGTTCGGCCGCGGCATTGGTGTGCATGGTGCGGAATTTATACATGACAAATGATCGCCCATTTTGACCGGCACGCTGTTGGGTGAATATCACCGGGCCGGACGAACTAATGCGAAGCAATATGGCGCTCAAAAGAAACAATGGTGAAAGCAGCACCAATAAAATCACGCCCCCAAGATAATCGACGATTTGTTTTAAAACCAAGTCGAATGGTCTGGCCGATTGCGCCTGGTAATACATGACGGGGTCGCCGCCAAGTTGATCCATCGATAGGCGGAAGGGTGAGCTCAGTTGCACCCCCGGATGTATCACCATTTCGACTCCCTCGTGATCACATGCCTGCACCACACGCTCCACGTTTTGGGGTTTTATACCATCAAGATGAAGAATGACCGTGTTGATCGTATACTCATGAAGCAGGGCCGGAATGTCTGCCTGTGAGAACTCCGGGTCAATTTCGGCGACCGTGTCGAACAATGCGGCTTCAGCGGCAGTGAGACCATTTCGCAGATTCAGAATAGTGCTTTGCCGTCCAACCCATAGCACGCGTTTTTGGATATTCCCCAATGATTTGGAACGGCTGATTACAAATGTCTGGGTGAGCTCGTGTCGCGCGTAAATCAAGAAGGCGGCAAATGTGCCACCGAGGATGATGACGGAACGGGCATATTGCACCCGCACAATGAATAGAAATAAAACGAGGCCCAATACTGTGTATGCGCATGCCCGCATGATCTTAAATATCGTGGCGCCCCGTGTATCCAGACGGTTTGGTTCATAAAAACCCTGTTGGGACAACAAGACCGGTGTGAGCAATCCGGAAAGCATCAGCAACCAGATATAATCCGTGAAATTCTCCAAATCGGGCAGATTCAGCCACGGGAACTTGGCTCGAAATGCATAGGCCAAGGCGACGGACATTGCTCCCAGCAAACCGTCAGCCATTTGTTGCAGTCGGATCTGATGATGATGTGAACTGGTTAACACGGACTGGTGGCGCGTATCTTTAGCTCAAAAATACTTGGTGTAGATTATCCCGTTAGCGTCGAGAAAAGTAAGACTGTCGGAAGACACTTTGACCAATCTTAGCATAAGTTCACGATCCACCATGTCATTCACACGGAAGACCCGATTATTCATCAGCACTTTGCTATCTGCCCCGGAGGAACGAATTCCTACGACCTGAAGCGTTTCAATGTAGGCATATATCCGATCATCCTGGGTTACATGGGAAGTGTCTGGCACTAGGGCCACCGGAATTGGATTTGCGATCGGTTCAATCTTCTCAACTTTGGCCGGCATTACCGGGGAAGTTGAGGGCGAAGTGGCAACATTCTCCACTTCCCGTTCTGCCGGTTTAATTTCAGGCATGAGCACTACCGGATCGGAACCAACGGGATCGACGGATGTATTTTGCGTGAGCGGTGGCAATGGATTTGCCAGTTGCGCCGACGTGAGTGGTTCCGGTGAGTTTTTTACCAGATAGACCGTAGCGACCACTGAAACTACGATGACAGCTGCGACACCGGCGATAATCAGGACCAAATTTTGCGCAGTCATGGCACTTCCGCGACGACCGCTGGACGCACCTCCCTCGCCTGAAGGGGAGGAGATGGCTCCAGTAGATCTTTGCCGCTGGGCCTTCTTGAGTGCGTTGTTAATAATGCTCATGCAGTGTGGGCCGAAGTTTTAGCGCGGGGTGATGCCAATGAAAATGGAATTTTATTCGATTAATGCTTGAAGGTCCCGTGCGGCGCGGCGCGCATCCCAAAAATTAACCTCATCGGAATCGCGGATAAAGGCTGCCAACAAAGCTTTGTCGCATAGATTGTTGACGATTCGTGGAATGCCCTTACTGGCCTTGTGGATGGCTCGAATCGCCCATGAGGTAAAAACGGGACGACCCATACCCCCGGCTAACGTCAACCGGTGGTGGATGTAGTGGCGCGTGTCATCGAGCGACAGTGGGTGGAGCTCGTAGTGCACCAGAATGCGTTGGCGCAGCTGTCGCAATTCATCACGGGCGAGAATTTCTTTCAGCTCCGGTTGGCCCATGAGCACGATTTGTAGGAGCTTTTGATGATCGGTCTCCAAGTTGGAGAGTAGCCTGATTTGCTCCAATACCGCAAAAGAGAGGTTTTGGGCTTCATCAATAATGAGAACGATGTCGCGGCCACGCTCGATCCGCTCGAGCAGCACCCGGTTCATCTGCGCGACCAAGTCCACCTGACTTCGGGCCAGTTTGGTTTCGCCCAATTCTGTCAGAATGGCCTTGAGCATTTGGGTTTCGGTGACCCGGGGATTAAGAATAAGCGCCGTATCAAAATGGGCGGCATCAATCTCATTGAGAAAACGGCGACATAACGTCGTTTTGCCGCAACCCACCTCACCAACCAGCACAATAAAGCCCTTCCTTTCCTGCACGCCATATTTCAGGTGTTGCAGGGCTTCTTGGTGAGTGGGACTGAGATAGAGAAAGCGAGGATCAGGCGTGATGTTGAAAGGCATCTCCTGAAACCCGTAAAAGGCCTGATACATGGGAAAGGTGAGATTGAGAGATTAAGGCGAAAAGGCACGCAAAAACCATGCGATAAAAAGTTTACAGAGATAATTTACAGGATTCCAATATTCGCATCTAAAAGAGGGAGTGAATCTACGCCGTATCATCGTCAGCCTTTATCTAGCCCTTTTTTTGGGTGTTGCTTTGATGTCCGGAGTGTTTTTCTGGCAGGCCCAACAGGAATATCGGAAATTACATGATCTGGAGCTGGCCAACCGCCAAAAACTGCAAGAAGCCCAGTTAAGGTTGCGTGAGCAGGAAAAGATACTCGACCGCTTGAGAACCGATCCGGCATATGTGGAAAGGGTCATTCGTCAGCGTTTGGGCTACGCCAAGCCCGATGAATTCATCTTTCGAATTAGGGAGTGACGCAATAACTGGTTCTATTATTTTCCACATGCATCCAGTAATAGAAAAATTTCAGCAGGCCGGGCAGGGACATGTATTTGGCCATTTTGACCTATTGAATGAGGCCGCTCAGGAATATCTGATCCAGGAAGCCTTGGAAATTGATCTTGATGAACTGGCTGAACTGACGAGGACCTTATTGAGCCAGTCTGCAAATTCTGTCGATTTGGACAACCTTACGCCAGCGCCGTATGAAAAGTTGCCCAACAACGGGGGCGATAGTTTGGCTTGGGATATGGCCAAAAGTGTCGGTGATGCATCCCTTAGGGTAGGTCGGGTGGCTGCATTTACCGTTGCCGGAGGGCAAGGCACACGGCTGGGCTACGATGGACCAAAGGGAACGTTTCCCGTTACTCCGGTGCACAAGCGCCCTTTGTTTCAAGTTTTCGCGGAAAAAATTGTGGCGGCCGGTCGGCACTATGGTCGACCGCTTCATTGGTTTGTCATGACCAGCCACCAAAATCACAAGGCAACCGAGAGTTATTTTATTGAGCACGATTTTTTTGGAATGGAGGAAATTCACGTCCACTTTTTCCGTCAGGGGCGGATGCCGGCGGTTGATTTTAACGGGAAGATCCTGCTAGAAACACTTGGCACAATTGCCATGAGCCCGGATGGTCATGGTGGGTCGCTCAGGGCATTGGAGCGCAGCGGAGCATTGCATCTCATGGAGCGCGAGGGAGTGGATATCTTGAGTTATTTCCAAGTGGATAATCCTTTGGTGCGTTGCATCGATCCTGCCTTTATTGGTTGGCACGTGCTGCGGGGATCGGAAATGAGCAGCAAGATGGTGCCCAAAGCCTACCCGAATGAGAAGGTCGGTCATTTCTGCTCGCAACGGGGAAAGCTGGTGGTGGTGGAATATTCTGATCTGCCGGCGGCATTGCAGGAGGAGACCGATGCCGATGGTGATCTGCGTTTCCACGCCGGCAGCATAGCGATCCATCTGTTGGATCGGGAATTTATCCGCCGCATGGCGCAATCTTCGGCGGGGAACGCTACACTTGGTTTTCACCGGGCGGATAAGAAAATACCGACGTTGGACACCAAAGGAAACCAGGTGAATCCGACCGCGGCGAACGGCGTGAAATTCGAAATGTTTGTTTTTGATGCGCTGCCCCATGCCCGCAACCCGGTGGTGATTGAAACGAATCGCGCCGATGATTTTTCCCCCGTTAAAAACGCCGAAGGGAAGGATTCGCCGCAGACTTGTCGTGATGATCAGCTTCGGCAGTTCGCCCGGTGGTTGAAAGCCACTGGCGTTGCTGTGATCTGTGATGAGACCGGGTTACCCAATCTGTTGCTGGAGGTGTCCCCTTTGTTTGGATACGATGAGCAAACTTTTATTGAATCATGGCAAAAGCTCTCGCCCAAACCCACGTTGGTTGACCGACTCTACCTGGATGCCTGAAAAACAAAATACACGTAATTCATGACGACACTGGAAAAAATCACGGCCGCCGGCACTACTGGTAATTTGCTACCCGACACCGTCGAAAATATGCGATCTTTTCTGGGGGCCAATCTTCCCGATTGGGCCGTGGCCAGTATTGACGAGCTGGTCGCCAGTGAAGCATGGAGTGAACTGAATGATCGGTTCTATGTTTATCTGGCCTTCGGCACCGGCGGGATGCGTGGCCGGACCATCGGGCAAATCTCAACCGCAGCAGAGCAGGGGGTAATGACACCCACCGGCTCACCGGAGCATGCTGCCATCGGGTGTAATGTGCTCAACGATTTTACCCTGATTCGAGCGGTGGTTGGACTGTTTCGTTATACCAAGAAATACCTCGTTAGCGGTCATAATAACGTAGCGCCGAAATTTGTCATCGCGCATGATGTGCGCCATTTCTCGCGTTATTTTTGTGAACTGGCGGCTTCAACTTGGACCCGGCTTGGCGGAGAGGCTTTTATTTTCGACGGCCCCAGGCCAACCCCTCAGCTCAGCTTTTCGGTGCGTTGGTTGAAAGCTCATGCCGGAGTGGTAATCACTGCGAGTCACAACCCGCCGCATGATAATGGATTTAAAGCCTACTTTGATGACGGTGCCCAAGTGGTGCCACCGCACGACACCGGAATTGTGGCTGAAGTGAATGCCGTTCCTATAAGTGAACTGGGCCAGTTTTTGCAGATCGATTTGGACAAAGTAATCACACTCAAGCGCGAGGCTGATGATGAATATTTGTCTGCAGCTGGGACGGCTTTGATTGACTGCGAAATAATCAAGCGAGCGAAATTGCAGGTAGTCTTCACCAATATTCATGGCACCGGAGCAGTACATTCGCTGCCACTGTTGATTCATGCAGGATGTCATGTATCGCCAGTGCTTTCACAGCTGCAATTCGATGCAAAATTTCCCACGGTACGTTCACCCAATCCGGAAAATTCCGATGCCCTGGCCCTTGGAGTGGATCTGGCCGAAAAGGATGGGGCCGATGTTTTATTGGCCACTGATCCTGATGCTGATCGCATGGGCGTAGCCGTGAGAAATCGTGAGGGCAAGATGGAGCTGTTGACGGGTAATCAAATCGGCTCACTGCTCGCGGAATATCGCCTCGCGAAATACAAGGAGAGTGGCCTGATCCCGATGGCAGGTTCAGACCGGGTCTGCATCATCAAGTCATTTGTGACGACCCACCTGCAGGATGCCATTGGAGAAGGACATGGAATCAAAGTGATCAACACATTGACCGGGTTCAAATGGATCGCTGCTAAAATGCGCGGCTATGAGGATCGGCTTCGCAAAGCCATTGGAGCGAAAGCGGATGATCCCAGCGTTTCATTTGCAGAGCGCGCCAAGTTACTGCAAAAGCATGCCACATTCTACGCATTCGGCACCGAAGAAAGCTACGGTTACCTGCCCAACGATTACCTCCGCGACAAGGATGGCAATTCCGCCTGCTTGATGTTTGCCGAACTATGCGCTGCCGTGAAACTACGCGGCCTGACGGTGCCGGAATACCTAGATGAGATATATTTGAAATACGGTTTCTTTCTCGAAGGTGTGATAAACATCTACTATGAGGGCGCGAGTGGAAGTGGTAAAATCAAACGCATCCTGAAGACCTATCGCTCCAACCCTCCGACCAATTTTGGTGATGTAACGCTCAGCAAGTTTGAAGACTTTGGCCGACAGAATATTTACGATGCGGATAGAGAACTGATTCCGAAACAGGACCTCTATTTCGTGACCTTGAGCAATGGCTACAGTTTTGCCGCACGCGGTAGCGGCACGGAACCGAAAATGAAGTTTTATCTCTTCGCCAGTGCGAAGGTCACTAGTGCTACTGAATTACCTGCCGTGAAAAGTCAGACCAAGGCCACGCTCGATGAACTGATCAAGCTCATCGAAGCCGATGCCCGCGAACGAGCGGAAAGCTGATAATCACTCCGAAGGGTTGCTGATTAAATCAACAGCAAAGCCGGGTTTTCCAAGTGATCCTTGATCGCGTTGAGGAATTTGGCGCCGAGAGCGCCGTCCACGACACGATGGTCACATGAAAGGGTCAGGGCCATGCGTTCGCCGATAACGATTTGTTCCCCCACAGCCACGGGTATTTTGACGCTCGCGCCGACCGCGAGGATTGCTGCGTTGGGCGGGTTGATGATAGCGGAGAATCGCGCGATGCCCATCATGCCGAGATTCGATACACAGAACGTGCCACCGGTGAATTCAGCCGGGGCGAGTTTCTTGGTCTTGGCACGCTTCACCATGTCTTTGGCCTCGGTGCTGATCGCAAACACGGTTTTTTGATCCGTATCTCTAATCACCGGAGTGATCAGACCGTCATCAATTGCCACCGCGAAAGAGACATGAGTGCTGGCGTGGGCTTTGATACCAGATTCACTCCACGAGCAATTGACGGCAGGTAGAGCGCGTAAGGCGAGGGCACTGGCTTTCAGGATGAAATCATTAACTGATACCCGCACGCCATCAACTCCGAGGCCATTGTTGAGTTGAACGCGCAAGGCATTGAGCGGCGCAGCGTCGACTTCGATCTCCAGATAGAAATGGGGTATCTGGGTTTTAGATTCGACCAAACGCTTAGCGATGGTCGTGCGCATGTTGCTGAGGGCGGTGGTGCCTTCAGCCTGAATCGGAGATTTATCGAAAGCGGAACGCCACGGCCATGTGGGAGCCGATGGCCTGGCACCACCGGCAGATTTCTGGGCTGGAGCAGGTGCTGCCGCAATGGGGGGATTCTTTTCAGCCTCAATAATATCCGCCCGAACGATACGGCCACCAGGACCTGAACCTTTCACTTTGGAATAATCGATGTTTTTATCTGCGGCCAATTTCTTGGCAAGTGGGGATATCTTGATGCGAACAGACTTGCTCGCAGGTGCCACTACTTTTGCCATCGAACCGAGGTCAGCGACCTCGGCTACAGGGGCCGGTGCCGTGACTGCAGCAGGCGCTTCCACTGATTTGGGTTCTTCTTTATTTTCCTCTTTCGGTTCAGGCGCAACTTTCTTGGCAGGAGCATCTACCTTTTCGCCATTTTCACCAATTGCGCAAAGCGGGGCGCCGACTTCGATTTGTGCACCGTTGGCCGCGAATATTTTCAGCAGGGTGCCATCAAAGAAACATTCCAACTCCATCGTCGCCTTGTCGGTTTCAACCTCGGCCAGCATGTCGCCGTTGGCGACGGTATCGCCTTCTTTTTTGAGCCATTTGACCAGCGTGCCCACCGTCATGGTGTCGCTGAGTTTGGGCATATCAATTATTTCGGCCATGGTGCTACGGAGTTAGGAGATTGGAGTATGGGATAAGAGAAAAGTTCAGGCCATGACCTCAAGGGCCGCTTTGATGATTCGGCTAGGATTGGGCAATTGTTCTACTTCTAGCGGTGGGCTATAAATAGCAGGTGCGTCGATGGTGGAGAGACGTTTAATAGGAGCATCAAGGGAATCGAAGGCTTCGCTTTGGATCATGTAGGCAATTTGGGTGGCGATACTGCAAAACGGCTTTTGTTCTTCCACAATCAGGACCCGATGGGTTTTGGCTACGGAAGCCAGAACGGTATCGATGTCGAGCGGACGAATCGACCGCAGGTCAACAATTTCAACAGAGATATCATGCTCCTTCTCCAATACTTCAGCAGCTTTGAGAGAGTTTAGCACGCAGCGACCATACGTGACAATGGTTAGATCTGTGCCCTCGCGTTTCACATCCGCTTTGCCGAGGGGAATCAAATATTCCTCATCCGGAACCTCCCCTTTTTCTCCGTAGAGCATGGTGTTCTCGAGGAACATAACCGGGTCGTTGTCGCGAATCGCTGATTTGAGTAATCCTTTGGCGTCATATGCCGTAGCGGGCACGACGACTTTTACTCCGGGGTGATTGGCGAGGACGTTTTCCGGGGTGTGCGAATGGGTGGCGCCGACATTGGTGCCGCCGTTGGCCGGTCCACGGATGACCAGCGGGCAGTTGATTAGTCCGCCGGACATGTAGCGGAC
>DFDG01000018.1:8774-8964 GCA_002367815.1 Opitutaceae bacterium UBA3033 | reverse complement strand
GTGTCCATGTCGTGGATGCGGGCGGCCCGAATCGTATGTTCCAAAGTGGTCCAATCGGTGGGGACGTGCTCGTTGCACAGCCACATTCCGTCAAAACCGCAGACCCCGGCGAGTTCGGTTATCCGGGGATCGGTGAGATTGGATTTGATGAGGGAGGCAAATTTATGGTCCTTGAGGAGACGTTTGATGC
>DFDG01000018.1:0-8540 GCA_002367815.1 Opitutaceae bacterium UBA3033 | reverse complement strand
GAGGAGACGTTTGATGCGACTGGAACGGAGGGATGACATTAGTTGGATTTGGTTAGAATTTCTGAAAGTGAAACCCGGCGCCCGCCTTGTTCGCGACTGATTTTGCCGGCGATGACGAGCTGCATCAGCTCCACCGTCTCGGTGAAGGGGAAGGGATGCACTCCGGTGCGCAGGTAATCGACGAAGGCCGTTAACTGCGCCTTGAAAGCGAAGAAGCTGTCGCCGGAGGAGACGGCGCGGCTGCCCGCGGTGCCGCAAAGTTGCAGGCAACCGAAGCCACCCGCCATGTCGTAACTGGCTATGACCACAATGTCGGCGCCGCATGCGTGGGTGAGATGCACGACGTTGCGCTCCTTGGTGCCGGTATTTTGTGCGGTGAGAAATCCGGGGCCGAGAATCGGGTAGATGGCTTCGAGCGCATGGATCCCATAGGTTTCCCAGCTCTTGGCGGTGGTGATGCTGACGAAGCGCAGATCGCCCAACTCATGGGTGGAGTGGCGGTAGGGCATGAACTCTTTCGTGTAGCGCATGGAGCTCGAGGACATGATGCGTTTGCCGTCGGCCACCCAGCCAACGAAAGTCTGCAGATCGGCTTCGTTGTCGACCATTGGCTTATCCACGAAGACCGGGACACCGGCCTCCACAAACGGTCGGGCGCGCTCCACATGTTCGCTGCCCATGTCCGTGGCGATGACGACGGCGTCGACGTGCCCGATCACGTCGGTCGGTTTTTCGACCACATGAGGAATGAGCGAACATTTGGCGACGTGTTCCGCGGTGAATCCTCCTTCACCGATGCAACAAACGTGGGTGACCAGAGCATCCGGAATTTGGAGGGTATCGACCGGCTCTTTGTTGAGATATTGGGGAATACCGGCAAAGGGACACTCATTGGTCATCGCTTCGCGATCGTAGCCGTTAAACATCGCACTCCAAGAATAGGGGTGCCCGTTGCCGGGGGTGCTGCCGATCATGGCAAGGCGCAAAGGGGAGGACATTTTGGTATCTTAAAGTTTGATAATGGGCTCAAATTTTTGACGAGAGTATTACATGTCACTGTTTGAAAGTATGAGGCAAGGCCTCAGTGCGTATTATCCTTTTTAACTTGAGTGGGAGTGCGGTTCTGACCGTGGACACAGCACTATCTTGTTTTGGGTTTATGAATCATTCGTTATAACTCCCTGATTCGAAACAGAAACATAGACCGCATACACCGTGGCGCGATAGAGGTGCAGCCGCAGCATCACTGGTTTGCCTGTCAGTTCAGCCCATGATCGGTTCAGCCAACGCACGGGATGACGCAGGGCATCGCCCACGATTATTTGCCCTCACTTTTTTGATATAAAACCAACCGACCTACTGATTTGTCTTTGAGTTTATTGCAGCTCAATGAGCCTTGCTTCGTTGAAAAGTGATTGCTAAGCCCTTGGCCCAAGTTACCCCATGCCTTCCCCTCTTCGTTCACAATCGTCCGATCAAACCCATTGGTTTGCAAACGAGGTTCACCCGCATGAATCGGCTTTACGGGCGTATGTGAAAAATCAATTCCCCAAAATTGGCGATGTTGACGATGTCGTGCAGGAATCTTTTTTGCGGATCTGGAGTGCCCAGGCGAAAAACCCCATAATGTCGGCCAAAGCATTTTTGTTCCGGATTGCCCGTCACGCCGCGATTGATCTGACGCGCCGCTCAAAGGCGTCCCCGATAAATGGCGTAAGGGATTTGGACGAGATGGACGTCATAGAAGATGGACCCGGCGTTGTGGATATTGTCAGTATGGCGGAAAAAACCCGTCTTTTGGCAAAAGCCATCGATGCTTTGCCCGCCCGATGCCGTGAAGTTGTTGTCTTGCGAAAACTTAAAGGTGTGCCCCAAGCACAAGTCGCCATTTTCTTGGGGATCTCCGAAAAGACCGTTGAGACCCAGTTGTCTCGGGGGCTGAAACGGTGCGAGGATTTTCTGCGCAAACGCGGAGTCCATCACTACTACACTAATGAATCCCGCTAAACCCACATCCATGAATCAATCGCCGGAATCGAACGCGCCCCAAGAGGCCGCTTTCGATTGGGCGGAGCGCGAAGGGGTGCATGGAGATGTGCTTGCTGAATTGGGCAGACTCAGGCGTCGCCGGCGCAGCCGAAATTTGGTGGGTTTGGCCGCGGCCGCGGCACTTTTGGTGGCTGTCGGGGTGTTGAGATATCGACCTGTGACTGCAGTTCCGGAGCTCGCGCAAACCCAACCGTCCATGGTGGTATATGAGTCCTCAAAGCTGACTCTGCCGGATGGCTCGGTCGTCGAATTACAAAATGATGCCGAATTGATCCCGGCTTATACTGCTGAGATCCGAGCCGTTACCCTGTTGAAGGGCACGGCATATTTTAAGGTTACGAAAGACCCAAGCCGTCCCTTCATCGTGAAGGCCGGCGCCGTGGGGATTCGTGCGGTGGGCACCGCCTTCAGTGTGGCCATGGCCAAGGATAAGGTCGACGTTCTGGTGTCTGAAGGTCTGGTCGCCGTGGGACGGGATGAACATCCGACATCGATTGATAACGGTCAGATTGGCACCGCGATGGTTTCAATGGGTGAGCAAGTTTCGGTGGGAACGTCTGGTCACTCGGGTCCCCTGAGGGTGAAAACCATGTCGACTGCTGAGATGGAGGATCGTCTCGCCTGGCGGGTGCCCCGACTGGAGTTTTCGGGCACTTCACTGGAAGAAGTCGTCAGGATGTTTAATCGGCACAATGAACAGCAGTTGATTCTGGGTGATCTGGAACTGGGGAACTTGAAGTTGAGTGGTTTTTTGCGGGCGAACAATCTGCCCGCGTTGGTGGCGATGCTTCGCAACCAGTTTCAGGTGGAGGCAGAGTATCGGGGCTCGCATGAGATCCTATTGTATCGCCGATCCTGACTCTGATTGACCCGCTGGCAGTGGGCAAACATCGGACCGATCCGGGAAGGATTGATTTTATTATGTAGGGGTTTTGCGGATTGTTTCGTCTAGGTATTTAGTTGAGGTTCTCCGCATGCAGCGGTCCTCAATCGAAAAATCATGCATGAGCATACCACCCCCGCCGCGAGCGTCACCCTCCAGGTTGATGTTTGTGATTGGGTTGGTTGTCTTATGGCTGGTTTCTTCTCCTCCTATGATGGCCTTGCCGGGGAAGCAATCGGTGCGTCAGATCTTCGATCTGCCGTCCGGACCCGCGGAAGTTTCACTCAAACGTTATTCGGCGCAAACCGGCATCGATCTGCTGTTTGCCACCCGGGTGACTGCCCGAGTGAGAACCAATGTTGTCAAAGGGGAAATCACCCGAGCGGAGGCTCTCAACCTCATGCTTGCCGATACCGGACTGACCGCCGTCTACGATGAGGTCAGTGGTGTGTTTACGATCCAACCATCAAACCCTGCGCCAATGACCCCAAATATATTCAAAAAAATTAAGCATACCTTTCTGGGTCTGCTACTAACCATCGCTTCCGCCCAGCAGGTGGAAGCACAAGAGAATACCAATTCGAACTCATCCAGCGTAAATAAAACCAACAGCGATGAGGAAATTGTGAAAATGAACCCATTCATCGTGGAAGATGAGGACGATGAAGGCTACGGTTTCAGTAAGAGTGCCTTGGGCACCCGCACAGTTCAGAGAGTGCTCGATATTCCCACCAGCGTCGCTGCGATAAATCGGGAATTTCTCGATGATCTGAATGCTGCAAATATTGCAAGTGCCCTTAATTACGGAGTCAGTGGAGTGACTAATAGCACGACCAATTCAGACGATGTGAACATCCGCGGCTTTCGCTCCAATCATGCTTTGCGTGATGGAGTGATGGTGGTGAATTTCAAACGTAATCCCTTGTATGATATCGACCGGGTAGAGGTGATAAAAGGCCCCTCCGGTTTGCTCTTGGGCAACACTCTGTTTTTGGGTGGAGTAATCAATTACGCCACGAAACTTCCAACGATAACAAGACAGACTACCGTTCAAGCGACCGCCAGCTCCTTTGACAGTTCGTTTCGGGTCGAAGCCAATACCTCCGGTCCGATTAAAAAGTCCAAAGACTTTACAGCCCTTTATCGCGTGACGGTCGGCGGCGAGTGGGGAGACCCCAAGAAGATGGTTCGGTCGATCGATCAAACATTCGCCGGCGGTGCACTCACTTTCAAATATTTCGAGGATCGGCTGCGTTTTGATATGGTTTACTATAACTACATCGATAACGGGTATTCCTATTTCGACGATTTCCTGGATATCAATCGCAGCGTCGTGGGTGGGCCAGCCTATTTGAATCAGTATTCCACCGCGGAATTCGCCACTGCGCAACGCGGGCAGGCTTACTGGAATCAACGGCAGGATTACTTCAATGCGACCCTCACAGGGCAACTGACGGAGAACAGTAACTTCCGGATCTACTATGCTAATCACAAAGTGATCGACCGACGTGCGTTGCTGAGATCAATCGGGGTCCAAAGTGACAATAAAACGATCAATCGTCAGGATCTCCCGTTCAACGTGGATAATAATTCGGATATGATTCAGCTCGATTATCTATACAAGACGATCAGATCCAGTTGGCGGAATGATTTCCAAGTAGGGGTGGATGCCTATTTTGAAACATTCTGGCAGCGCTATGCTCTTTATACGCCACTGCCAATTGATGCGAGTAATCCTGACTATACCTATAATCGTCCCACGTTGGCCGGTTATACGGCGAGTAATGGTCGTTCAGAAAAACGTAATGGAACCTATTGGTTTCAAGATAACCTGACTGTGTTTGACGGGAAACTTATTTTAATTGGCGGGCTTCGCTGGGTGGACAGTTATTCGGTAAATGAAAATCTGAATACTGGCGTCGCAAGTATTGCGGATTCGCCCTTGGTCAGAACCCATCGCTATGGTGTCGTATATAAACCTACCGAAAATCTGTCTCTCTACTACGCCGATGCGGCCAATGTGACTGCAATTGGTGGAGTAAACGGCTATGGTGATCCTTTGAAGAACCAGGAAGGTGTTCTGGAAGAGTTTGGTGTGAAATTTGAGGCAAATTTCGAGGATTTGAATGTAAGTGGTTCAGTCGCATACTTCGATATGGCCAATACGCAGGTCCAGTATGTTTTCACAGACCCCAATATAGGGGCGATCATTCTCCAAGATCCAACTGGGGACACCGCCAAAGGATGGGAAGCGGAACTTCACCTCAGCAAGAAGACGTCCAATGGTAATCTTAATCTGGTGGCGACTTATTCAAACATGTCCACTTTCCGGGTTTCCACCGGTCTCCGGGCCCTGGAAGCTCCCGATCAGACTTACAGTTTGTTTGGGAAATATTCGTGGACGTCCGGTTCCCTAAGCGGGCTGACGCTTGGAGGTGGACTGCATGATCAATCCTTGAAGCTCACTGGCGCATATACATCGGACTTCCCGATGACCTTTACGATTATGGGACGTTACGAGATTAACAAAAATTGGTCGGTGCAGTTGAATGGCGAAAACATCACTGATGAACGCTATGTGACTTATGTGGCCAATGCCGCCTTGGTCCAAGCAGCAGACGGTGCCAATTACCGTCTGTCACTTAAATATCATTGGTGAACGACCTGTTTGATAAGTAAACCTGCGAGTTTGAAGCCGTCCCTTTCTGGGACGGCTTCATGCTTGGATGAGGCATGAATTTGTTTTCCATCAACTCCTCGATTGCGATGGTCCTCGCTCTGGGATGTATCCCGTTTTCATCGGCTGAAACTGGGCTGACCGGTGATCTTCGTGAAACAGTCATGGATATATCCAATGGGACGCTCCCCAGACTGCGTGTTGCGTCCGACGATGAATCGCCAAAGGCACGTTTGATCCGGGTGATGAGAGGTTTGAGCCGTCCGCCAATTTCGCGCCAGGACTTTGATGATTATCAAAAAGAATTGGCCGACCTTGCGGTCGGTGAAGGAGCAGTGGCTGAGCAAGCACTCTATTTGCGAGCCCGACTTTTTCAGGTGCATCGCAGCCCCCATGATTATGAGAGGGCTGAAACACTTTTTCTTGAACTGGGGTCGCGAAATTCTGCATCGCACTGGGCGCAATTGGGATTTGTGAAGGTGGGACTCATAAGGCTTTACGGGTCCCGAAATCATGAAGATCGCAATGTTCGCCTCAAGGCGGCTGAAGCAGTATTGACCATGATTACAGAACCCGCCTTGAAGCGGGACCTTCATCTGCAGATCGGTTGGGCGGGATTGGAGTGGGAACAGCCGCTATCGGTAGTGATCCCGCATTTAAAAGCGGCGGATCAAGAAGGTAATTTGATGGGAATTGTCCCCGAAGATCTGGTGATCCAAATTGCCGAACTGTCATTTCGAAACGGAGAAATCTCAGTGGCGAGGGCTTACTTCGAAAGATTTCTCCAAGAGTTCCCCACCAGTATCAAACGATACAATGTGGAACAGCGGCTGGTTGATGTGGCGAAGGTGGCGGCCAATACGGAGGGGGCCGAGCGATGAGCCCCCCCCGTCAAACCCTATGGGGCGTTGCAGGGATGATTTCGGTCTACCTTGCTGCCGTGGTATGGGTGTTGCTCCACCGCACCGATTCGAATGATGGGTTGGTCACAGTGCGGATCGCACATTGGCAAGTGGAAGTAGGCCCGTCCCGGGGGTTTGCCGCGGTCATCAAGCGGTTTGAAGCATTGAATCTGGGAATCCGAGTCGAGCAATTGATCGTGCCACCGGGGGTTTACCGGCAATGGCTCCGAGCAAATTTGGCGGGTGAAATCGCTCCGGAGATTGTCGAATACGGTGTTTGGTTGGATGGGTTGTCGGATGTCCCGGTGAAATATTTCGAACCACTGACCCATTATTTGGAGCAACCCAATCCCTATAATGAGGGAACGCCCCTGGAGTCGCTGCCGTGGTTGGAGACTTTTACCGATGAGTTGTCAGAACAACGGCTCAATTCCCCGGAGCCGGGGCAATATTTTGCGATCACGCTGACGAGGGGATCGTTGCGCCTGTTTTGTAATCGGGATCTTTTACGCGAGATCACGGGTTCGGATCACATCCCCGAGACGATGATTGAGTTCCGCAAACTATGCGAGAAAGTGGGGGCTTTCGGGGCGACTAGGGAACGGCCGCTGATGCCGTTGGCGGGAAGTGGATTCAATGCCAGGTTTCTCTTGGGCATTTATTTGGCCGGGGCGACCTCGAAACTCCGGACGGAACTTGATCGCGACGGACTGTTGTCGCTGACCTCCTGGAGGGTCCTTTCGAGTTATCAGGATAAAAAATGGGACTTCCAACGTCCGGAGATGAAGTCGGCACTGCAGTTGTTGGCGGAACTTCAAGAACAGATGCGGCCGGGTTATCTGCAATTGGGCCGGGACGAAGCGGCTCGCGAATTTCTGCGAGGTGATGCCCTGTTTATTTTTTCAGGAACTTGGGATGCGACCAGTCTGCGGAAGGAGGCACAGTTTCCGATCAGTGTGGGCCGCTGCCCTCAATTGACCATCGACGATCCGATCGTCGGACCAAATGTGCTGGGGCGAATTGCAGACGGAAATAACGTCACCGGTTTTGGCCTGTCTCTCACCAAAAGCGGCAAGCATCGGCGGGAAGCGGTTTTGTTCATGCAGTTTCTTGCAAGCTATGAAGGGAATAAAATATTTTCGGAAGTAAGCGGATGGCCACCGAGTGTAAATGAGGTTCCCATGCAGCCGGAGATTGCCGAACTGCTTTCGCCGGACGATGGCTTCAATAATGGAACAGGTTTTTTAAATGCAGGCGGGAGCACCCGGGCGCTTTTGGAGCGCAATTTGCACCTCTTGGCGGGATTCGACGGTGGGGTCGAAAGATTGGCCGCGGCGCTGGATGAGCAGATGCCCGGGGCGGTTCGGGCCGATCTCCAGGCGACCGCCCGTGACGCGTGGTTGTCGGCGGTGCCACAGGATGCGCGGATTGCCGCGCTTAGCCTGCTCATCGCCGGTGCGGCGGATGCCGACAGCTTGGAATTGCGGAGGGAACGGCTTGAGGCCGCGCAAAATCAAAGTGAAGCACGGGGAATGCTCATCGATATGCAGTTGCAGGCTTCACGCACGAAGGATTTCAAGTAATTTGGATGCAGCGGGAGCCTTTAATTTCATGCGCGAACTTTATGAGTAAATGCACTGACAATGAACCGCCCCGTGCCCCATTGGGGCACCGTGCTGTGAAAACCCCAACCACAAATAATATCGATGGACCGATTGTGCCCGTGATGCCGGCATTTGATGCCCATGAAAAACTTGACCTCACGTCCACCTGTAAATGGGTCGATTGGCAGATCGCCTCTGGAATTAAAATATTTTGGACGACCTATGGCACGTCCCACTACATGAGCCTGACCGACGATGAGATCAATGCACTCAACCAAGCGGTCGCTAACGTCACGCGGGGTCGGGCCGTGCTAATTGCCAGCACGAATTTTGGTTGGTCCGTCGGGAAGTGTCTGGAGTTCATCCATGAGGCCCGCGAATGGGGCGTCGATTACGTCAAGGTTCAGGTGGACTGGCGCTGGAAT
>DFDG01000031.1:2835-5767 GCA_002367815.1 Opitutaceae bacterium UBA3033 | reverse complement strand
ACTTCCTTAAGAATTGGTCCGGGGATCAATGCACCGGTAGTATCGTGTCGGAAGCGTTGAGTGGCAGGAATTCGGATGGCGTAGTCCGACCGACTGAGCCCTTCGGTCCAAGGAAGGGTGAAATAAAAGTGATGCCCAGCGCTCCATGGCAATGGTTCAGAACCCAGGTTGAGCAACGTGAGTTCACAGATGAGGCCGAGCGACTCGAATCGATAGCGCACGGTAAACTCGTAATCGTAAGGATAGGCCGCACGTGCTTCGATGTTGGGCAGAAAGAGGGCAGTGAAGCCTTTGGCGTCAACTTGCGTGACTTTGAAATCACCCTGCCGGGCAATCCCGTGCATGGGCATGGGACGACGAATTCCGTCTGATGCTAGCCAGAAATGAATGTCACCACGATCAAAAGTGCGGGCGTTGAAGGGGAATAGGATGGGATTGCCGCCACGCACATGGGCGATTTCGGCCATGTTGGCGTCTTCCGGCCAATAAAGCACATCGCGCACCGAACCATCGCCCAAGGCGATGTTCCAATTCATCAGCCTCGCCCCTTTTTCCGGTAGAGCGAGAAAAGTTGAGTGGCCGACACGCCAACGCAGCAGAGTTTCTCCTGCATATGTGACTTTTTCCATAGATGATGGAGAATCACTTCCGGTCGGACCGGGCAACGGGTTTCTGGAAATATCTAATGATTTTCCATCGCAGTGACGCTTGCAGGATGCGAACGCGGTGTTAACCTCTGTCTAATAATGCTACGCCCTTTACTGATTTGCTTACTGGCTCTGCAGTCGGCTGCCCTAATGGCAGATGAACCGGCTTTGTCGGCAATACCAGTTACCAAAGCAGTGACAAATGTGGTTGTTATACCGGTGCGCGAGCAGATTGCGAAACCGGTGCTTTACATTATCCGACGTGGTTTGAAGGAGGCGATCGATCAAAAAGCTGATGTGGTTGTGCTCGATATGAAGACCCCCGGCGGTGCGCTTGATGTGACCTTTGATATTATGGAGGCGTTGGCCAAGTTTCCGGGCCAGACTATCACCTTCGTCAATACTGAGGCCATATCTGCTGGTGCATTCATATCTGCGGTGACTGATGAAATATATTTCACCCCGGATGGCATCATAGGGGCGGCCGCACCTGTGACATCATCGGGAGGAGATGTGGACAAGACGATGAGGTTGAAAATTGTCAGCTATTTGAAAGCCCGTGTCAGGGCCATATCCGAGAATGAACCCTACCGAGGCAAAGTGATATCGGCGATGATCGACGAAGACTTTGAACTAAAGATCGACGACAAGGTGATCAAAGAAAAGGGCGAGCTCCTTTCACTTACTGCAACTGAGGCGAGTGAAACCTACGGCGATCCCGCACAGCCACTATTGGCGGCGGGTATCGCCAAGGACGTGGATGCCTTGCTCACCGCAAAATTTGGCGAAAATGGTTTCAAAGTAACCAGCCTCGAGGTCACATGGTCTGAACAATTGGCGGTGGTTCTCACGGGGATTGCGCCAATCCTCCTCGGACTGGGTTTGTTGGGACTATTTATTGAATTTAAAACCCCCGGCTTCGGGGTTTTTGGCGTTGGCGGAGGAATACTTCTGACGGTGGTATTTCTGGGCAATTATGTGGCAGGATTTTCCGGCCATGAACCCATTCTGGTTTTTGCACTGGGATTGGTGCTGGTATTGGTGGAGGTATTCTTTTTACCCGGCCTAGTGTTTATGGCCTTGGGCGGAGTGGTCCTCATGTTTGGGTCACTGGTCTGGTCGATGGCGGACATCTGGCCGAATGAACCCATCACTTTTTCCGGAGATCTATTTTTGCAACCGATTTTGAACCTGACGATTGGTATTTTGCTGGCCTTGGTCGGTGGCGTGGTTCTGATCCGCTTTTTGCCCAAAGGCATGTTTTGGGATAAAATGATTCTGGCGGCGGCGACAACTGGCACTAGTTCGGGCGCTCCGTTAAATAATGAAACTTCACTTATCGGGCTCACGGGGATCGCCGTTACCGATATGTTTCCCAGCGGCCAGATTGAGATCAATGGACAGCGCTATGAAGCGGGGGTGGCCGTTGGCATGATCAACTCAGGGCAAAAAATCATTGTGCGTGGCAAACGTGAATTCGGTTTGCTGGTGGAAACGATGGAAGAGGAGACCAACGGATGAACGCCATATTATTATTATTCATCATCGGGGTTATTTTCCTCGGGTTTGAGGTCTTTCTACCCGGTGGCATTTTAGGCGTTTTTGGTGGACTGGCGATGTTGGGCGGATGTGGTTTGGCCTTCGCCAACTACGGAATTAGCGGGGGATCTTTGGCGGTGCTACTGGCGTTGGTGCTGGTAGCCCTGATGTTAGCTTTTGAATTTTTCATCCTACCCAAAACCGCCATCGGCAAACGTTTGTTCTTGAGCGCTTCAATTCAGGGGACGACCCAAGCGTCGCGTGCCAAAGACTTGACCGGTAGCTGCGGCAAAACCGTGACCGCGCTTGCTCCATCGGGTTATGTGTTCATAGATGGGCACCAACACGAAGCATTCTCCCGTTCCGGCTTCCTGGAATCAGGCGTGCCCATAAAAGTCATCGGCCTAGATAATTTTA
Source organism: Opitutaceae bacterium UBA3033 (assembly GCA_002367815.1). GTDB lineage: Bacteria > Verrucomicrobiota > Verrucomicrobiia > Opitutales > Opitutaceae > Cephaloticoccus. Next base: position 3,164 of record DFDG01000031.1, on the reverse strand, counting down.
GACTAATCGTAACACTAGAAAAATAGAACTCATATGAACCTCACCTTAGTATTAATCATTGCCGGTGCCGTCTTCGGACTGGTGCTTGTTGGCATTATCTTTTCATTTTTCAACGTATGGTTAAAGGCTTGGCTAGCCGGAGCCTATGTGGGCCCCATCAATCTGGTGGCTATGCGTTTACGCGGTGTGCCTTATAGCTTGATGGTCGATGCCCGCATCCGTGCGGTTAAGGCGGGCATCCAATTGAGCATCGACGAAATCGAGTCGCAGTATCTCGCGGGCGGCAACGTCATTGCGTGTGTGCAGGCGTTGATCGCCGCACAGAAAGT
>DFDG01000031.1:0-2674 GCA_002367815.1 Opitutaceae bacterium UBA3033 | reverse complement strand
CGCCGCACAGAAAGCCCGGATCGAGTTGGACTGGCAACGCGCCTGCGCCATTGATCTTGCGACCAAAGGTTCAGGTAAAAGCGTGGAAGAAGCCGTGCGCACTTCGGTTGATCCCAAGGTGATTGATTGTCCCAACCCCGAAATGGGGCGAAGCACCATTGATGGCGTGGCCAAGGACGGCATTCAAGTGAAGGTCAAGGCCCGCGTCACAGTGCGTACCAATCTTGATCGCTTTGTCGGTGGCGCGAAAGAGGAGACGATTATTGCCCGCGTGGGTGAAGGTATCGTGACCACGATCGGTTCGGCGGCGACTTACAAAGTGGTGCTCGAATCTCCCGATAGTATTTCCAAGACCGTGTTGGCGCGCGGGCTTGATGTCGGTTCCGCATTTGAAATCCTCTCGATTGATATCGCCGATGTTGATGTTGGTGAAAACGTCGGGGCAAAATTACAAACAGCCCAAGCCGAGGCTAACAAAAGCATCGCGCAAGCTCAGGCAGAAATCCGTCGGGCTGCGGCAGTTGCGCTGGAGCAGGAGATGATAGCCCGGGTGCAGGAGATGCAGGCGAAAGTGGTGGCCGCCCAAGCGGAGGTGCCGCTCGCAATTGCAGAAGCTTTCCGCAGTGGAAAACTTGGCTTAATGGATTATTTTAAGATGGAAAATGTGCAGGCAGACACTGCCATGCGTAAGACCATTTCCGAACCTGAGGATAAGAAGTAATCCATGGAATGGATATTTGATCATCTGCAAATTCTGATCGCTGCTGGCGCGGCGGTGGCCTACTGGCTGAACCAACGCCAGCAAGCGAATGCTGGTGAAGAGTCGCAGGAGGAGAGTCTCCAAAGGGAAAACCCCGAAGCGATGGAAGAAGCCGAACGGGCACGTCGGATTCGCGAGGAAATCCGCCGTAAAATCGCGGAACGGGCCGGTGGTGAGCGAATGCGTCAACCAACGCTCCAAGAAGCTCCTCCGCCGCTATATCGTCGGGCGGAGGTTCCGGCTCAACCCAAGTTAGAGCCGGTTTACGAAGAGCAAGTTTGGAACCAAGGTTCTGGCTACTTGGTAGATGAAAGTGCTGCCGTTTTGGAGCGCCAGCGAAAATTGCAGAAGCAACTGGAGGCACTAAAACAGCCTAAACAACAGTTAAAGATGAAGTCTGAACCGGTCAAACCGGTTGCGGCGACTTCTCTTTTGATAGGCAGCTTGCGGCATGACTTGCGCAAACCCAGCAGCTTGCGAAGGGCGATCGTGCTGCGTGAGGTTCTCGATCGGCCCGTGGCTTTGAGATGAAAATTGAGAAATTTACCCACGAAAAAGCCGCGCTGAATTGGCGCGGCTTTTTCGTTTAGGGCAGAGATAATCGATCAATTGATCTGAGCCCGATTGTAACCCTCAAACGGCATGGGATAACGTTTGCCGCTAATTTCGATCTGAAGATTTTTACCTTCGGTAGCCCAAATGAGTATGGGTCCTGGTTTACTCACGGTGCGAACTTCACCCCGTGCGAGGTTTGTGTCTGGCAGCAATACTTCACCCGGAGTTCCATCGGTGTTTTTGAGTGTAACCTTCACCCTGACACTGTTAATCGCGATTAACGAAATGCTAGCTTCGTTGGCGGTTATTGATTTTGTGGGATTGGTATTGGGTTTCGCAACCGTGTCATCGCTACCTCCTATAATCGCTTTACCTGCCCAGATGAGCAAAAAGATCACAATTATCGCTGCCAGAGTAATTCCACCGCGGAAAATCAAAATGGGTGAGATTGATGGTCCCTGAGGCAGACTACTACCACTGCGATTGAGGCTTGAAGGACGACGTGCCGGCTCCGCTGATGCGTCAGATGGACTGTCGCTGCTGGCATTGCTATCTGTCGCGCGATTATCGGCCGATGCGATGGAAACATCCATGCGCCCATAGACCTCGCGACTGGGAGTTCGAGGTTTACTTTCGCTACGACCAAGCGCGGCGTAGTCATTCAGAATTTTTTCTACCGGCAATTGCAGGAATTGGGCATATGAGCGAAGAAAACCTCGCGCGTATATTTCTGAAAGTTTCAGATCGAACTGATTGCTCTCGAATTTGTGCAGGTAATCACTGCGTATCTTGGTGGCCTCGGCCGCTTCACGAATGGAGATGCCTTTCCGCTTCCGAGCCTCTTCCAGTCGTTCGCCGATAGTCTGCATGAATTTAGTGAGTAGGGGTTTTAATGGCTAAGGGAAAGAGTGAAATTTTCGGCAACCTGTAATTGAGAAGAAATTAGTTCTGGTTACCGCTCTCGTAAGTATCGAGGTCAACCATGATTTCTCGAGGAGAAGAACCGTTTTCTGGGCCAACGATGCCTTTATCCTCCATGATATCCATTATGCGGGCAGCTCTATTATAACCAATGCGCAAGCGACGTTGGATCATGGAGGTAGAGGCACGCTTGGTGGATCGGAGGACATCCAGAGCTTTTTGGAAAAGTTCCGTATCGTCGCCCAAGTCATCATCGCCTTCACCACTGGAGCTATCGTCGCCTTCACTGGCTGCACGGTCGATCTGTTGTTGCACGGCAGCCGCGTATTGGGGCGGACCGTTTTGTTTCAGGTCATCCACGATGGCTATGATTTCCTCATCGGAAACAAAGGCTCCTTGGGCGCGGACCAGCCGCGAGCTACCTGGAGGAGAGAAAGA
>DFDG01000207.1 GCA_002367815.1 Opitutaceae bacterium UBA3033 | reverse complement strand
TCTCTACAGCGGTTACTATGAGATCGGGATTGCGCCGCAGTTTTTCCTGCTCCTCGGGATGCCGACTCAATACGAACAATGTCGTGGTGAGGAGTCTTGTGGTGGTTTCGTGTCCGCCGAGGAGGATGGTGACGGCCGTGCCTAGAATTTCATCTTCGGTGAGCGCATCGCCTTCGCTACGGGCGTGAACCATGAGTGAAAGCATATCATCCCGTGGCTCGTGCCTTCGCTCGAGGATGCCGTGGCGCAGGTATGCGCGGAGATCGAGCAGTGCTTGTTGTGAGCGCAGACAGGTTTCGATCGTGGACACAGGCGACTGCATGAACTCCACAATACGGGCAGACCAATTGGTGAAGAGAGGCACGTCGGTTACAGGCACGCCAAAGAGTCGGGCGATGACATGCACGGGCAGCGGGTGGGCGAGATCACGTACGACGGTGAGCTTTCCGGTGGGAAGCGATTTCGCCAACTGCTCATCAACGAAAGCCTGCACGAAATCCCGGTAGCGACTGATGGTCGCCGGTCGAAAAACCTCGTGCAGTAGGCGACGGATACGCGTGTGACCGGGAGGATCGATATTGATGAGCCCGTGCGAGTAGTGGTTGATGATGGGTTTGAGCTCCGCGAGTTGGCCGGCATCAAAATGCCGATGAAACAAACCGGTGATGCGTCCGACGTTGGAAAACCGTTTGGCATCCTGCAGACAGGTGCGCACATCGTCGTAGCGGGTGACAACCCAGCAGTTCCAAGATTCGGACCATTGCACGGGATCCGTTTCCTGCAACTCGCGATAGACCGGAAAAGGATCGGCGGCGAACTCAGGGGTGTTGATGACGTCGTCGAGTTTTACTTTGAGGAAGGAGCTCGAAATGCGTCTATCGACGCGTGGCGAGTTTGGGGGTGCTAAAATCCAAACAAGGTGGGATGTGGCGATCCCGCCCTACACTCTGAGTTCCATATTAATAAGATTCCCCATCACGCTTTCACATATTCCAGCGGGGCGCGGTAACGGACGTCCTGACAATCGAGGCGGCGGAGATGTCCGGTCAAACGGGTGAGGAAATTGGGGAAGTCGGGTCGCTCACGCGGGCTCCAGCCGATTTCGGCGAGGGCGCACACGCGGGGGAAGGACATGTATTCCAGCCGACTGGTGGTGGGCAGGTATTCGCTCCACAGTTGACCTTGCACGCCGATGATATGCCGGGCTTGTTCGGCGGAGAGTTCGGTGGGAATGGGTTCGTAGCTGTGGACTTTGTCCAAGGGTGTGTGGTAACCGATGCAGAGCGGTTCATTGGTGATGTCACTCTGGTAGTGGTCGAAATAGACATAGGGGTTGGGACACATGATGGCGTCGTTGCCGTGTTTAGCGGATTCGATGGCGCCCTCGATTCCGCGCCACGACATGACGGTGGCGGACTTGGCGAGGCCGCCTTCGAGGATTTCGTCCCAGCCGACGAGTTTGCGGCCGTGTTTTGAAAGGAAGGTTTCGGCTTGGCGGATGAACCAGCTTTGCAATTCGTGTTCATCCTTGAGGCCGAGATCCTTGATCCGTGCCTGCGTGTCAGGATCGTTTTCCCACTGCGGTTTGATGGCTTCGTCGCCGCCGATGTGGATGTATTCGAAGGGGAACAGGTCCATGACCTCCGTCAGCACGTCTTCAAGAAACGCGAAAGTTTCCGGCTTCACGTTGTAGAGGGTTTCATGGATGCCCCAGATACAACTGACCGGTTTGGCTTCGGGCAGCAGGCCGTATTCGGGATAGGCGGCGATGGCGGACTGCGCGTGGCCGGGCATTTCGATTTCCGGCAGAATTTGCACGTGGCGTTCGGCGGCGTAGGCGACGAAGTCGCGCACCTCGTCCTGGGTATAGAATCCTTCGACCGGCACACCATCGCCGGAGAATGCATTGGTGCCGTGGCCGCGAATCGTCTCGCGGCGCTTGCTGCCGATGGATGTGAGCTTGGGGTATTTCTTTATTTCCAAACGCCAGCCCTGATCATCAACCAAGTGCCAATGAAACACGTTGATCTTATGCTGGCTCAGCAGGTCGACATATTTTTTAAGAAAAGCAATCGGTTGATAGAAACGCGAACTGTCCACCATCACGCCGCGCCATTGGAAGCGGGGGGTGTCAGTAATCTCCACGGAAGGAGCGGTCAGCACAAGGTCAGGTCGCAGGGCCTGACTGAAGATCGCGGCGGGAAACAACTGCAACAGGGTTTGGCAGCCGTAGTATGCGCCGGCGGTGGCCGGGGCGGTGATGACGGCGGCCTGCTCGTTGACTTTGAGCGTATACGATTCGGGATTATCGGAGCCGGTGGCACCAATGCGCAGTTCGATGTGCGAGCCGGTCGAGCCATCCGCAGTGGTGGTGATATTTAATTTCCAACTCGTGGCGGCTTCGATGCGGGCGGCCAGTAACGTGGCGGTCGCTTGAAATTTTGTGGGTGTAATAATGACTGTTGCAGCACCCAGAACGAAATCGGGTCCATCGCGACGTTGGCAATGGCTGGGTTGGGGAACGAGCGGAAGCGGGGCAGTTGGCATGGAAGCGCAGATGCAAGACATGGCGCCTAGAATTTTCGAGGATTATTCACGATACGATCGGGGTTGATGAAGGAATATACCTCCATACCCTTGAGATGGTTTGACGATGCGGTGTTACTTCGGGCAATTTCGATCTTATCCCCATGCGACCAGTTGTTCAAATTTCCCTCGATCTGACTGATATCAAGGAAGCACTGGCGACGGCGGAGATGGCAATACGGGCCGGAGTGGATTGGCTGGAGGCCGGAACCCCTCTGATTCTCGCGGAAGGGCTGCACGGGGTGAAGGCACTGCGCGAGCGATTTCCCGGCATCCCGATCGTGGCGGATCTGAAAACCATGGACGGCGGCTATCACGAAGCCGAGATGATGGCCAAGGCCGGTGCGACTCATGTAGTGGTGATGGCACGGGCCCATGAAGAAACCCTCAAGTGTGTCGTCCAAGCCGGACGTGATCATAGCGTGAAGGTGATGGGCGATAACCTTGGCTGCCCGGACATGGTGGCGGGGGCGAAATTGCTCGAAGACTTTGGCTGCGATTTTGTGATTCACCACATCGGCTACGATGAAAGGCGGGGAATCGCCGCGAACGGTCGACGCATGCCGAGCCCGCTGGATCAACTCCGCGAGATCGTCGATGCGGTGAGCGTGCCGGTGCAGGCGGTGGGTGGTCTGACTTTGGCGCAGGCGGTGCGCACGCCGGAATATGGCGC
>DFDG01000171.1:33363-34310 GCA_002367815.1 Opitutaceae bacterium UBA3033 | reverse complement strand
ATTTGATGGGCCGCTTTTAAACGCACCTGACAGCGTTGCAATTCCTCAAATTTAACCCCACCCCCCGAGACGCGTTTGATTTCCTTGGCGATTTCGCGCAACACCGCTTTTTCACTTCCCGGTGCAGTGCCGGCATAAAAGTAAAACATGGCTGTATCCATCCCGATAATTCGGGATGAGCGCACAAAATATGCCAGACCGAGATCATCCCGCACCCGTTCAAACAACCGTGACGACATGCCACTGAACAATTCATCCATTACCTCGCTTACATAAAAATCCGAGGCGTGGAGTGGCGGCGCAGGATAGGCCTCAAAGACTATAGCCTGCTGGCTAGACTGGTTCTCAATGAACTTGCCGGGTAAGGCAGGCCCGGAAAAAGATTTTTCGAGTTTTTCCACGTTACCCGCCGGAAGCTTGGTGAGCACGCGGTTTGCCGCTGCCTTGATCTGGCTTGAATCAAAATCACCTGTGACAACCAATACGGTATTTTTCGCCCGAATCAGGCGCTGATAAAGGGCAGAGAGATCGCGCGCGGTCATACTAGTCAAACTCGCCTCATCCCCATTGACACCGATGGCAAACGGATGGTCGCCAAAGAATTTTTTCCTCAGGATTTTACCCCCAAAACTGACTACGCTGTCATTTTCCTCCCTGATACCGGCCAATTGAGCCTCACGCTCAGTCGCGACAGTTGATGGGCGAAAGGCCGGACTCAACACAGCGGCGCTCAAAAGACTGAAGGCGCGATCCACATCAGTGGGCAATACTTCCAGCGCTAGACCGAAGGTATTGTTGCCCGAAAACGGATAAAACGATCCGCCCACCTCTTCAATTTTCCTGGCCACATTTACAGCCGACATCTTCCTGGTATCCTTCGTCAACAGGGTGGCCAGCAGCGCGGTGGATCCACGGCGATCAATCGCTTCAAAGCGTGGTCCACCCAA
>DFDG01000171.1:25957-33261 GCA_002367815.1 Opitutaceae bacterium UBA3033 | reverse complement strand
CAAAGCGTGGTCCACCCAAACAGCAAAGTCGCAGATGAACATTGGGTAAAGTACGGTCCGGTTGCAGCAACAAGCGCGCGCCGTTGCGCAAGCGCACCAGTTCAAACTCAGTTCGATGTTTCGCACTATGGGCACCAACTGGTTTTTTTACCTGCTCAGCAACCAGCGGATTAATCGAGATACTACTGCTATTCTCGAACGTGAAATAAAGACCCATGACCCGCTTGATGTCACTCGGCTTAAGTGCGGTAAGTCTCTGGAAATAGGACCGGCTGAAATTAATATCACCCACCACCACTTCGGCCACACCCAATCGGGATGCCTGGCCATTCACCGTCTTGCGGGAATTGATCTCACTGACCACCAACTGACGCACGATCTTGCGCAGTTGACCAACAGAGACTCCCTGCTGCCGCAGCCGCCGCAATTCGCCATGGATCGCGGCCGTCGCGGATTCACGTTTCGCCGCGTCGCAAGTGTATGAAATATAGAATAGCCCGGTGCTGCCCGGGTTCCAACTGGTCGCGTCGATGGCATGCACCAGCCCCGCTTTTTCCCGAATGCTCTGCCAAAGCACCGAGCTGTCACCTTCACCCAGAATCATGGCCAAAGCATCCAATGCCGGGGAATCGGGATGACTTAATCCCGGAATCTGCCAGGCAATACCAGCGCGCGATACTTCAACTTTTTCAAAGCGATGGTCGGACCGGGGAGAGAGCTGCACGGGCTCGTTCGGCACATAAACCGGGGCAATTTTTGCCCGGGTCGCCGCGCCAAAATGCGGCACGGCCAATTTTCGCACATCCTCCGTTTCCACGTTGCCGACCACAACCACCACAATATTATTCGGCACATATCGGGCGCGATAATAGGACAGAAGATCTTGCCGCGAAACCTTAATGAAGACATCGCGGTGCCCAATGACCGGATGGGCGTAAGGGTGTTCACGGAATGCGGTCGAAAACAAAGTTTCACCCAACCTTTGATCCGGTTCATCCTGCCCCATCGCGATCTCACGCAGGATCACATCTTTCTCTTTGCGGACTTCATCCGCTGGCAGCGTGGAATGCAGCACCATGTCGGACAGAATATCCATCGCCAATGGCAAATGCTCAGCAGGAATATCGATGTAATACACGGTGCGATCGAATGTCGTGTAGGCATTGATGTAACCACCGCGAGCTTGCACTTCCCTGGAGAACTCTCGCCCTGACCGTCGGGTGCTGCCTTTGAAAAGCATGTGCTCCAGATAGTGCGAAAGACCAGCCCCCAAATTATCGCCCTCGTGAATACTGCCCGTTTTCACCCAAATTTGCACCGATACCAGAGTCGTTCGATGATCCGGTTTTACCAGTAAGGTAAGTCCATTGGGCAATACCTCACGGTAAACCTGATCGCGCCAAAGCGCGTCCAACATGGTCATGTCCGCTGCGGCGGATCTTGCATTGTTCATAAGTAAAGTTTCTTGAGAAATTAAGTAGAATTTCCATTCAAGAAGCCCGGCTTGGCGCCTGTAGCACTCTTTTCGTCCGTTTGGGCAGGAACGGCTTCACGAACGCGTCGTTGAAAGTGTAAACCTCGCCAAAATCCTCCAAACGATCATTCTCAGTCTTACTGAATACGTTGTATTCGATTAAATTAAATACAATGGCTCCAAAGTCGCGGCACCGAGTCACGCCCCACGATTTGAGAACTGTATTTGCCATGGGTCCATATTGCTCCAATGCGAATACTCTCATGCCCTCAAGTAACTCCGGACCAGACACATGAAATGAACCGGCCTTTCGTTTGGCATCCTGTTTGCGTAGTTCTTTGACGGTGTGATCAAGTCCCTGACGGATGAAATCGTAGGCCATCTTGTCATAACGATTATCCTCCTTACAAATGAGGTCGACGATTTCTGGAAACTCGGGTTGCTGCATTAGACGCAAGAATATGGTTGGCCCCGACCTATGAGCAAGCAAGCCGTGACAATAAATAAGTAATATAATCTACCCACAGATGAGAGTAATTACCTAGGAATATTAGCTCGTAAAAAGTGCCAGTGATTGGGAGCATTTCCGCAAGAAATGATCGCCTCCACCCAAACCAATCAGCCATTCGTCGATGGAGACTCCTCTCCGTCTGCCACGCAGTCCTTGGAACAAGCCTCCGCGCACCTTCGTGCGGCAAGTCTGCGAATTACCCAACCGCGGATAGCCATCCTCAATGCGTTACTATCACGCGATCAGCCCACAAGCATTGAACAGTTGTATAGTGATTTGGCCAAGGGTTCATGCGATTTGGTCACGGTTTACCGCTGCCTGGCGGCGTTCGAAGAAATCGGTATCGTGCGTCGGTCCTTTTTTCACAATGGAACCAGTCTTTTTGAAATCAATTTATCGGGTTCGAACCGCTACCATGTGGTCAGTAAGAAAACCCGTAATTTAAAAACCCTCGATGCAGAATCCACTGCCGAGTTACTGGCCACGATTGAGCGCATCGAAACCCGCTTGCGTGATCAGGGATATACCGAGGTCAACCATGTCGTGGAATTCTTCGCCGAGTCGAGCACGACACCTTTGAGAGCTCAAACACCGCTCAACGTTAACTGACCGCGAGGAAAAAAATTCAAGAGAAAGGCGCGAACCTGAATGTCTCGCGCCTTTTTTGTTTCCTGATGTCAAAGCATCAAACGGCAGTCAGGTAATTTGCCTCTACTTGCCGCCAATCAACTATTGACCAAAAAGCATTCACATAATCGGCCCGACGATTCTGATAATGCAGGTAATAAGCGTGCTCCCATACATCCAGTCCCAGTAGCGGGGTTTTACCCTCACTGATCGGCGAATCCTGATTGGGCGTGGAATGGATACTCAGGCCACCATCAAACATGCTCAACCAAGCCCAACCACTACCAAATCGTTGCATCGCTGCTTGGGCAAATTTGGTCCTGAATTCTCCCACGGTGCCAAATTCTCTAATGATCGCCTCCCCTAATATGCCCTCGGGCTCAGATTGCGCCCCAGGACCGATAATCTTCCAAAAGAATGAGTGGTTGGCATGACCGCCAACGTTGTTTCTGACCGATCCACGTATCGCCTCGGGCACATCTTTCAAATTGGCCAGGACCTGAGCAGCGCCCATACCCTGTAGTTCGGGATAATCATGCATAGCCTTATTGGCATTATTCACATATCCTTGATGGTGTTTATCGTGGTGAATCGACATGGTGAGACTGTCGATATGAGGCTCCAGAGCATTGAATTCATATCCCAAAGGAGGCAGGGTAAATGGGTATTTGAGCGAATCGGGCCGTGAATTTTCAACCAGACCAGCGCGCGTCGATAACAAGCCCAAACCCGTGAGGGCAGCACCTGCTCCCAGCGTTTTGATTATTTCGCGGCGGGTCATCAAATTTTTGGGGCTCATCAGCCAAGTCTAAAACCAAAAATTGAATCCGCAAGTAAGTCCCGGCGATCGCGCTTCTACATCTCGGCGAGCAAACGACGCAAAGTTTCATCAACCAACTTGGGGTTGGCCTTGCCCCGCGAGGCTTTCATCACCGGTCCTTTGAGGGCATTGATCGCACCGTCCTTGCCTTCCTTGAATTCAGTGGAAGCCTTGGGATTACCCCGAATCGCATCGCGACACCATTGTTCAAGCTCACCCGTATCAGTGGGCTGGGCCTTCAAACCCATCCGATCGGCAATTGCGGCAGGAGAGTCGCCGGTTTTGAACATCTCGGAGAATATTTCCTTGGCCGCATTGGTCAGCACGGTCCCTGTATCGATCAGGCCGATCAATTCCGCAATCTGACTAGGCCGTATTTTCGCATCTGCGAGTGTCGTTTTTGAGGCACCCAGTTCACGCAAAAAATCATTAACGATCCAATTAGCGACCGCCTGGGCCTTGCTGGTCCCGGCGACTTTAACGGTTGCCTCAAAATAGTCAGCCCAACAGCGATCCCAGACCAAGACTGAAGTGATCGTGTATGGCAGTTGGTAATCTTTTAAAAAACGCCTTTGCCGATCGAAAAGCATCTCAGGGCAGGTTGACTTGATGCGTCGTTTCCAATCTTCATCCACTTTTACCGGCATCAGATCCGGATCAGGGAAGTAACGGTAATCATGGGCCATTTCCTTGCTGCGCAGCGATTGCGACGCCCCCGTCGTTCCATCGAAATCACGGGTCTCCTGAACAATGGTGCCGCCGGATTCCATGACTGCGATCTGTCGCTTGATCTCATGCGCAATCCCATCCCGGACATAAGAAATCGAATTAAGATTCTTCAGTTCAACCTTAGTCCCCAATTCCTGCTGACCAACCGGGCGAATCGAGATGTTCGCATCGCAACGCATTTGTCCCTTCTCCATGTCGCAATCGGAAATATCACCCTGAACAATGACTGCACGCATGGCGGTTAAGAATGCATAGGCTTCATCCGCACTATGCAGGGCTGGCTCAGAAACAATTTCCATGAGCGGAGTGCCGGCGCGATTGTAGTCCACCAGAGATTCGTGCGTTCCGTGATTCAGCTTACCTACATCCTCTTCAAGGTGGATTCGGGTCAGTGGAATGACTTTGTGTTCACCCATGATGTTTCGGGCAGAACCGGGCAGCTCGATCTCAACCTCTCCTCCGACGCAAATGGGCTGGTCGTATTGGGAAATCTGATAATTCTTGGGCGAATCCGGGTAAAAGTAATTTTTTCGATCCCATTTGCAGACCGACGCAATTTCACAGTTCAACATCAGGCCTGCCTTGATCACCGCATCCAGCGCCTTTTTGTTCATCACCGGCAAGGCCCCGGGCAGCGCCAAAACCACCGGATCAGTCAACGTATTCTCGGGTTGACCATAGCCCGCGGCAACACGCGTAAACATTTTCGAATTAGTCCGAATCTGCACGTGCACTTCCAAACCAATGACTGCTTCGTATGTTGGCATATCAGATTTGAGGATGTTGCCCATGCCAGTCATGTGCTTGCTCGTAAGCATGGGCGATCGAAAGCAAATTAGACTCAGCAAAAGGTTGGCCGATCAATTGCAGTCCAATGGGTAATCCCGCGGTAGAAAATCCGCTCGGTATGCTGATCGCGGGTAGACCGGCCAGATTTGCACCAATGGTGTAAATATCGCAAAGATAGAGTGAAAGCGGATCCACTTTGGCCCCGATTTTGAAAGCGGGAGAAGGGGTAGTCGGCGTGATCAATGCATCCACCTCCTGATAGGCATTGAGAAAATCCTGCCGGATCAGTGTGCGCACTTTCTGGGCTCGGAGGTAATACGCATCGTAATAGCCGCTCGATAATACATAGGTGCCAAGGATGATCCGACGTTTCACTTCCTCGCCAAATCCTTCGGCCCGTGATTGAAAATATTGATCAACAATATCCGTGGATTTTTTGGAACGATGCCCGTAACGCACCCCGTCATAACGGGCCAAATTTGAAGAGGCCTCAGCCGTGGCAATGACGTAGTAGGCATCAAGGCAATAGCGGGTGTGAGGCAAAGAGACCTCTTTGATTTCGCAGCCCTTTGAACGGTAAAATTCGATGGCCCGCTCGACGGCAGCTCCTACTTCCGGATCCAACCCCTCGCCAAAATACTCCCCAGGAATTCCGAGTTTCCATGGACCGCGGTTTGTTTTCAAATCGGCTCGATAATCTGGCAGTTGGGTTTTGTAGGAAGTTGAGTCGCGTTCATCATGACCCGCGATGACTTGCAATAGCATGGCCGCATCCTCGACCGTATGAGTAAACGGGCCGATTTGATCTAGGGATGAAGCAAACGCGATCAATCCATAACGAGAGACAAGTCCATAAGTTGGTTTCAACCCCACCACCCCACAAAAAGCCGCCGGTTGTCTGATCGAACCACCGGTATCCGAACCAAGAGTCGCAATGGCTTCACCAGCCGCGAGTGCTGCTGCACTACCCCCCGATGACCCACCGGGAACGCATGAAATATCCCACGGATTACAAGTCGTCTTGCTTGCGGAATTTTCGGTCGATGATCCCATCGCAAACTCATCCATGTTCAAGCGACCCCAAAGCACTGCCCCGGCCTGTTTTAGTTTTTCCGTAACCGTGGCATCATAGGGCGAGATGAAATCGGCCAACATTTTACTCGATGCGGTCAACGGCTGATTTTTCACCGCAATCAAATCCTTGAGCCCAATCGGAATGCCATCCAGCGGTCCTTTGGAATCACCCGCTGCACGACGTTCATCCGATGCCAGAGCTTGAGCCAAGGCATCATCTTCATCGCGCGAATTGAAAGCCTGAATCTTGGATTCGACCCTCCGTGTCCGTTCAATCACCGCCTTGGTCAATTCAATTGCCGAGATCTCTTTCTTTGCCAGACGGTCCGACAGTGTGGCAATGGATTGGTAAAACAATTCGTCGACCATAACGATCACTCCACTACTTTGGGCACGGCAATCATGTTGTCGCGCTGCGCCGGAGCGTTTCGCAAGGCCGCATCAACCAACAGTCCCGGTTTAACCACATCTTCGGCCCATACGTTGAACAAAGGGAATGCGTGCGCGGTTGGCTCCACGTTGCTGACATCCACTTGTTCCAATTGCCGAATATGGTGCAATACTTCACCCAGCTGCTGGGAAAACTTCGCCTTCTCTTCCGATGTTAATGCGAGGCGGGCCAATTGCGCCACCCGGTCTATGTCTAGATCGATGGGATGTGCCATGGCTATTTGCGCACGATGAATGCGGTGGATTTGGCCAATTCGTCCTGAATCTTTTGAAACGCACCATTGACCTCTTCATCATTCAACGTCCGATCAACTGCTCGAAAAACCAGACTGAACGCCAGACTCTTTTGGTCATCCAGCAAACCCTGCCCTTGGTAGACATCGAACAAGTCGACAGACTCAACCATGAACGCATTACCCACGACCGAGCGGGTGATTTTGGAGAGCTGCTTTTGCACATCCGCTGCAGGTATGGTTGCGTCCACCACCAGTGCCAGATCTCGCAACGCGGCAGGCAGAAGACTGAATTCCTTGAATCGGCGACGACGTGAAACTCCCGCCAATTTCTCCGGCAAAACCGAGAATGTTGCCGCATATACCTTACCATCAATTCCCAGCGACTTGACCATGGCCAGATTGAGCATGCCAAAGCGAAGGGTCCAACCCTGAGACATATCCCCCGCCAACGCAGAGTGACCTTCCTGCCACCCAAAATAATCTCCGGCCACAGGGGTTAACGTTTGTCGTTCGAATTCAATCCCGGCGGCAGACGACAACACATTCACATGGTGTTTGACCGAATAAAAATCGAGAGACTCACGGGTGAGCCAG
>DFDG01000171.1:10644-25704 GCA_002367815.1 Opitutaceae bacterium UBA3033 | reverse complement strand
TGAGCCAGTTTCGATCAGTGCTGTCCGCGATAATGAAAGCAACCGAAGCACATTCAAAGTTTTGCCCATTGTGTTCAATGAACACGCGTCCGGTCTCGCACAATCGAGTTACGGCAACACCACGCGATTGGTTTAGCTTCAAGGTATCAAGAAGCCCCATCACCAAGGTCGGTCGTAAATGTGATTGATCGGTGATGAACGGATTATCCAAGGCAAGTTCGGCAGCGGCAGTCTGGGAAACCCAGGATGAAAGTTCCTTGCCCGCGCGAAGAGTATAATTCGCGCACTCGTGAAAATCATGTCCCACCAAATAGTCGGTGACTTTGCGGTTGAATTGAACAATCGGATCATCATCCGAAACCAACCCGGGAGTTGCCACCACCGCAGAGGGGATTTTCTCCGTGCCATATACTCTTAACACCTCCTCCACCAGATCGATAGGGCGGTCCACATCCTGTCGCCAACTGGGGATTGATAAAGTCCAGGCCGGTCCCCGTTTTTCCGTTGGCTCCTCTCTCGTAACAGTCATTTCCAACGCTTCAAATGCCTCACGCATGTCTTCTGCCGGAATATCGAATCCCAGCTTTTCGCAAATGTAGTCATGCGTAACCACCACTTCGCGCTGCCACGGCACATCGCCTCCAATTTTGTGTATTGGCCCCACCACCTGACCGCCCGCAGTCTCCAGGATTAGATCAATGGCACGATAAGCCGCTTCAATCGAGCCATGCGGATCTACTCCACGTTCATAGCGATAGGAGGAATCTGAAGACAGTCCGAGATGCTTGGAAGTGCGACGGATCGTCTGCTGCTTGAAAATTGCGCATTCAAGCACGAGATCGGTTGTAGTTTCCGAAACGCCGGAATTCTCCCCACCCATGATACCCGCAATCACGACTGGTTTTTCTGCATCCGCGATAACCAGTATTGATTTGTCCAATCCCCGATCCTTTTCATCCAGTGTTTTTAACTTTTCACCCTTGGCCGCTCGGCGCACCACAATCTTTCCCCCGGCCAACATCCTCGCATCAAAGGCGTGCATGGGCTGGCCATACTCAAGCATCACGTAATTGCCTACATCGACCACATTGTTGATTGGTCGCAAACCCACGGCACTCAACCGCGCCTGTAACCACGAAGGACTGGGGCCGATTTTTATGCCCGTAATGATATGGGCAAAATACAATGGGCAATCCAATGGAGCCTCTACCCGCACACTGCTGAGCAGGTCCGGTCGCGCATCAGAGTCCACCGTGGCGCCGTTAAATTTGATCTCCGGATATTTAAGCTCCAGTTTAAACCAGGCGGCCAATTCCCGCGCGATGCCTATATGCGATTGGCAATCAGGTCGGTTGGGCGTGATCTCAATGTCAAACACCGTGTCCCCATCCGGCAAAACCTGATTGATCGGCGTGCCCAGCTCCGGACGGCCTGCCAGTATCAATATTCCGGCATGATCCTTACCCATGCCAAGTTCATCGGCGGCACACAGCATGCCGTCAGAAGATTGACCCCGGATTTTTGAAGTTTTGATGACAAAATCCCCCGGTAAAACCGCACCCGGCAACGCCACAGCGACTCGGTTACCCGCATCACAATTCGGTGCTCCACAAACAATGGTCTTAACCCCACCGGCCGGACCTACATCCACAGTGCAGATGGATAGCTTATCGGCATTGGGGTGTTTTTCCCGGGTTAAAATTTCACCCACCACCACGTTGTTCAATTGAGGGGCTCCCGTCTGGACAATCCCCTCCACCTCGAACCCCAAAAAAGTAATCGCACGGGCGATCTCTTCATTCGATGCCTCGAGCGCGATATAATCCTTAAGCCAATTGAGTGAAATTTTCATCGGATTGTCTTACTCAAACTGTTTCAGAAAACGTAGATCGTTCTGATAGAAATAACGAATGTCATCGATGCCGTAGAGCAACATGGCTAGCCGTTCCAACCCCATGCCGAAAGCGTAACCACTCCACACTTCAGGATCGTAACCGACATCCGCAAAGACCACGGGATCAACCATGCCGCAGCCACCGATCTCAATCCATTCCTTCTTAACTTTCGGTAAATGCTTCGCGCTCAAATCCACCTCAAAACTAGGTTCAGTGTAGCCAAAATAATGCGGGCGGAATCGGGTCTTGGTATCAGCACCAAGCAGGGATTCGAAAATGTAATCAAGCAGGGCCTTGAGATCCCGCACCGTCACATTCTTATCCACATACAGACATTCCAATTGCTGGAAATTGGCCGAATGCGTGGCATCAGAGGTATCGCGACGATAAACTCGACCAGGCGATACAATGCGAATGGGAGGAGAACCCTTGAGCATCGTACGGATTTGCACCGAAGAAGTATGGGTGCGCAGCAAATACCTTTCGTCCGGGTTTTTCTTCGATACATTACCGAAGCGTGCCGTATTCGGCAGATAAAATGTATCCTGCCCATCGCGGGCGGGGTGGTCTGCCGGAGTATTTAGCGCATCGAAGCAGTAATATTCGGTTTCCACTTCCGGACCATCGGCGACCGTAAAACCGACTTTGCGCAGAATACGGCACATTTCCTCACGGACCAAGGTAAGGGGATGATATGTCCCCGGCCCCGAATCCGGTGATGGAAGGGTTGGATCAATGGCTGGGCCAAGCTGGGCCTGCATCTCCACCGCCTCAATTCTAGAATAAGCGGCGTCCAGCAGTTCCTGCACCTGCAGCTTGGTTTCATTGATGAGCTTCCCCATTGCCGGTCGGTCGGTCTTCGGCACTGTGCCCATTTGTTTCATTTGGGCGGTTAATTCTCCATTGGGACCAACGTATCTGGCCTTGGCCGCCTCGAACTCAGGACGAGTCAGCACGGCAGACAACTCCGTCTGTGCTTTGGTAACAATGGCTTTTAAGGTAGCTTGCATGAAAGTTTGTTTTTAGAGCAAGAGCGGAGCAACTACACGACAAAATGAAAAAGGACGGCACCTCAGTCGAGGCCCGTCCTCCGAAATAGTTCAGATGGGGAGACGAGCCCTAGCCGGCTCGCGTTAATTAGATCAGGCTTTGGTCGCAGCTTCGACCTTGGCCTTCAACGCGTCCTGAGCTTTTTTGATCAGACCGCTAAACGCCACCTCGTCTTGGATCGCTATGTCAGACAGAATCTTACGATCAAGACTGATATTGGCGGCCTTGAGGCCTTCCATAAAGCGGCTGTAGCTAATACCCGCATTACGGCAGGCGGCATTGAGGCGCACAATCCAGAGACTGCGCATATTGCCCTTCTTTTTACGACGGGCGATGTAGGCATATTGCCAAGCATGCTGGACAGCATCTTTCGCATAACGAAAGAGCTTTGATTTATTGCCAAAATAGCCTCTGGCATATTTCAGGACTTTCTTGTGCCGCTTTCGCGACGCGGGGGAGTTAGTTGCACGAGCCATGTTATGTTTTCCTTATTTTTGTCGCTGCCGGGTCGGCTTAAAATTCACCCGTCGAGCGTAGTTATTATAATACTGAGACGCTTAATTGTCGGCAATTAGCCGAAAGGGAGGCACCGCTTCAACGGCACTGCATGCGTGTTGGACAAAGTTTTGGCTTTGCCCAATCGACGCTTTTGCTTGGAGGACTTGGTGCTGGCAAGGTGCCGCGTCCCGGGTGAACGGTGCAGGAGTTTGCCTGTTCCGGTCAATTTGAAGCGCTTGGCGACGGACTTTTTGGTCTTTTGCATGAGATGAGCGGACCAAAACAGAGATCTGCACGCCTCCTGTAAAGGGAAATCTTGAACGAAAGTGATACGATTCAGGAAGAGTCGATAATTTGAAACGATTTATTTAACCACCGATCATCGCACGATAACCATCCATCCACCACAGAATGCAATTTACGGAAAATCCACCACCGGGCCCACTTTCGATCCAACAGTCTAATTATATTGCCCATACCCAGCCCGCAGCCACAAGCCCACGACACAACCTTCAACCGTCGGTTATTGAATAGACTTTGCCCTCCCGTTGAAAACATCCCGGCAATTGTTCAAATGACTGTTGACAACCTTGGACCGAACATGAGTTTTTGGCCTTTCCGTATTGGCTTCCTAGCTCAATGGTAGAGCAGTTGACTCTTAATCAATTGGTTCGGGGTTCGAGTCCCCGGGGAGCCACCATTTTCGCTTTAGGCGCCTTTGGACTGCGGGTTCTTTTCAAGTCAAATTAGACGCTGTCTCTGAATTTTGCCGGTGTAGCTCAACGGTAGAGCACCTGTTTTGTAAACAGGCGGTTGCGGGTTCGAATCCCATCGCCGGCTCCATTCTCCAGTTTTATTGATCCACTCATTTTTTGAGCAGGGTTTTCCTCCGAGTTGGTGTTACTTATACATGTTACCGTCATCGTAAGGCGGGATCCTGAAAATAACGACAACCCAATGAACTGCTGCCCATGGATTATCTTTTCAGCGCAAGCCACTGCCTGGTGGTGTAATGGTAGCACAGCAGACTCTGACTCTGCTTGTCTAGGTTCGAGTCCTAGCCGGGCAGCCAATTAAGAACTGTAATTATTAGATCAACCCATTAACAAAGTTGACAGCTGAGTTGCAACCTACCTATTTCGCAATTCCCCCAACGTCCAGTTGTCAAAGCGTTCATACGCTTCAAACCAACACACCACAATATTTCTAGCAATCCAGACCACGAACACGAATAACTCGGTTCAAATTGACTCATATCGAATAATGCCCCAGCTAGTCTAATATTTGCTTTCCGTTACCAGACTTCGGACTTAACTGGACGCCCCTTACTTTTTTCCCACACAATAGTTCTTCAATCATCTATCCTCTATGATTACTCAAATAATGCCGCTAGCCGCTTTCACGTTCATGAACCAGACTCCGATGGAGCTCTTCGTTCATGGTGGTCCAATCATGTGGCCAATTCTCTTGGTCTCATTCGTCATGATTACCGTAGTATGTGAACGTATCCTCTTCATCATTCGTGAAAATGGCACCCGAGAGCCAGAGGTCGTCGAGAAGATGCTCGAAAATGCTGAAGCTGGGGATATCGATGGCGCAGTGCAGATCGGCAAGAAGAGTAAGGACTTCATCGCCCGCATCTTGGTCTACGCTTTTTCACACAAAGAGCACTCCATCTCCAACGCTTTCATGCGTGGCTCCAATCAGGAGCTAAACCGCTTCGGCCAAGGCATGGCAACGCTAGACACAGTAATCACGGCCGCTCCCCTACTCGGGCTACTCGGAACGGTTACAGGTATGATGAAAACTTTTGCAGCTCTTGGCAGCAGTGATATTTCGTCCAGCACGGGCGCCATTACCGGTGGTGTGGGTGAAGCCCTTATTGCCACCATGTGTGGTCTCGCAATCGCCATTTGCGGCCTATTGCCATTCAACTATCTGAACGCACGAGCCGACGAAGCAAAACACGAAGTTGCTGACGCCGCTACCGCGTTGGAACTGATCGCCAAAAAAACTGAAGGTTCTGCGGCTAATTGATTTTCCTAAGAAAATCACGTTTGCCTCGTTATTAATATAGTAACCTTCATAAATTATGGCTGGATCTGGATCACATGGCGGAGGAGGAAAGAAAAAGGCTCGAATTGAGATTATTCCTCTCATCGACGTCATTTTCTTCCTGCTGGCTACATTCATTCTATTTACCCTGTCGTTGAACAAATCCAATGGGATAAAGGTGAATCTGCCCAATTCTGAAACAGGAGAAATTCGCGACCCCTCTGGATCAGTCACTATTACGATAACATCAGAGGGTACGTTGGCATGGGATCAGGATCCAGTCACGTTGGACCAATTCATCGCTCGCCTCCAAGATTACAAAAGAAATGAGGCCGATCCTAAAATCCTCATTAACGGAGATGAAAGTGCCAATTTCAGCCAGGCTATCTACGTTTTCGACGAAGTACGTAAACTCGATATCCATAAAGTATTGATCGAAACCAAGGTGCGACCTCCCACTTCGGGTTAATTCGCCCACCCAATTCTTCCAATTTAGATATTATAATCCATGGCCGGCTCCAGTTCCAAACCCGTCGAAGGCAAGAAACAGGCACGTATTGAGATCATCCCTCTCATCGATGTGATTTTCTTCCTACTGGCCACTTTCGTGCTCTTCATCCTCTCTTTGGAGAAAATTCAGTCATTGCCCGCGGATTTACCAGTAGCTACGCCACCTACATCCACGCCTCCCGCCGAGGATGATACCGTTACCCTGCAAGTCTCAGAATTGGGCAACTGCTACTGGACATTCCGCAAGGTCACTGAACTTATCGATATCGAGGACGTAAAACCACGGTTGGAAAATTATGCTTCACAGATACGCGAACCTCGCGTTCTGATGACAACGGATGACAGGGCTAAATTTGGTGTAGCCATCCGTATTTTGGATGAAATCCGTAAAGCAAATATCAAGAAAGTCTCAGTTGAAACCCGAGTTCGTCCTACCGGTAGGTAACCTCCACATTATCACAAATTTATCATGCGTCGGGATCTAATTATCGGTATCATCGCTTCATTCCTCTTACACGTAGGAGTATTTGGCAGCTCCTATATTAAGAGTAAGCCTATACCCCCTCCTCCAGTTGAGGAGACTCCCACGATTGAGCTTATGGAGATGCCACCCCTCGAGATTGAACCCGAGGAAATCAACCAGAATGATGAGCCTGCTGAACAAGTCGAATTCACTCCTCCGATGCAGACTGATGTGCCGCAGTTGGTAACGGTTGATTCCTTCGTTCAACCGATTCAGCCGCCTCCACCGGAAAACATGAAACCAAACGTTGGTGTCATTGCTATTCCTACCGCCCGCCAAACCGGATTAGGCCAAGGGATAGAAATTTTCGACATCAGTAAACTCGACCAAGCGCCCGTGCCAAAATTCAGGGCCCGGCCACAGTATCCCTTTGAAATGCGTCGAGCTGGTATTACTGGAGAGGTCGTGGTGGAATTCATTGTCGACTCCAATGGTGATGCTCGCAATGTCTTCGCCGTTCGCTCAACCCAGCGCGAATTTGAGCAAGCCGCAGTTCAAGCCGTGAGCAAATGGAAATTTCGCCCTGGTCGCAAAGGGGGGCGTAACGTCAACACCCGTATGCAAGTTCCCATCGTTTTCACTCTGAACGACGAATAATTCCCATGGTGAACCGCTCTTCAAACATGTTACTCTCTCCCTTTCCCGGCTTTAAGCATATTGTCTTGGTTCTCCTGTTGGCTCTGGGCATCGCTGTCCCCTTTGCCAGCGCCCAGAATAAAAACGCCCCGCAAATGTCAGATCGTGCGGCGGAAGATATTGGGAAGCTCCAGCCTTACATTGATGCAAAAAATTGGGGCGGGGCCATCAATCTGCTGAACGGGATGCTGCGCTACGCTGCCCCCAACAGCTACGATGAAGCGTTAATAAATGATATTGTTTCAAAAATTTATCTACAAAAGGGTGATTATGCACTTTCCCTCTCCCCTCTGGGCAAAGCTTATGAGTTGGGAGAAGGCTACGCATATTTTGACCCAAGATCCCAGTTAGATCGTCTCTATTACTTGGCTCAGCTGTTTTATCAGGAAGCCACGACGACCAAGGACATTAAAGTCCAACAGGACTACTTCTCCAAGGCGACTAACTATATCGAAATTTGGCTGCAAAGAAGTCCCACGGCCAAGCAGGACGGTCGGATGTTCTACGTTTCTCTGCTCTATAATCGGGCTATTTTAGACCCCAAAAAAGTGGATAATGCACTGCTCAAAAAGACCCAAGAGCAGGTATATGAGGCACTCAATGTGGAACTCTACCCCAAAGAAGGCTTCTATGTTATCCTTCTCGCCACACTGCAACAGGCAGGAGATTCAGTGCGAACCGCAGAAGTCCTTGAGTTACTGGTCAAACAATACCCATCCAAGACCAGCTACTGGCAACAACTGATGGCCACCTATTCCAATATGGCGGTGGAAGCGAAAAATCCAGACGGGGCCCTAGAATATAACCTAAGGGCAATTCTGACCATTGAGCGTGCCCAAGCTTTGGGCCATATGAACTCACCAAAGGATAATTATAACCTTGTCGGTATTTATTTCAATATCAGCCAATTCGGGAAGGCAACAGAACTCCTCTACAATGGCCTGCGTGATGGCTCGATCGAGCAGGACATAAAAAAATGGGAGCTCCTAGCCTACTCCTACCTGCAAATAAATAATGAATTCAAGGCCATTGATATCTTGAAAGAAGCCAGCAAAATATTCCCCACGGCCGGCCAATTGGAGAACCAAATTGCTCAAATTTATTATTCTTTAAATAAGACAAATGACTCCTATCGCTATCTGAACATGGCCATCGCCAAGGGTGGCTTGGATAAACTTGGTTCTGTTTACTACTTTAAAGCCTACGTCTGCTACGAATTGCTAAAATTTGAAGAAGCTCTCGTTGCCATTGATGAAGCAGCAAAATATGAGGATGCCCGTGATTCTCAACTCCCCCGCCTCAAACAGGCAATAGAAGATGCCATCAAAGAACGTGAAAACGGTAATAAAGCCAAGGCAGCTAATTCTTAATTCGTCCCCCACAAATTTCAATATAAGCACTAAATCGCTCTAATTTTATGAAGAAAGTCTACGTAATTTTCCCCGCACTCGCGATGCTCATTTTCTTCGGTTTCTGGTGGAACTTCAGTGACAAGTTTGAAGCC
Source organism: Opitutaceae bacterium UBA3033 (assembly GCA_002367815.1). Taxonomy (GTDB): domain Bacteria; phylum Verrucomicrobiota; class Verrucomicrobiia; order Opitutales; family Opitutaceae; genus Cephaloticoccus. Next base: position 17,033 of record DFDG01000171.1, on the reverse strand, counting down.
AAGAAGGCCGCAATCGTCGCAGCCCAAAAAATCGAGAAACAACAAAAACTCGAACAGGACGCTCGTGATCGGGAAAAAGCGATCATGGATGCACTTGCCAGTCAGGCAGTGAGAAAAGCTGAACGTGAGGCCAATGAAGCCAAAAAACAAAAAGACCGTGAAGACAGACAAACAGCCAAGGAAGAAAGTCTGAAGGCATTCCGGGATAAGGAAAAATTAGGGCGTCAAGTGGAACGTTTAACCGCTGATGTAACGAGTGAAAAAGAGGCAATTTCCAAGCAAGAAAGTAAAAAGAACTTTCTTGTGGCTGAGAAAAATTTCTTGAAGGCCTATGTTAACAAGGCTGAAGCAAATCAAGCCGACCTGACCCGAGTCATCCAGAAAATCATTGCAGCAGACGACGCCCGTGCAAAAGCCGAAGCCGCCGCAGCAGCAGCAGCAAAAAAGAACTCATAATCCCAAGACTCGCCAACCAATCCCAACATGAAAAAGTGGTTTTATTTTATCGTTCCAGCGGCAATGTTGCTCGTGTTCTCATTTTTCTATCTCGCACACGCGAAAGACGCCGAAATCCAGGAGCAACAACGCAAAGAGCAGATTGTCTTGGAGAAAAATAAGGAAGCAGACCGGAAAGCTGCCATTGAGGAACAAGCCCGACTAGACGCAACCAAACATGCAGCTCAACGTGAGACTGCCGCCGCATTAAAAGAAGCAGAGCGTTTGGCTAAATGGGAAGAGGAAGGTCGAGAAATTCAACAGACCACAGACCAATATAAACGGGAGGCTGACCAAAACGCCAAGAAGGCTTCTGCATTAGAATTAGAACTCGACACCCTTCATAAGCTCAAAGAACAGACCAACAGCGAGGTCCTTGCACTCGCAAAGCAAGTCGAACAAGAGCGAATCAACAAACGAAACGCCGAGTTGGAGATACAACGAAAAACCGAGAACGTAGTGCGCCGGGCCGAAAGCAGTGCCATGACCCAAATGCCTGTTACTCTCCCGATTTCCAGCAGACGCTGATTGTTCAGCCCGCGTTAAAATAATTTCAGAGCCCGGTAAAATTTACCGGGCTTTTTTGTGCGCCAAATGGTTGTTCAACAAAAACCAATCGCTTTAAAAATAATGTTTGCCGCAGGGAAATTGATTTTATTTTCTGCGGATTCTTCCTTCGGTAAAATATTGGGCAGATGAAATCATCGGGGCGTAGCTTAGCCTGGTAGGGCGCTACGTTCGGGACGTAGAGGTCGCGAGTTCGAATCTCCCCGCCCCGACCATTCATGATCAGGTACCACACGACCACAAATCAGCTCAGAAATGGGTTGAAACGAAGCTCATTGCCAACGGTGGTCAGGGGGCCATGTCCCGGGGCTATCACCGTGCTCTCATGACATAATCCCAATAAACGCTTCAGGTGTTGTTGATGCAACATTCCACAAAAATACGATCCACCGATCGATCCGGCAAAAATCAAGTCCCCGGCAATAAGTAACTCGCTCGATTTGGCGCCATTATTTCTATCGCAAATCCTGTAGCAATTATGTGAAGAGGCATGGCCGGGCGTATTGTATGCGATCACTTGGTAACGGTTCCAGTCCTTGGTCTCGCCTTCCAAAATAGGCTCGCCACAGGGTGCCTTGATATCACCCGGCACGTAGGCATGGGAAATACCAAAATAATCCACCACGTCACATAATCCACCGGTGTGTTCACCTTCGATATGGGTCAGAAATACGATATCGATATGACTTATCGAGGAAGGCCAGTTCTGCAGCAAGGCAGCAAGGCTTGGACCGGTATCAAATAGGATTCCATGGTTGGATCCGGGCTCAGAGATCACGTAGGCGTTCGCTACTCCCACCCCATGCGGCATGCGCAGTGGATGAACTGAAAACGGCAAACCTGGGCACGCCGGCAGTGGGTATTTTTGATTACCCAAAGAGCACAATCCGACTTCGTTTAAGTGCAGCACTTGGGCCAATCGCGCCAATTCAGCACTGTTAAGGTCGCTCCGATAATCAATTGCATCAAGTATTCGGGTGGGAGAAATATCTGTAGCTTCGGCGATCTGTTCAGTCGACAGTTCGGCCCATCGCATGGCTTTTTCCAATACGTCACCAACTTCGTCTTCAAGTGGCACATCTTTGGTTGGCATGGGTGATGCATACACCCATCAACTGAAAACGTAAAATGATTTTGTTTTTCTCACTTCTTACCCCAGCCTAATCGAATGGATAATCCACAACAGGAGGTTCTGGAAATTTTTAAAGCCACTGGTGCCCTGCTTGAGGGTCATTTTGTGCTGCGATCCGGTCTGCATAGCGGTCACTTCTTTCAATGTGCCCGCGTCTGCGAAGATATGCGCGCGGTCGAACGTCTGGGCGCCTTGATGGTCATGAAATTGAAAAAATTGTCCTTTACCACGGTGCTTGCCCCCGCGATGGGTGGACTGGTCATTGGCCAGGAAGTCGCGCGCCAAACCAAAACGCGCTATGTTTTCGCCGAAAAGGTAGATGATAAACTTGAGTTGCGGCGTGGATTTAGATTTCAACCCCAAGAGCGAGTATTGATCGTCGAGGATGTGGTAACCCGAGGTGGCCGGGCGAGAGAATGCATCGATATCGTAAATGCCATGAATGCCATACCTGTCGCAATTGCCATGTTGGTTGATCGCAGCGCTTCTGAAGTAAGGTTCGATATTCCAGCTATACCTCTACTGGAATTGAGCTTTCCCACCTACCCACCCGATTTCCTCCCAGAAACTCTGGCCGTACTTCCTGTGCAAAAACCAGGCAGCTAGTTCGGTGAGGGTAAACCGGTTTGGTTATTTTACACTAACCGTCAGGTAGCGGTATTGACCACGGTAATAAACCAGCAACAAATTTCGACCCACTCGGAAGAGGTCCCGGGCACTCGTGATATCAGTCACGGCGGATCGATTGATTTCCACAATCACGATATTCGGAACCAAGTATCCGGTATAGGGTGAATCCTCTGAAACTTCCGTGACCACCAATCCGGTAACTCTGGAATCCAATCCCAATCGGCCACGCGCTTCATCTGACAATGGACTCGCGTCCACTCCGGGTAGCAATTGATTCACGATCTCTGATAATTCTCCTAACGTCACCTCAACCGACTTTTCTTTTCCATCCCGGATTAATTGGAGTACAACACTGGAACCGGGAATTGATTGGGCAATTATTAGTCGCAAATCCTCCAAAGAGGACACCGGTCGATTATTAATACCCACGATGACATCGGTTCTCTGCAGACCAGCCTTTTCCGCCGGCCCGTTCTCTGTCACTTCGGTTATCACAACTCCCTTGGTGTTTTTTGGCAAATTAAGCGCCTCGACTATCTCAGCAGTCACAGATTCAGATTTAACCCCAAGAAATCCACGCGCCACTGTCCCGGTATCAATCAAGCTGTGCATGATGGATGCCGCTAAATTGACCGGAATGGCAAACCCAATGCCAATATTACCTTTGGTTGTGGACACGATCGCACTATTGATCCCAACCAGTCGACCCTTGGCATCTATTAATGCGCCGCCTGAATTACCCATATTGATGGCCGCATCCGTCTGGATAAAATCCTCATAACCGCCTACATTTTCAAGCAAACCAAGCTTGTTGCGGCCTTTGGCCGATACGATACCCATCGTCACTGTTTGCCCAACGCCCAGAGGGTTGCCGACGGCAAAGACAATATCCCCAACGCGCAGTCGGTCGCTATCCGCCAAAGTGACAACTGGTAGATTCTCTGCCTCAATCTTAATTACGGCCACATCGGTCTTGGGATCGCTCCCAATCAATGTAGCTTTATATTCGCGGTCATCGGGAAGTAAGACACTAAGTTCGTCAGCCCCTTCGACCACGTGGTTGTTGGTTATAATGTAGCCATCCTTGCTCACAATTACACCCGATCCCAATCCCTCCTCCTTGTGCTCCCGGGAACGCTCCGGAGAACCGCCGAATATACGAGAAAATGGATCTGACGCAGCACGAGATGTCACAATTTTCGTGGAGTAAACCGAAACCACCGCCGGCTGCACTTTTTCAACCATATCAGCGTAACTGGCCACCACTGCACTGGCACCTTCAGAAACCGGTGACGGATCGATGCTCAATTCCGGCTTGTTAACCTTACTGGTCTTGTCTTGAGCGACAACAAATAGGGTTGCCCCCCATCCCACAAACGCAACCAAGAGTAAACTTGAGATAAACTTTAGTTTCATAACTTATTAAATTTAAATAATTTGAACTAAATCCGACTGTGAATAATTGCTTGGGTTCCGTAGATATCTCCTAAAATTTGAATAGCCCGGTCACACTTTCGTTACTATTTATTCGGACAATAGCTTCACCCAGCAAAGGGGCAATACTCAGCACCTTTATTGGTAATCCGTGATCTCTAACCGGGGTCGAATTTGTCGTGATAATTTCGTCGATCAAGCCGGACTTCAGCCGATCGAAGGCAAGTTCGTTCAAAACGCAGTGACTGATGACTGCACGCACTGAAACCGCGCCATGATCTCGCAGCATTTTTGCTGCCGCCACCAAAGTGCCGGCGGTTTCGGTGATATCATCCACCAACAGGACATCACATCCGGCAACATCACCAACCAAATTGAGCGCCTCCACGGCGGTCGCACTTTTGCGTTTTTTCACGACCATGACCAACGTCGCCCCAATGGTCTCAGCATAAGCAGCAGCCATTTTCATACCCCCCATATCGGGTGAGCAGACCACCAATGGGCGTTCAGTTTTCAAATGTCGAAGATGTTTGAAAAACACCGGTGAGGCGTAGAGATGATCAACGGGGATATCGAAAAATCCTTGAATCTGCTGACTGTGCAAATCCATCGTCAGAATACGATTCGCGCCTGCCGCCACGATCAGGTTTGCCACCAATTTCGCGGTGATAGGAACCCGCGGCTGATCCTTGCGATCCTGCCGGGCATACCCGTAAAAAGGGAGCACTGCTGTGATACGTAGGGCCGAGGCACGACGGGCCGCATCTATCATAATCAGCAGTTCCATCAAATGATGGTTCGTCGGCGGACAGGTTGATTGAACGATGAATACGTCTTTCCCCCGTATATTCTCATTAATTTTCACGAAAGTTTCCCCGTCGGGAAAACTAGAAACCGTAGCCTCACCCAGTGGCTCGCCTATCGAGCGACAAATTTCCTCGGCTAATATCCGGTTTGAATTTCCTGAAAATATTTTAAGTCCCGATTCGCTCATGCCTCTAACGTTGGTGCTCAGACCGTTTTGCGGAAGACAAATTTAGCCGTTCACTTCCAACTTATGCTTTTGTTTGAAAAACTCAGGAATACGTCGGAGAAACACCTGAACCCGAGTTCAAGCAGGTAGCGCAGTACAGGATGTACAGCCATATTCCGCAGATGAGACATTGATTTCAACTGCGGAATATAGGCTGAACGAAACCTGCACGAGTAGATTGACTAACGCTTTGGGGGTTTTCGGGGCCGTATCTCAAAAAATAAAAAGCCCCGCCTAATTCTAGACGGGGCTAATAAAATCAGCTGAAATAAGCTTATTTACCCAAAGGAACTGTTATCTTGGGACTACCGTCAGAACTCGAAGAGGCCGATGAGCCACTGCGTCCCCGGTTGATTTCGGCTTCCACCTCAGCGGTGATGTCCATGCTGGCATCGGAATAAATGATACTGGAAATTCCCAGCAGATTTGGGCCTGACTTGTCCAACAGCAGATTGGCTCCCTTGCGATTGGCAATGCCTGTGGCGATCTTGCTGATCTCCTCGAGCATGATGGTTTTGAAGTTCTGAAAGCGCTGCTGCAGCAGGTTGCGGGTGTTGGTTTCAAAACTCTGCAACTCATTGTTCACGCGCTGAATCTCCTGCAATTTTTGTTCAGCCTCACTTCGAGCCTGATCCTTAACTTCAGCCTTGGTGGCGGGATTGTTGCTTTGCTCCAGTGCCTCTTTATATTGCTCCACGAGCGTGTTGCGGGCCTGTAGCAAGCGATCAGCCTCTTCCTTGGCCTTCTCCGCATCTGCCTTGAGCTTTTCTTTTTGCTCCTGGGTCTTGTAGTGCTCGTCGAGCAGTTTGATCATGTCTACGACCAAAATCGTAGGCGATGATTGAGCATGGGCAAATACCCCGGATACCGAGAGGGCAACCAGAGCGAACAATATTTTAGCAGCTTTTTTCATGAGGTCGGGTTTATTTGAAGATTAACGGATTACAAATGGAGTGGAATTAAAAACGTGTGCCAAAGGAAAAGTTAAACTTACCACCTTTGCTGGTGACCGAGTCCCTCGTCAAAGGAATGGCATAATCCAATCTTAGTGGAGCGCCTGCAACGAAAAGTTGAACTCCTAAGCCAACATTGTCGTGC
>DFDG01000171.1:1365-10499 GCA_002367815.1 Opitutaceae bacterium UBA3033 | reverse complement strand
AAAGTCCGCCGGGTTGAAATCATAGGCCCCGAGGTTAACAAAACCCGCATCATAAAAGACCGCCACTCTGATGGGGCTCACGACATCCATGGAGTATTCCAGACTCAACATGCCGTATGATTTACCGCCGATCAGATTACCAAACACATCGCGGGGTCCCACATCGTTGAAGTCAAAACCACGGAGGGTATTGGGTCCGCCCATATAATAGCGGTTGTAATAGGGCACCGACGGGCTTTCCCCATAGTTGTCAATTATGCCAGCTCGGGCAATAATGGACATAACCTGAGCCTGAAAATCGAACACCGGGTAATACTGAGCTCCGCGAAACTCCAGTTTGTAGTAATCGACATTCCCGCCGAACGGACCACCGGCAACATCCGTGGTAAGTTCGACTCGGTTGCCTGAGGTAGTTCCGATGATCTTGTCGCGCGTATCACGAACCAGCTGAAAACCCATCCGAGAAACGGTGTTCTTCTGCGCATTGATGAAAGTAGTGGCAGATGGAGCAATATCAGAAATTTCGACTATCTCGTAAGTATACGACAATCGACCATCCACCAATTCAAAGAGTCTTTTGCGTAAGAATATTTCACCACCAGTTGATAACTGGGTGTAAAACTGACTGTTATAGTCGGATGAAGTTCGATAAATTGAGAATCCAACCGCCAGTTGACGTTCAAATAACCAAGGTTCCTCAAACGAGACCAACGCCTCGCTTGAAAGTGAACCCAGTTGTAAGCGCAATCTGAATTTCTGGCCGTCTCCTTGGAAAAATGAACGCCGGTTGAACAAGTCGAAATTACCCTGCGATAATTCTGCAAATACCGTGGCTTTCTCCAACGAACTGAAACCGGCGCCAAAGGTCAGGTTTCCTGTACGGGCCTCACGAACTGCGACGCGGAGGTTTCGACGTCCCGGAATATTTGTCTCCTGGGGGGAGAGCTGCACGTCGTCAAAAAAACGGGTGTTCTCAAGTCTCAGTTTTGAAATTTTTTCGCGCACCGTGTCGTAGACATCGCCTGGCCCTAACACCAGTTCGCGCAGGATAACGATGCTCTTGGTCTTGGTATTTCCCTCAATGTTGATCGATTCTACGTTAAATTTCTCACTCTCAGAGACCTTATATTCGATATCAATATTACCACTGGTGATATTCGGTTTACGCAACATGCGGACCCGAGTTTCCAAATAGCCGGCTGTGCCGTAAAAATCCTCCAATCGCTCCACATCCTTGTCCAATTTAGAAGGGGTAAAAATCATGCCGCTCTTCTGCCTGATCACTCGCTTCAGGAGGGCTTCCTGATAAATTTTACTACCGGTTACTTCGATATCACCTATCCGGTAACGCCGACCTTCATTCAAATGGATTGTAATGACTAATTGGGACTGACTTGGGTAATCGAACGAAATATCCTCCTGTAGGATTTCAACATCCAGAAAGCCTTCCTCCCGGTAATAGTCGCGCAGCTTATCCAAATCTTCCTCAAACAAGTCATCCTTGAAGCGTCCGGTTCCGGTCAACCACGACAAAAACCACCACTTACGGGTTTCCATCTCTTTTCGCAGTTTCCGGTCCTTAACATTGTCATTACCGACAAATAGGATCTTGGCAATTTTGGCTCGGGTATTTTCACGAATATTGAAAATCACTGTCCCAAATCCACTGGCGCGATCCCGTTCGATGGCGTAGCTAACTGAAATCTGATTGTATCCTGCTTTCTGGTAATACTCACGTATCTTCTCGGCATCCTCATTGATCTGCCGCTCATCCAATGCCGTGTTGGGTCGTGTCTTGACTTCTTTCTCCAATCGAGCGGATCGAACCTTGTTGTTACCTTGGTAGCGAATTGCCATCACCCGGAATTTCGGGGTCACTTCCACCACCAAATTGAATTCATAGGAGCTGACAGTCTCGCGCTTGACTTCAATAAACTCAAACAGACCGGTGCGATAGAGTGCCCGGATATCCTGATCGATCATCGAATTGTCCAATACCCCCCCCTCACGGACCTGCATATTGGCGCGCACAACTTCTTCACTTACATTGGCTGTGCCTAAAAATTTGACAGAAATCTTGCCAACCTGATAGCTCGGCTGAGCATCTTGGGAAGAGGTCGTCTCCTGGGCAGCTAGACTTGCACCGCTGCCGATTAGCATCAGTAAAAAGACTAAGCAAGAACAGGTGACCCTGTATAAAAGGTTACTGAGTATAGTTTTCAAAGCGGGTGATGTCTCTTAAGAAGGTAAGTTTCAATTCTCCTACTGGGCCATTTCGCTGTTTGGCAACGATTAACTCGGCTGAATCAGCTGCAACTTGGAATTTTTCATCTGCATCTTTAGGGCGAGTAAGCATCAGGACAACGTCGGCATCTTGCTCAATTGAGCCGGATTCCCGCAAGTCCGCCAATTTTGGCGTGCGGTTCTCCTTTTCAGATGAGCGGTTTAGCTGACTTAATACAAGCACTGGGACGTCAAGTTCCTTCGCCAACGCTTTTAGTCCGCGAGAAGCCTCAGCCACTTGCTGTTCACGCGGCACCTTGGGATCCGTTGGACTGAGTAACTGCATATAATCAACAATGATGAAACCTAGTTTGGTTCGAGCGTGGACGCGACGCGACTTTGCCCTCAGTTCCATGATTGAGAGATGACTGGAATCGTCGATAAAGATCGACGATTTTGAAAATTCATCTGCGGCCTGCAAAAGACGCTGCTGCTCATCTCCATTTTTGGACAAAAGTCCCTCGCGTAATAGCTTCATATTCACCCTCGAACGAGAGCATAGCATGCGCAAAGCCAGTTGAGCTGCGCTCATTTCCAAAGAAAAGATCAGCGTCGTGGTCCCTTCCCCATGCTTTGGCATGGCAGCTGCCTCGGCAAAATTAAGCGCCAATGAGGTCTTCCCCATCGATGGACGGGCCGCGAGCACGATCATTTCCTGCCTTTGAAAGCCAAAGGTTAGTTGATCGAGATCCTTGAAACCTGACGTTACTCCCGTCAGTTCCCCTTTTTTCATCATCATTTTGGTGATGACGTTCATCGCTTCATGCATCGGCTCTTTGATCTGCTTGGCCGCATCGGAAATGCGATCCTGCGTCACGCTAAAAATATCCTGCTCCACCTTGTCGATAAATTGCTCCAGATCCCCCTCGTAATTGAAACACTTTTCCACTGCACCGGTGGCCACTTTGATCAACTCACGCAACAGGTGCAGCTCTCGAACCTTGTCGATGAAGTATTGGGCCTGCGCTGTGGTGGGAATACGGCCGCTGATTTGCGTGAGGTAAGCGTAACCTCCAACGGTTTCGAGCTGCTTTGAGGTCTTCAGCTCTTCGGCCAGAATCGCAATATCCACTGGCGGATTTTTCTGATAAATTTCACGCAGTTTCTCGTAGATTAACCGGTTGGCGGGTGCATAAAATGCGCTTCCCGGGAGCTTGGCCTCCAAACAGCGCGCGATGGTATCGGATCCGTCCAACAGACAGCATGAAAGCAGATATTCCTCCGCCTCAATACTGTGGGGTAGCGTTCGCCCGAGCGCGGCACCCGAGTCTTCGGATGACCGGGCCTTGCGGGATGATGAACGATTAGTCTCAACCATGGGATGAGCCATTAGTTAGAGTGAACGTCAGACCCGCGGGCAACATTTGGTTTTTAACAATCTGTTCGCAAATACGAAAGCCGCGTCGCAAGGACGCGGCTGTGCATAATGATAACAGACCCGTTATTTGGAATCTTCTTTCACCTCTATTGGATTTTCGGAAACAATATCAAATCCAATTTCAACGCTGACATCCGCATGCAGTTTCACCTTAACGGTGTGCTTGCCCAATGTCTTGACCGGGGTGTGCAAGTGAATGCGCTTTTTGTCGATCTCGATGCCGACTTCCTTAAGTTTTTCGTGAATATCAGTTGCGGTTATGGCGCCAAACATTTTGCCGCCCTCACCGGTTTTAACGGCAAACGCCACTGAAGTTGTTTCCAACTTCTTACCGAGCTCCTGTGCTCCAGTCAACTCCTGCGCTTCGCGGGTAGCCCGACGTTTCTTAAGCGCCTCCACCTGTTTGCGATTCGCATTGGTTACCGGCACTGCAATACTGCGGGGCAGGAGATAATTACGCGCATATCCTGCGCGGACTTTTACTTGATCGCCTTCGCCGCCGAGACCTTCGACGGGTTGGACTAGGAGCACTTCATTGTAGGCCATGATTAGATTTGGTTTGTTGTAAAAATTAGTAGGAAAGTTTGATCAAAAGGGCACATCTTCGTCCACGCCATCCATTTCTGGTGCTGCGGCACGGCCAGTATCTCTTGCCGGAGGAGAGTCACGTTGAAAACCCGGCTCCGTGCTTGGGTCACCACCGGGGCCACCTTCGCCGCGGCCACCAAGGAACTGGAATCCTTCCAACACCACTTTCAATTTGTTTCGTTTTTGGCCCGAAGTTTTATCTTCCCATTGGTCAAACTTCAGCCGACCTTCGACAAATAAAGGACGCCCTTTGGTGCAGTATTTTGAAATGGTTTCACCCTGTCGCCCCCATGCTTCGATATCAACAAATGTCGTTTCATCGCGAACTGCTCCGGACTCGTCTTTGAATTGACGATTAACGGCCAAGCCAAACTGGCAGATAGCTGTGCCTTTGGGAGTAACGCGTAATTCGGGATCACGCGTAAGATTGCCCATTAAATAGACTTTATTGAAATTGGCCATGGATTTTGGGGCACATTCAGACCGCTGGGACTATACCAACTGGATAAATGTTCGGTAGACGTTATGGTTAAGGCGCAAACGCTCCAAGAGTTGGCTGGGAGCAGCGCGCGGGGCACTGTAAGTAATCTGCACGTAAGGGGCACCGGTAAGCTTTTTATCGGTTACCCGGATAAAATCACGCTTGCCGAGGTCTTCGACATTGGAGATCTCCCCTTGCAGGGCGGATATCTCGTTTTTGACTTCGTCGATGATTTGCTCGACGGAATCTTCCTTTCCGCGATTATCAATAATGAATGTGGCGCGGTAGTTACGGTTGGTCTGTTTCATTGGTGTCTCTGCGATTGAGTGTGGTCATGGCCCGTTCCACCCCGCTATTTAGCAGGAGGTTTAGGCCCTTGAGGTAATGATCTAATGTTTTCTCTATAGTGAATTGTTGGGCAGGTGTGAATTTTCCGAGAACGAAGTCTTTGATGTCCATCTGACGGGGCTCTTTGGGTCCGATTCCCAGCCGGTAACGAATAAATCCATCACCCAATAGTCTGAGGACACTTTCGATACCATTATGCCCTCCGGCGCTGCCGGTGGTGCTTATTTTTAGCAGCCCAAGATCAATGGTAAATTCGTCATGAACAACCACGATTTCGGATGGCATCAGTTTGTAAAACCGGGATAAAGCCGATAGGGATCGGCCGCTTTCGTTCATATACGTGAGCGGCTTGGCCAGATAACAAATAGCGTGGTCTGGTCGAACCCAGCGGGCTACGTCAGCCTCAAATTGAGACTGATATTGCCAGGTGAGCCCCTGTTGGCGAACGAAGGCGTCGATTAACACCCAACCAAGATTGTGGCGGGTATCGGCGTATTCGCGGCCCGGATTGCCTAGTGCGGCAACGAGCGAAATGGACATGTCTCAAAGAACAAACGCGACAGGGCTTCAGGTCAAGTGGAGCCGTGCGCGGAAACCTTACTTCTTGGCAGGGGCAGGCGCTGGAGACTTGGCATCGGCAGCTGAAACAGCTGCTTTGGCATCACCCGCAGCTGGAGCCGCAGCACCTGGAGTTGCTTCGGTCGTTGCGACTGCCACGGTTGCTGAAATCTCTTCAACCGGCTCCACACAGGAGATGACGGGTTGACCCTTTTGATCGAGAAATTCAACGCCATTAATGGCAACCAGCTCGGAAACTTTGATGACTTCACCCACTTCAAGCTGGCTTACATCAATCTCAATGGTTGCCGGCAAATCCTTGGGCAAGCAGCGAATACGGAGCGCATGGGTGATGATTTCGAGCACACCACTTTGAGACTTAACCCCAATCGATTCACCTTTGGCGCGAACTGGCACTTCGATTTCAATCTTCTCGCCAGCTTTTACCTCATGGAAATCGATATGCAGGAACCGATCCGTCATTGGATCACGCTGAATCTCCTGTAGGAATGAAAGTGCCTTTTCAGAGCGACCTTCACAATTCAGTTCAACCAAAACAGCTCGGCCACCTACTGCCTTGAATAATTTGGTGAATTCCGGGGTCTCAACAACCAGACTCTCAGGTTTCGAGTGCTTTCCGTAAAGGATAGCGGGTATGCAATTGGCCCGGCGAAGACGACGTGATGCACTGCGACCTTTACCGATGCGTGCTTTGGTATTTAGGATATATTGGCTCATGGTTTCGTTCCCCCTGTCGCCCCGGAATTGAGGGCAGGCGTAATGGAAAAGAGGGAAATCTGATAGAACAGCCGGACCCAAGGCAACCAAAACTTTGAAGCCTACGTCTTTTTACAACGTTTACCTCAAAAGTAGCATTGACATGCTCCCGACCAAACATGTTCTTCAACCCTCTTTTCTCCACTGCCCGGTAGCTCAGTGGCAGAGCAGGTGACTGTTAATCACTTGGTCGCAGGTTCGACCCCTGCCCGGGCAGCCATCTTCTTCAAGGAGATGTGTAGATTAGGAGGGAAAAGAGGGATGTACTTGTCCCTTCATTGTCCCCCTTTTCACTTCGTGTGATCTTGGGGATCCATACAATGAGGGCCGTGTTCGGCAAATTCGCATGCTGTGAGTGCGAGTTCTGTTCGCTGAATATCACCCGAAAATTGAGTGCGTGAAAGCGCATCAGATGTAACTCAAAGCATTAATAGGAAGTTGAATCCGTGCAGTTACTTAATCCTGAATTATGTAACGACTAGTTTTCAATTCACCGGGGGGGGGTATTGGGGGTTAGGTTTTGCCACCCTGCTTTACTATAATTTCAACCCTCTCAATTTTTAAGCCCCACGTATGCGGGAAACTGGGATCAGAGCAGATGAAAACTTAATTTTGTTCCCCTGAAATTTAGCGCGGGAAGATTGCAGGGTCTATGACGAGAAGGTTGTTCTCTTCATCGATGAGCACGTTGCCGGAGTGAAGATCCTCCACGGTCAGCAGCCTGCCCTCGTAGTCGTCGTTGGAACGCCGTTTGTAGCCCCTGGAAAGCATTAGTGGCTCAGTTTCCTCCCGCCAGGCACCTCGAGTAGCAACAATATAGGGCTGTGAAAATACGCCTCGCAGTTCTCCCTCATGCTCAAGCACTCCCTCGAAGCGTATTCCGGCTTCGGGAAAGAGGTAATTGTGTAGCAAAATCCGGTCGAAAAACTGACGCCAGCTTAGGTGGAAGACTTGAATCCGGTTCCTTTTCCAGACCCACCCAGTGGTTTCGTCGTAGTAAATGTCGTTTTCGGAGCCGCCCATCTGACCTTGTTCCTGCCAGCGTCGTTCGAACTCTACCCCGTCGAATAGGCATCCACAGTCGATAGCCCAACCCTTAAGAGCGGATGATTCTTGCGCCCTTAGCGCGGCGTTATGCCGAGCTGCTGATCGTGAATTAGGGCATACTGCCGCTGGAAATCCTGCAATGACCGCGAGGGCCGTCCGGTATTTTTCACCGCCAGCTTGAGCGAGGGCTTCAGCTTGGCGAGTTGTGATCGGGTCAGATAGAGGTGTCGGCATGTGAATTGAGGGAATGATTTGAGTTCTTCGGGCATGTGAACCCGTAGTCTATCATGATGGTCAATAGGGTGCCGTAGGATATTTTACCCTGTTGATCTATAGACGTGAGACAGAGGTTCGCTCCGCAACTAATCGCATGAAACATTTCCCTTCGGTTGCTCATGCCGCCGGCAATGCTGGTTGACTTCGCGGTCTATCTGCTACCCTTCTCTGCCTTCTCAAGCAGTTAAGTATCAATAACCGCACTCACGGCCTGGGGCATACGATTTATAGGTTTTTCACCTGTTTGGAACGAAACAAAACAGCCACTGACCCCCTCAATTCGTTCCTGATGTTAATCAACTACAACAGTTTAGAACTAATTTCAATCGGTTCCCCTCTCGGGTAGAGATTCAGTGCATTTTCCAGTTCGTAATCCCATCCAACCGCGCAGCCAATTCTTGAATTTCATCTTAATCGTATGATTGAGAGGATAGACCTGATTCAAATCTGGCAGGATCAGTGATGAATCAGGTTCCAAACAAAAACAGGCCTTGAGTTTTGGAGCTGATTTGCAGGAAACCAAGATTCAGCAAATGCTTAGGCATTGCGTTCAGGCGGATTACACGCGATCAATTTTAATCGAATATGGTGACTGCGTTGCACAGAATAATCGGCTTGGTTGGCGTCAGTTTACTGGCGCCAGTGGCTGTTCATGCCACGCAAACGAACCTCAATGGCCTGTTACAGAATTCCCCCTTTGGTTCTACTGCAGGTAACAAGATCGAAAATAGACCAACCCCACTTGAATTTCGTGGGGTGATGGCGGAGGGAGAGACCTACTACTTCAGCATTTATGCCCAATCCGATTCTCGCTCGGAATGGCTCGAACAGGATGAAAGATCGGCCAAGAACTACGTGATCAAAAGTTATGATGCAGCCAAGCAGGAACTCACCTTGGAATATCAAGGACAATCCCTGACCCTCGCCCTCAGCTTGTCGCGAAATTCCACCGTCGCGCAAAGGTCTTCACCCCAGGCTTCTGTCCAAACACCCACCACAAATCCGACCACGGTTCAACCGGCAACTCCGGAAAACGATGCCGCACGCTTGGGTAAAATTGCCGAGGAAATCAAACGTCGCCGAGCGCTTCGCCAAAAGGCGATTGCCGGCAATTAGTCTCAAATGAAATCAACCTCCCCCCCGAAATTTCAGCGGGCCTTCACTCTCATTGAGATTCTGGTGGCGGTAGCGATCCTCGGCCTACTGGTGGGACTGACTATCACAAATACCGACCAAATTTTTGGCAGCAGTCAGAATGCCGTGGCCAAAGTATTTGTGCGGGATTCACTCAAGACTTCACTGGTGCGTTATAAAATAGATTTGGGCAGTTACCCAACCACCGCCGAGGGATTGCCGGCATTGATCACGGCACCGACCCTGGTCGATTTGCACCGCATC
>DFDG01000171.1:0-1168 GCA_002367815.1 Opitutaceae bacterium UBA3033 | reverse complement strand
CGGCATTGATCACGGCACCGACCAATGGAGCCGATCGTTGGCGCGGACCTTACGTAGAATTAACCGGGAGTAAACTACCGCTCGATCCTTGGGGTGAGTCCTACCAATATTTGAGTCCGGGCACCCGCAACAAAGGCAGCTACGACTTGTTTTCGAAAGGTCCCGATAAAGCTGAAGGCACTGAGGACGATATCGGGAATTGGTAAGGCCCTCGCCGGCTCAAGCGAAAGATTATACCGTGCCTCGGCGATCCGCGTTCACTTTGATCGAGATGCTGTTGGCCCTCGCCCTACTGGCCTTGTTGTCTGCAGTCCTGATTAATGGCATGTCAGGCTTCTTTCAGAGCAAGGAAGCCCGGCCTGATGACAATTTCTGGCAAGCGGTCACCTCAGCTCGTATGCAAGCATTGGAGCACGAGCAAATCGTCTCTCTGCAATTCAATCAGGAAGAGAAGCAGCTCGTTTGGTCCTCGGTTGATAGCCGGGGCACCATCGCCATGCCGGCCCAGGAATTGCATTTTCTTACGCCCGAAAAATCTGCCACCAAGTTGCTCGGCGGGGTGCGGATAGAATCCGATACCCTGCCCCGCGTGCGCTTTTATCCGGACGGCACGTGCGATGCATTTCGGGTTGAAATAATCACCGATGATAAACGTCGCAGTATACTGCAGATCGATCAGTGGACCTGCGCCCCGGTTCTGGTTTCAACGCCCCAATGAATCGCATACGCCACCATACTCCGGCTTTCACGCTGATCGAAGTTTTGGTCAGTCTGGCTATTTTTGCGTTGGCCGCCGTGGCGCTGTCCGCCGCCTATCTCAATGTCCTGAACGGCTACCACGCTCGCGACCAGGAACGTGAAATCGCGCATGGTTGGAATCTGGCGCGAGTGGTAGTGATGTCGGAACCCGATCGGGCGAAGCTGGAAAGTGGCGGCAATTTAAACCTGCCCGAGACCGGCAGTCTGTCCTGGAGCGTAACCATTGAACCCACCGAGATCGCGGACCTCTTTGTGATGGAACTGTCGGTAACCACCCGCAGCACACCGGAATGGACCAAGACCGCACGGCTGATGGTATTTCGGCCGGAATGGTCTGATCCTGCCGAGCGTGATCGCCTGCGCCAGAAGAGCCGCCAACGGCTGGAAAGGACTCGTGGACCATGATAAT
>DFDG01000087.1 GCA_002367815.1 Opitutaceae bacterium UBA3033 | reverse complement strand
AAGTGTCACCTATTAAGTGACACTTTGCTCAGGCGAGTTTCACCATCGGGGCTGAGCTATTTCAGTTCGAGTGCCCCGTGGACGATGAGTTTGCCGGATTGACCGCGTTGAATGAGGGAAAGTCGGGGCTGGGTTTCGGGGATCGGCGTGGTCGAGAAGTAGGCTTCCTTGCGCTCCTTGAGCACGTCGTTCCAGATGGGTTCCTGCAGCGGCAAGTCTTCGTAAACCGACTCCACCGTTTCGTCCCAAGTGAGAATGGCGCGGCCGCGTCGACCTTCGATTATAGCGCGGCGATTTTTGGCATCGAGCGTGATCGGCAACGGCGTGGTCCAATGAAACACCACGCCATCGCCTTTGGCCACGGCCCAATCATCCGTGATCGTGAGATCTGCTGGCGACGCGGCATCCCACGTCCGGGTCCATTGCGTGAACCAACCTTCCCATCCGGCGGCGACATCCATGCTGGCGTGAAAAATATTTTCATCCCCATTACCCCGGGGCGTGATATCAGCCATGATCGGGTTCTGCGGTTTGGGGCGCGCGCCTTTCGACGTGAGCGGCGTCAACATATTGTGGCGTTGGCAATGCTTCATCATGTCGGCGAGGGGATTGCTATAATCGCAGATGCCGAAATCTTTCGCAAAAGTGTCGCCCGCGAATTCGAGCACAAACGATCCTTTGTCCTCATGCGTGTGCGAGGCTCCGGCTTGGTTGCCCATGAGGAAAAGTTTCACCCACTCTTCGCCGAGTTTTCGGTGCGAGGCCATTTGCCCGATTGTCGGCATATCGACCACGGGTTGAAAGTCGGGACCGGACAGGGGAATGTCGCGGTCGAGATTTTGAGAGAGTAACGACATCGGTTGACCGCCACTGCGCACCACGGACTTGCGGTAAATTGTGGTCCAATGGGAGTCGGGCATCAGCCAGGCCAGAAAGGCTGCGCCTTCCTGGGGAATCCATTGCGCATCACAAACCATGATCATGGAGGAATCATCGGCTGTGCTCGCCAGTGTTTCCGCCATCTGGGTGGTGGCATAGAGTGCCGTCGGCACCAAGGTGCGCGCCTCGATGCCACGGGCCCGCGCATAATAATAGTAAGTGAGGAGGGCCTGTCGCGCCGTGAAAGTGAAGTAACCCGGGCCTTCGGTGTAACCGCCATCGGGCAACAGGATTTTCGAGAGATTGTCCTGCAAATCAGCCAGGGCTAGATCGGTGTAGGGCGTGACGCGTGAGGGCTCGGGTTTGGGGTAGGGCAGCCATTGCAATGGCATTTCCCGTTCGAGCACGAGATAGGCATACATGCGACCCGGCATGAACCACGCGATCTGGTTGCACCAAAACATATACTCCCACGCCCACGGCGCAAAATTGTTCGTGCCCTGTCCCTCTTCGGCCAGTCGGCGCAGTAAGACCTTGCGACCGTAGTCCGTGAACCACTCGCCGCATAGATCGAGAATCAACGCGCAGTCATACATCACGAGGCTCGGCACGAAGGCGCGGTGTTCCCATTTGCACCCGGTCATCCAACTGAGAAACGACGGATCCCAGCGCGTGCAATGCGCCATACACATGGCATAGCGGGCGGCGAGTCGGCCGAGTTTTTTGTCCCGAAACAACACGGCGGCTTGGGCGGCGTTGCCACCGTGGGTCAGCAAATGTTTGCCGGTATCACGCACGCGATTGTAGCGTGTATCGTTCCAGAAATTAACATACTCGCTCATCACTTTTTCCGGTGCAGTCACTTGCGCATCAGTGGCAAATTCCCAGAGCGGCGAAGTGCTCGGTCCGCCGGCTGCGCCCAATTTCTCACGGGCCTCAGCCAGTTCGGTGGCAGTGAGGTGCAGGCCATACGCGGGTTCGAAACGGGGTTCAAAAGTTTCCGGTTTCAGATAGTCCTCCCAACCCTCGTCGAATCGTTCAAACTGACGCAAATACCGGGTCAAGGTCGCGCCATGTTGCAGCCCGACCCAATTAAACCAACCGCAAGCTGGTCGCGGCGTGGTTTCGGGATCGGCATATAGCTCGATGGTCAACCGCGTGAGTTGCTTGGCGTTTTCGAGCGGAAGCAGCAGTTCGCGTTTGTGTGCTTGAAACGGGGTGCTGAGGTTGCGGCGCTCCCCGGCGTCAGTTTCGACGATGAGAGCGGCCCGAACGCCCGGTGGTGCCGTCAGGGAGAAGATCAATGCATCATAATCGCGGCAATCGATGGCCAGATCCCGGCTCATGCGCAGTGCGGGTTGGGCGGGATCGACCGGCGGCCGCTGCCAATCATATTGCGTGGTTGACCACTTTTGCGCGACGGTCAGCCCATCGCCCCCACGGTCGGCAATTTGCCAACGCGGCAGGCCGCTCAGCGTTTCATCGAAGAAGGCCTCAAACACGGCCTCAGCCGCATTGATTGGGGTAAGTTTCATGAAGAGGAAAGAACGCCACCATGGTTGCCCCGAAATTCAAGTCAGCAATTTTCATCGAGTATGACATCGCCTGTTTCCTAGTCAGGGCTTTGATTCGTCGTGGTTTGGCTGGCATTTAGGAGCCCGCTA
>DFDG01000021.1:2447-6582 GCA_002367815.1 Opitutaceae bacterium UBA3033 | reverse complement strand
TACAATTCAAGGGTAATCCCAATAACCTCTAAGCGACGGACTGGCGGCTTTGCTGCCGTTCGTAGGCGAAGAGGTATTGTTGGGCGAGACCGGCGAGGGGGCCGAAGTGTTGGCGCCCGAAGTGCACGATCTGGACGGGTTTCCAGTCATTTAGGCCATAGCGGTTGGCCATGGCTTTGAGGATCCAAGTGTCGACGGGGAATGCTTCAAGTTTACCTGCTCCGAAGAGGAGCACGCAGTCGGCGACCTTGGCGCCGACACCGGGAAGCTCGAGCAGGCGGTCCTTGGCGGCAGGGTAGGGCAATGATTCTGTTTCATCCAACCAACCGGGCCGAGCGGCGATGTATTGAGCGGAGGCGGAAATATAGCGGGCGCGAAAGCCGAGTAGGCATTTGCGCAGAGTTTCTTCCGGGATGGCGGCGAGTTGCTCCCAAGTGGGAAGAGCGTGAAAATGTAGGGCAGGATCGCTGATCCCGCCTCGGTTGGCTGGCGGGGTCAGCGACTCCGCATTATAAATTATTTCGCCATGGTTAGCTGCGAGAAGGGAGACCATTTCCTTGATCTGCACGATCTGTTTGGTGGCGCTGCAAAGGAAACAAAGGAGGGTTTCGCCGAAAGGCTGGCGGGGGATGCGCAGGCCGGGAAAGGCGGCAAGGCACTTGGCCAAGTGGGGATCGCTGCGCCATGGTAACGTGTCAGCCAGAACGGAGAAGTCGGTATCCAGTCCTAGATAGCGATGCAACGCGGTTGCACTGTTGGTTGATTTAATGTGCGTGGCATAGGTGAGAGCTCCCTCACCATTCAACTTAACCCGGACGATATGGTTTCCCCAAATACCGATCCAGATGCCGTCCTTGTCGCAACGCCAGCGGAAGGATTGGCCTCCGTCCAAGGTCTCCCTCAAAACTGACGGACTCAGGTGGAGGCCGGTGGATTGCCACTTTGACCACTGCACGGGTGAGGATGATGCCGATTTGCGCGCCACTGGAAGTTCAGGGCGTGGCAGAGTCGGGCATTCGCCAAAGGAAGCTTTGCCTGGAGGCGAGTTCGTGTTCCTGGGCGTCGAGCAGGCGCAGGCGCCAAGCGACGGGTTGCATGTCCTTACCGCCCCAATCCTTGCCCGTCAGACCCAGATTGAAAACATGACCGTTACCTGGGATTTCGACAGGGAACGCGTAAGTCTTGGTGTGGGGTGAATCCGGTTTGATGATATCCAATACAAACTTGGCACCCGGAAGAGAGGAGCCTTCATTCTTGGTGCGGGTGAGAAAATAAAATCCGGTGCGATGCTCTGGTTGGGTGCGCAGCATGGTTTCCTTGCCGATGTTTTCCTCGCCGTCGAAATATTCGGAGATGCGGATAAATGAATCCGCGGAGCGCCATGCCGGCCAGATGCGGACAAACTCCACTGCACCAGCCTCCTTCGCCGATCCCACCGAGGCCAGGCCGGCAATCAGACTGAACAATAGAAAAAAGGTGGCGATCAAACGCATGGGCACAGGTTGAGCGGTGGGGAGCATCGGCACAAGCGGGTTCAGGGCTCGAGCGAGATCAACTGGAATCGGCGAAAACCCAAGGGCGAGGGGGTCCAACCCTTGACGCCGGGGTGGAGCAAGTAGGTTTGGGCACCGAAAAAGAGCGGAGCAACCGGCGCGTCTTGCAGGAGGAGAGTCTCGGCTTTTTGTAACAAGGTGAAACGGACGGTCTCATCAGTCTCGGTCGAGGCGGCAGTGAGCAATTGATCATACTTCGGGCGATTCCAACCGGTCCAATTGTAGGAACCCTCGCCAACGAATAATTCGAGAAAAGTAACAGGATCAGGAAAGTCGGCGGTCCATGCGGACATGCACACGGAGTAGTCGAGGTTTTGTTGGTTCTGAATCCAAGTCTTTTGCTCCACTTGGGAAATTGTGATGGCTACCCCGAGTTCCTGTTGCCAAATGGCTTGGATGGCTTCGGCCAAACGCGGCATGATTTCATCGTTGCGACACATGAGTTCGAGGGTGGGCAGACCGACGCCCCTGGCGTAACCGGCTTCAGCGAGTAAATGACGGGCGGTATCCAAATCGGTCGGCACTCCTGCCGGAGCCACATAGGCACCGGTGTGAGGGGGTGTAATCGTGGCGGCGGGTAGTCGACTCCCCTGCAAAACAGTTCGCGCCAATAATTCCCGGTCAAGAGCCAGTGACAGAGCCCGTCGCACACGAACATCGGTGAAGGGTGCCCTGGTGGTATTGAAGCGCAGGAAGTTACTTTGCAGCAAGGAGTCGATGCGAAGTTGGTTCGGAGCTCGCTCGCGCCATGGGGCGATCTTGGTCAAGGGCAGGTTGAAGGTAACGTGAAGTTGGCCGGCACGGTAGTTGCGTTCCTCGTCGTCGGGTTTGGCGATGGGCAGAAAAACGATGTGTTCGAGCTGGGCCGTTGCGGAATCGCGATGGTGTAGGTTTTTACCGAGGACGATGCGAACATCGGGAGTCCATTCCGTGAGTTGATACGCGCCGTTGCTCACGAGATTGCCGGGTCGTGTCCATGGTTTGCCGCGTTGGGCCAAGGCACCGAATTTTTCCAGGGAGCGGGGGTTGAGCGGAAACCAAGCGGGAAGTGATACGAGCGCCGGCAAATAAGGCGTGGGACGTTCGAGGGTGATTGCAATGGTGCGATCATTGGGTGTTGAGATACCCACATCACTGAAGTGAGCCAGTTGGCCGGCATTGTAGGTTTCGGCATTTTTAATGGGGAAAAGATACCAAGCATTGTCCGCCGCGAAGGCCGGATTCAGGGCCCGCCGCCAGGATTGAACGAAATCATCGGCGATGAGTGCCTCGCCGTTGGACCATTTCAAATCGGCGCGAAGATGGAAAGTCCACACCAGTCCATCGGAACTGATTTCCCATGATTCGGCCGCAGCGGGGAGAGGCCTGTTGGTTTGCTCATCAAGGACGGTGAGGCCTTCGAAGAGCGTATTGACGATGATCTGGTCGGTCAGGATCGATGCGAGGTGTGGATCAAGATCGCCGGGCTCGGCGGCATTACCCACCAGCAGGGTGTGGGTGCGAATGCCGGCCTCGACGGGTGTCACACGGGGAGAGCAGGCGACAAAAATAAAAGAAAGGCAGGTGAGCCAACCGGTCAGAATGTTTGCGCGAAAAGTCATGTTTGAGGAAAGGCCCGTTAAGGATAACGGGCCCAACATTCTGGCTATAATCAATGGTAACCCAAACGAAATCTTTACGGCGGACGGCCCAGCGGCTTGTCCGCCGAAGTCTTGGCGAAGGCGGGTCGTCTCCAATACTGCTACCGTGCCAAAGCCAATATTTTTGGGCTTGGGATTAAGTCGGTTCACCCGACAGGACGGCTTCTTCGCGTTCGCGCCGGAATTGATTGGTGTAAAGTCCGTAGTAGTGGCCGCGTTTTTTGAGCAGTTCCTCATGGGTACCGGACTCCTCGATCAGCCCCTTGGTGATGACGAGAATACGGTTGGCGCGACGAATGGTGCTCAACCGGTGGGCGACGACAAAGCTGATGCGACCATTCAGCACGGTTTCTAGCCCACGTTGGATGAGTTGTTCGGCCTCGGTATCGATCGAGGAAGTCGCCTCGTCCATGACGAAGATTTGCGGATTGGCGAGCAGGGCTCGCGCGAAAGAAATCAACTGGCGTTGGCCGGTCGATAGTTGGTTGCCGCCTTCGCCGACACTGGATTCGTAGCCGCCCTCAATTTCGGAAATGAATTCGTGAGCGTTGACCATTTTGGCGGCGGTTTCCACTTCCGCGTCGGTGGCTTCCAGCCGACCGTAACGGATGTTTTCGCGAATGGTGCCTTTGAAGAGGTGAGGAGTTTGCAGCACGATGCCGAGCTGCGCTTGCAGCCAGCCGAGGCCGCGTTCGCGGTAGTCCACTCCGTTGATGAGTATCTGGCCGGAGATGGGTTCATAAAAACGACAGACCAGTGAAACGATGGTGCTTTTGCCGCCACCGGATGGGCCGACGAGCGCAATGGTTTCCCCCGGTGCAACCTTGAGGCTGAAGTTGGCCAGCACGGGGGTGCCGTCGGTGTAATGGAAAGAGACATCACGAAACTCGATCGTATCGATGCGCGAAGGCAGACCATCGGGCGCCCATTCGACAGGCTCAG
>DFDG01000021.1:1965-2234 GCA_002367815.1 Opitutaceae bacterium UBA3033 | reverse complement strand
GAGATAGAAGTTTGGAGTTCGGAGCTCGGGGATTGGTGGGCTGCCATCCGAGCCAACACCTCCGGACTATCCTTGATGGTCGGCACGGTTTCGAGCAGTCCCATGACACGTTCCCCGGCGGCTTGCGCAGCTTGGATTTCTGTGAGGCGTTGGGCCAATTGGTTGATGGGGTTGAAAAACATCCCGGCGAAAGTCACAAACGCGACCAAGGTACCCAGACTGATCGTGCCCTGTGAAGCCATCCATCCGCCGTGCCAAAGAGCCAGACC
>DFDG01000021.1:459-1742 GCA_002367815.1 Opitutaceae bacterium UBA3033 | reverse complement strand
CCAAAGAGCCAGACCCGCCGCGAGGCTGCCAATGCTGATAACCAGAGGATAGTAGATGGCATTTTGCCGCGCATTCAGCACCGCGGCCGCATACATGTTTTCGGACAGATGTTCGAATTCGTTAAGGTTGTTGGCCTCGCGCACGAGGGTTTTGGTTGTGCGCACTCCCTGGATGGACTCGTTGTAACTGGCAGTGATCTGGGAGTTGTATTTCCGAATTTCACGGGCGCTGAATAACAGACGCTTCTGAAAAAAGCGTGAAATGACGGCCAGCGGGGGCACTACGCTCAGGACGATGAGTCCCAACTTCCAATTCAGCACGAGCAAGCTGATCGCGATCATCATGATGAAGCTCAACCCCCAGACGATATCGAGAAAACCCCAGCCGATAGTGCGGGCGAGGCGGTCGCAATCACTGGTGAGTCGCGTAATCAACCAGCCCACGGGGCGGGTGTCGAAGAACGAAAATTCGAGTTCCTGCAGGCGATCGAAGCCATCGCGGCGAATATCATGGGCGAGCCGGTAGGAAATGCTCCCGGCCAAAAATATGAACAACCAGACAAACATGGAGAAAACCAGCGTGACGCCGAGATACACTCCGGCATAGAGCGTAAAATCTGCATTAACCCCGTCGCGAACCACGCCGTCGATCACCCATCGAGTGATGAATGCGAAACTGGAATCACCAACGGCCAACAGAAGGGCAGCGAAGAACAGGGGCACAAGGTAGCGTTTCAGATGCAGGGCGCGGCGGATTATTTTCCACCACAAACCCGCATCGAGCTTAGCCTTGAAATCGTCTTCTTGTTGAATTTGGGAGGACATGAGGTGGGCGCTGGAGGCGCCAGATTAATTTTTTAGGTTTAGGTGTTAAAAGAGACGAAGAGCGGTTTGGGCGATGTGCGGGTGGGGGCCAAACTTGCGCCACGTTTAAGTTCGGTTACGGGATAAGTTCGGATTTAATTGGACCGGAGTTCGTTTTGGAAATCGGATTCCATGTTGGTCTGAATTTGCCAAAGCCGGCGGTAGAGACCTTCGGTGGCGGCTAGTTCTTCATGGGTGCCGGTTTGGATGATGCGGCCATGATCGAGCACGATGATACGATCGGCATGGACGAGGGTCGCCAGGCGGTGCGCTATCACGAGGGTGGTGGCTTGGCCTCGGCGGGTTTTGAGGGCATCAAGAATGACGGTCTCGGTTTCTGCGTCGATGGCGCTCATGGCATCGTCGAGGATGAGGATCGGGGCCTGTTTGAGCACCGCGCGGGCAATGGCTACGCGTTG
>DFDG01000021.1:0-237 GCA_002367815.1 Opitutaceae bacterium UBA3033 | reverse complement strand
TTGGCGTTGGCCGCCGGAAAGGGTGATGCCGCGTTCGCCGATGACGGTTTCGTATCCTTTTTCAAAGGAGAGAATGGTTTCATGAATGCAGGCGGCGCGGGCGGCATTTTCAATTTCGTTATCCGGGGCCGAACTATGTCCCAATCGTAGGTTTTCGCGCAGGCTCTTGGAGAATAGAAATGGCTCCTGCATCACTACTCCGATTTGACCGCGCAGCCACTTGCGTGGCAGGGCTGA
>DFDG01000054.1:1289-4596 GCA_002367815.1 Opitutaceae bacterium UBA3033 | reverse complement strand
GGCGAGTCCGTCGCTTAGATCCAGCATCGCGGTGACGCTTTTCTGTCGGGCCAGCCATGCGCCTTCGCTCAATCGGGGAGTAAATCGAAAATGATGCCCGCTCTCAAGACTCCCCCCGAGAATTCCAGTTACATAGATCCAATCACCGATTCGGGCGCCGTTTCTCGTCAAAATCCGGGAACCGGTCACTGTGCCCAGCAGGGTCAAACTGGCGGCTACCGTATCATCAGATTGGGCGATATCTCCACCGACAATGTTTACGCCATAACGTCGCGCACAGGCGGCCAGTCCACGATAGAATGCCTCGAGCCATGTTAAACTGGTGCGCGGATCCAAGGTCAGCGCGAGCACTGCAGCGGTGGGTTTTCCTCCCATGGCGGCAATGTCGCTCAAGTTACGTTTGAGTAGTTTTGCTCCCACATCCCTGGGTGACACCTTATGATCGAAATGCTGACCATATATCACCGGATCAACCGTGATGAGCTGGCGATGCGTGGTGGCAGGCAAGACTGCGCAGTCGTCGCCAATGCCGAATGGCGAAGTGGGTGACACCGAACCCAACCAGCGTTGGACGGCATGGAGCAGTTTAACTTCACCCCATGAAGCCACTGAACCGGAGTAATTGGGTGAAAATATTTTCATGCTTCAAATCCCGATTCCGGAAAGAATCAGCACGACAGTGTTCAAGTTGAACAGGCCATGTGCGATGATTGGGACTGCGATGCTGCCGGTTCTTTCGTAAGCGATGGAAAAAATTATGCCCAATACCGCCAAGGGGGCAAAACTGGCCAGATTCATGTGGAGGGCGGCAAATAAAATACCAGGACCAACCAATGCCACCCAGCGTGGCACCCGGGTGCGGAGATATCGAAATATACCGGCCCTAAAGATCATCTCTTCGCTGACGGGCGCCAGCACCGTGGCGAGGATGATCATCAATCCGAGTTGAAGCGGTGATTCGGTGTTGGCAAATATTGCGATCATCTCCTGCTCCTCCAACTGCACTCCCAGCGTTTGCATGAGATATTGCCAACTGAGCCCCACCAATGTGAGCAAAGGCAGCACAATCAGAAAGGTAACAAAACTGTATTTGATAATCTTCAGCCATGAGGGCGATGAGACCTGACGTTCATCTTTTCCGGTGAAGAATATTTTGCTGACCAGAACTCCCAGTAACATACCGCCTTGAAAGGCTCCGTTGTTGATGATGAGGGCGGTGGTCTCGTCCAGTGTGGAGGTCTTGAACAACGCTGCTGTTAGCCCTTGCAGCACTAGCCCCCCACATATCACCAGCCACAGAAATAGGAAGAAATGCGGCAATGTGATCTCCCATGCCGGCATCGCGGCCTTGCTGGCCTTGGCCTGGGTGCGTCCCGTAATACTCACACAATGCTGCCAAAACAAAATGCCCCCCATCATGACCAGGAGTAATTCCAGTCCGATGATTGGCTGCAGTGCGTCGAAGGATGTGTCAGGCATCACAGCGAGTGCGTCGGAAAATTAAGACCGGCGCAACGCCAACTATTCTCGGCCTTTAACGAATCTGCTTACCGTCAAAAACAACCCGACCATCCACGATGGTCGTTTTCACGCGGCCGGTCAGGGTCTGGCCATCCCAAGGCGAATTTCTGGATTTGCTGAAGCCATTGGAGGCGTTATAGGTCCATTTTTCGTTGGGATCAAAGAGACAGATATCTGCGGCGGCATCGGTTCGCAGGGTTCCAGCCGGGAGTTTGAAGAGTTCGGCCGGTCGTCGCGTCATCAGATCGATTACGCGTGGAAGCTTCATTTTTGCTTCGCGCATGAGCACCCCAAGGGTCACAGACAGGGCGGTTTCCGAACCAAGAATCCCGTTGGGCGCGTGATCAAACTCCATGTCTTTTTCGTAATTAGTGTGCGGGGCATGGTCAGTGGCCACGATATCTATCGTGCCGTCCTTGATGCCTTCGATCAGTGCCTGCCGGTCTTCCTCGGTGCGTAACGGCGGGTTCATTTTAAAATTTGGGTCGTAGGTGCCCAATGATTCATCGGTCAGAGCCAGATGGTGAGGCGTGGCTTCTCCGGTCACTCGAATATTGCGGATTTTGGCCCGGCGTAAGAGTTCGACGGCATTTTTCGAGGAAATGTGCTGCATGTGGATATGCGCCCCGGTGTAGGTCGACAGGATGATATTGCGCGCCACGATGAGGTCTTCCGCGGCGTTGGGCCAACCGCGCAACCCGAGACGGGTGGAGACCACCCCTTCGTTCATCACTGCGCCTTTGGTCATGGAGTGATCCTGACAGTGATCCATGATCGGCAGATCAAACATCTGGGCATACTCGCAGGCGCGACGCATCAATTCGTTTGATTGCACACAGTCACCATCATCGGTGATGGCCACAACCCCGGCCTTTTTGAGGGAACCGATCGGGGCGAGGGATTCGCCTTTCATGTCCACCGTGATACACCCGGTGGGATAAACCTTGATCACCGCATCCCGCTCAATCGCATCCTTGATGAATTGAATGGTCCCGGCCGTGCTGGCAGGAGGGGAGGTATTGGGCATGCAGATCACGGAAGTGAAACCTCCGGCGGCGGCGGCGCGACTACCGCTGCCGATGGATTCCTTGTGGGTTTGTCCCGGCTCACGAAAATGCACGTGCACGTCCACCAACCCCGGGCAGGCGACGAGTCCGGTGGCTTCGATGATCTTGGCCCGTTTGCGTTCCGCGGGGGAGAGCTGGGCGACGATTCTTCTGTTGTTTACAAAAAGGTCACCGACTGCATCGCGCTTGTTGGCGGGATCAATGACACGGGCGTTTTTTATCCAAATAGCAGGCATGGGAATCGTGGGTCAGTCGGTGTTCGTAACGTATTCGGGTTGGCCTCCGCTGCAGAGATAAAGGACGGCCATGCGGACGGCGATGCCGTTGGTGACTTGCGCGAGGATCACGCTGCGATTGCCATCGGCCAGATCGCTGTCGATTTCCACCCCGCGATTAATGGGGCCGGGATGCATGATTATCGCTTTGGGATTAAGCCATGAAGCACGCGTATTATTGAGTCCAAACATGCTGGTGTATTCACCGAGCGAGGGAAACATGCCGAGCGATTGCCGTTCGTGCTGGATTCGTAGGAGCATGACGACTTCGGCGTCGGCCAGTGCACTGCGCAAATCGTGGGAAACGTTTACCCCCATGGCAGAAAACCAATCCGGCACCAAAGTTGATGGACCCACGATGGTGACGTCGGCTCCAAGTTTTTTCAGGGCATGAATGTTGGAACGCGCGACCCGGCTGAAGAGGATATCACCCAATATGACCAC
>DFDG01000054.1:0-990 GCA_002367815.1 Opitutaceae bacterium UBA3033 | reverse complement strand
GTCGGATGTTCGTGGGCTCCATCCCCCGCATTGATGACCGGAATATTCAGGATTTTGGAAAGATAAAGGGGAGATCCCGCGGCGGAATGGCGAATGACAATCATGTCGGCCTGCAGGGCTTGGATGTTTTGCGCGGTGTCTCTGAGCGTCTCGCCCTTGGTGGTTGAAGACACGGAACCATCGAGAGAAATGACATCGGCACTTAGCCGTTTCGCCGCCATATCAAAGGCCATGCGTGTGCGGGTGCTAGGTTCAAGGAAGAGGTTGACGATGGTCTTGCCACGCAGTGCAGGCACTTTTTTCACGCTGCGCTTCAAAGTCTGTTTGAACGCGGCCGCGGTCGCATGAATTTGGTCAATTTCTTTGAGGGTGAGTTCCTCGATGGTCAGAAGATGGCGTCGCGTCCAGGGCATGATTGATACAGGTGTTACGTGGGGAATGTTATGATTTGCGGCCACTGGTTTCGATCCGAATGAGGTCCCGGGCCGCATGGGCCGCATCGAGGGATACAATGATCTTTTCCCCGATTTTGGGACTGAGGGTCAGTCCGGTGTAGTCGGCGGCCAGGGGCAACACCCGTCCCCCTCGATCCACCAGCACCGCGAGTTCCACTTTGGCCGGGCGTCCGTGGTCAAATAATTCGGCAAGGGCGGCTTTGACGGTGCGCCCCGAATACAGGACATCATCCACGAGAATAACCGTGGCCCCACTCACATCCACCGCGATTTGGGTCGGAGTGAATTCCTTGGGGATTGGGCTCTGCCCGATGTCATCCCGATGAAAAGAGATGTCCAGAATACCCAAATTCTTCACCATGAGCTTGGCGGCCAAGCGGCGGGAAAGCTCGATGCCGCCGTTGGCGATGCCGAGCAGGATCAGGTTTCGCGTGGACTGATGCTGGTGGGAAATAGTCTCGGCGAGCCGGTTGATGGCGGCATCGATAACATCTGGTCCGAGGGATTTTGTTTTGGCCACTGGACCATGTTTTGA
>DFDG01000121.1:1188-12365 GCA_002367815.1 Opitutaceae bacterium UBA3033 | reverse complement strand
ACGGTGACCTTCATGGGCGCCGGTCACGTGGACATTGGTGACAATCTTACTAATCTGCCCGAGGATCGCTGGTCGGTGTTGCTCGCCTCGTTGCCGCCCAATGACACCCCGGCCAAACCGGTTGATTTATTTGAACCCATCGCCACGGGCCATCTGCACTACTTGGCCATGATCAAGGAAACCGGCATCGCCCCGCTGCGCTGCGAACCAGATCCGGAGGGCGCGTGTATCTGGGCATTGCCGATAAGCACCGCGTGGGATGACTGGACTTTGGTCGCGATCTTCAACTGGACCGAACCTCCGGTGGAGGAAGGCTCCAAAATCAATCTGGGGCGCCGTTACCAAGTGCCCTTCAAGCGACTCGGTCTGGCGGATCGCGAAAGCTACTGGGCCTATGAATTCTGGTCCGGCCAATTTCTCGGGGAAATTCCCCGCGCACCGCAGCCCGTCGGCACGTATCGGCATCCCGGAGATTTTGCCAATCCCATCCTGGAATCAGAACCCAGTTTACTCGACATCGGTTTTCACGGGCCGGCAGTGAAGTTGCTCGTGTTGCGCAAACCTCGAACCCACCCCTGGCCACTCGGCACCAGCTTCCACCAAAGCGGCGGAAGAGAGTTGAGCGACGTGAAGTGGCACGCCAAAACCCGCACCCTCTCCGGCAAACTGCACCGCCCCAAAGGCGAAAGCGGCTTCATCATGATCGCCTGCCCCGAGCCCAGTCGAAGGAGCATGCCCGGGGAAACCTCAACCCACAAACTCCCGATCATTGCCACCGCCGATATCACGGAGTGGACCGTTAAACTGTAGTTCGGTTTTTCCGAACGTCACAATTCTTCCCAGGAAAAGTGTCACTTAATAGGTGACACTTTTCTGGAGTCCCAAGACTGCCGCGCCTGCGAGCAGGCGGCCTACGGGAGAGAGGATGCCAAGTGCGATTGGGATAAACCAGTAATGAAACCCAGATCACTTTACTTCAGAACCTGCAGCCTCGGGCAAACTCTCCGGCACAATGGTGACCCGCGAGGCCCGGGCTTGCCCGAGATAAGCTTTGGCCAATTCACTCAACTCAGCAGCGGTGATGGCTTCGATATCGGGCAACCGCGAGCGGGCCCAATCGAGGACTTCCGGTTTCTCCTGTGCCCGAGCGAGCACGCTCCCACCCCAGTAACCATTGGTGCGGAGAGATTCCCGGACCGAGGTTAACACGGGCTGGCGGGCGCGATTGAGTTCCTCTTCGGTCACGCCGTTGGCCGCCAGATCGTCACCGATGGCGACAATCAGATCGGATATTTTTCCGGCCATGGCGGGATCAACCACGCATCCGGCCTGCAGATAACCGTATCCCGGAAACGTGTCACTCGCAATGCTGCCCGCATTCGGGCTGTAGGTGCCGGCGATTTCCTCGCGGATTTTCACCCGCAACCGGTCATTGAGCACACTGCCCAGTAGCGAGAGCCGCCTCGCCCGTTTCACGTCCATACCGTCCGTGGTCGGCCAGTAGATGAATACGTTCCCCTTGGGAATCTCGGTCGCGATAGTATAATTTTTAGTGAACGGTTCGGCGGGGAACGTGATTTGCTTTAACTCATCAAGTTCGGGTCTGGTTTCGCGGACCGGCAATGCACCCAAGGTCTGCGCAACGGCCGTGATCGTGCCCTCAATGTCCAGATCGCCGACCATGGAAACCTCAAGTGCGCCATGAGCGAGCTGCGGCGCGAGCCAAGCCTGAGCCTCTTCCAGATTGCGTGACATCATGACATCCTTTGCTGGTATGCCGAAGCGTGGGTCGCCGTTGGCCAGCAGGTTGGCTACCTCTGTCGCCATCGGCCCGTTGGCGGTGTGCTCAAAACCGAGATACATTTGCTCCAAACCCTTCTGCGTCTGGCGCAGGGCCTCGGGGCGCCAACCGGCATCGGTGAGTTGGGCCGCGACCAGTTGAAGCTGGAGGAGGAGATCGTCCTGAGTGGTATTGCCGGAAAAACCAAAGGCATCATTCCCCGACTGAAAACGAACGCCAACATTCTTGCCGGCGAGGATGCGGCGAAGCTCATCAACGCTGTGCTGGCCAAGGCCGCCGGCGCCGAAAGTGCCGCTCGCGAGCGCGGCCAGACCACGCTGATCAGTAGGCTCGGTGATGCTGCCGTTGCCCACGCGAATGCCCGTGCGAATGCGACCAGCCTCAAAATCGGTTTTCTTCAGGTTGAGCTTCACGCCGTTGGCGAAAGCGATGAGCTCCACATCGAGATCGGCGATGTGCGAGCGATTAACGACCTTACCGGGCTCGCCCCAGTTGGTGTAGCCCCAGACGGCTTCAACCTGTGCCGCTAGCGCGGTGACAACAGTGGCGCGGGATTCTTCGTAGGCGGCGGCAATGACGGCAGCGGCATCGCCCGGAATAGTGGCGTTGCCCGCCACCATGACAAAGCGCCCCGGGGCAGAAAACGCTTCTCGGAGTGCGGCAAGGCAGTCGGCGGCGGTCACTTTATCAAGCGCCGGTTGATAGAGTTCACGGTCGGTGATTGGGTGCGTGAAGACCTCGCGGTCGGCTATACTGCCGAGGATTTGATTGGCCAATCCCCCGGAGCGGCGAGTGACCGCAGTTTTCACGGCCTGATCGAGACCGTTGGTGAAAGTGGAGACGATTTCCTTCAGCTCGCCGGGTTCGAAACCGTGTTCGAGCGCCCGGCGCAACTCCTGCTCACCCACCGCCAATGCAGCAGGCCACTGCTCAGGCTTACAGGAAAGACTGACACTGGCTTGGCGCATGAAACGAAATCCGTCGGAGACCCCCGCCCCTCCCCCGCTGAACGGAGCACCCTCCTTCTTTGCCAGTTCGCTGAAACGGCGATTGAGCATAGAAAGTGCGATTTGGCGGGGCAGCTGTTTTACGCGGTTGGCGGCGGTATCAGGTTCATCCACGAATGGGATCAGACTGTTGATGCTGACATTGGTCGCGGGCGATTCGGGCTCGGCGTGGAAATAAGCCCGCACGCCATCGAATTTTGGCAGCTGGCCAAGGTCGGGTTCGGACTGCGCCGGCGCGCGGGCCGCCAACGCAGTAAAGGCCGCGATGATCTGTTGCTCAACCGCGGCGGCATCAAAGTCGCCCACAGCCACGACCGTCATTTTCTCCGGACGATACCAGATGTCCCAAAATTCCGTGAACCGTTCCCGGGGTGCCTGCTCGATAATCTCGGGCAAACCAATCGGGATGCGCTTCGGCAAGAGGGTATCCCCGAGCATGAATTCAAACTGGGCAATAAAAGTGCGGAAGCCCACATTGTCGCGGGTGCGTTTCTCGCTCATGATGATACCGCGTTCCTTGTCGATCTCGTCTTCGAGCAGCAGCAGACCTCCCGCATAATCCGTCAGCACCTGCAGACCTTCGGCGAGTGTGGCTTGGTCGGTGTGGGCCAGCTCCAGCAAGTATTGAGTGCGGTCAAAACTGGTCGAGGCATTCGTGTCGCCCCCGAAGCTCATACCCATGCGTTGGAAAAATTTAACCAGCGTGCCCGGGGCGTAGTGCGTGCTGCCATTGAAAGCCATATGCTCAAGAAAATGCGCGACGCCGCGTTGGTTTTCGTTCTCGTGCAGGGAACCCGCGAGCACCAGCAATCGCAGCGAGGCGCGACCTTGGGGCTCCTTGTTCGGGTAAACAACGTAGCGAATACCGTTGGGCAGCACGCCATAATGGGCGGCAGGATCAGCAGGGAGATCGCTATGTTCTTGGGGGAAGCCTTGGGACGCCGCGATCCGGGGAAGCACCAACAAGGTAAAGAGGAAAAAACAGGATAGAAGGCGCATGACTTTAAATGAGGGTGTAATGTAGGGCTGGAGCAGATTGCTCGAAAGGATAGATAGGGTGCGTCAATCACACCACGGTTAATGGAGCGGTCCGCATGTGGACCGAAAAGTAGTGACGAAAAACCAAGGTGAACATGAATTTTTCAAGCATTCGAATTATCGGAACTGCTCAGTGTGACATGATTCACCGGGATGATTTTCTTGCATTTCGCGGTAAGAAATTGGGCGCGCTCAACGTCGCTCCTAATGATGACTTCGATGGCAACGAACGCTTTGCCGCGGTCGGAAGTCAGCTCACTGGTGGAGTAATGTAACTGCATGATCTGAATCAGGGCCGTATCCAGAGTTTGGAGAATTCGCGCCGGCAAACCGGGCTCGGTAGTGCGGTGATTTGCAAAACCGAAGTCACCTGAGGCAGCATTTCCCCTGTCGGAATATATTCATACCTACCGGTTGGAGAGGCCGGCTCCAAACGTGAGTTGTTCATATTTGGGATAAGC
This sequence comes from Opitutaceae bacterium UBA3033, assembly GCA_002367815.1. Taxonomy (GTDB): domain Bacteria; phylum Verrucomicrobiota; class Verrucomicrobiia; order Opitutales; family Opitutaceae; genus Cephaloticoccus. The sequence continues at coordinate 8,058 of DFDG01000121.1, read as the reverse complement.
AATAGTCAAGGTGAGGCCTGCACCAAAATACCGGGCCGGGTCTAACGCAGCAACGCGATCAACCGCATGCGGGTGCTCACGCCAAGTTTGGCGAGGCAGGAACTGACCTGGTTCTTCACCGTCGCTTCGGCCTTGCCCAAAGCAGTGGCAATTTCCTTGTTGGACAAACCCTGGCGCAAATAGGTGACGACAACCTGCTCCGCCGGGGTCAAACCCACCAGTTGATGACTGGAAGGCGCAGACAAATCAGCCGCCAATTCCTGCCAAGACATAGTGGGTGATATCTGCTCCTCCCATTTGGGCCTATTTGGTTCTGTATGCGTGGATATCATAAGGAGAAAAAACTAACCCGGATCGGGCTTGCCAGCACTGCTGCTGGCAAGCCCATCAAGTTAACAACAACAACAATTTATCGGCGCATGGACTCCCGTTTTTTCAGATCGGCAGCGCCTTTTTCGACCAGCGCGGGATCGACCACGATTCCGGCCTTGGCCAGAGCGGCGTCGAGAATGGACTCGCCCTTGAGATAGCCGGTCACCAATGCCGCGACTTTGCCTTCGCGATCGAGGATGAACTGCTGCGGGATGCCACCGACGCCGTAAAGCTTACGCGAAGCGCGGCCCGGGCCGCGTTCCTCAGGATCGTGCGAGAAAATGATGTCAGGGTAATCCGCCTGATTGCGCTTCACCCAGGTGTCGAATTTTTTGCGGACATCGCTGGTGCAGGATGCCAGCACGACCACACCCTGATTCTTGTAGTGAGCGGCGACTTCCTGCGTGTGCGGCATCGAAGCGAGGCAGGGTCCGCACCAGGTGGCCCAGAAATCGAGAATCACAACTTTGCCGCGATAATCCGAAATCTTGACGGAATTACCGGCTGCGTCCGTGGCGGGAAAATCAGGTGCCAGTGCACCGATTTTGAGCATATCGACTTTCGCTTCCGGTGGTTTGGGTTTGGTCTCCTCGGCCGTGAAAACTTTCTTCGGCATATCCTCGGGGGCGAGCTTCACGCCGGCACGTAATAGGAGATTGCCGAGTGAATCGGCGGACTGCTGACCGGCCCCAATGTAGAAGCCGAGGAATTTGCCTTGGGCGTCAATGACCGCATTATTCGGGATTGGCGCCATGGCACCGCCGGTGAAGGCCATCGGGATGAGTTTGCCGTAGTATTCGCGAGAAGCGGCCCGGAAGGCGGTCTTCTCCTCATCGGTCATATCGTCCATGGATTCCTTGGGCGGTTTCGGGGACGCCCCAGCGGGATCGAACAAAATTGGAAAGAATAACTTGGTCGCATTGACCGCATACCATTTGTCAAAATCAGCGCGGCCACCGTAAGAACCGAGACCGACAAACAAAACACCCTGATCGGCATAACGCCGGGCCCATTCATCGGCGAATGCAAGGCCATCGGCAGGAATGCCATTGCCGGCACCCCACACCATTAAAATCACCGTCTTGCCCTTGCTGAGTTCGGAAAATGTCACGGCCGAGCCGTCAGCGTTTTCCGCAGTGAAATCAGGCACGGGGTCGCCGCTTTTCAACTTGCCGAAGCTCTCGTAAAATTTTGGAGTGGGATTCTTTTTCTCTTCCTCGGCAGCAGCCGCACGCTCAGCCGCGTCCTCGATGGCGGCTTGGAGTTGTTTTTCACCGGCCGCAATGCGATCGGCATCCACCTTCACGCCAGCCCGGGCCAGAGCGGCCTCGGTGCGGGCGTCTTTCTCGCCACCATTGCCCACGATCGTGGCCGTGATCACGCCGTCGCGACCGATGACGAATTGGGAAGGGATACCGGTGACACCGTAGAGCTTGCTCGATGCGCGATCATTGAAAGTGGCGGAATCACGGTCGTTGGGATCAAAATAAAACTGGAGATGTGGATACTTCGGCTGGTTCTTCGGAATCCACGCCTTGAACTTTGCGATGGTATCACTGGTGCCCGAGGCAATCACCACGACATCCTGATCCGCGTATTTGGCGGCAAGATCATTGGTGTGCGGCATCGAGGCGATGCAGGGTCCACACCAGGTGGCCCAGAAATCGAGGATGACGATCTTGCCTTTGAAATCAGAGAGGCGGTGTTCTTGATCGTTGATGTCATGCATCAAAAAGTCCGGAGCAACGGCGCCGGCATCAAGGGTGGCGATCGGTTGGTCAACCGATTTTGCGGCCTGCATCTGGGCTAGGGCGATGGAGGCGGTGCAGCAGGCCAGCGTCAGCGTAAGGGTTGGAAATAATTTCATGGAGAGTAGAGAATGAACGATTGCGGGTTGGTTGCCCGGAGACAGATGGCTGCGAAGGGAGTTAGTTGGCGGAGTCTGGTTTTTTCGCGTTGGCGACCGGTTTGACGGTGTAGCCTTTCGGAAAATAGGTCTTGGGTTTGTCTGCATCGGCCAGCTCGACGCCGGCGAACATGAGCAGGTTGGCCAGTCCGGCGTGGGTGGCCTCGCCATAGCCCACGTAGGCGCCGACCATTTTCATGTCGCGATCGATGACGAGCGTCGTCGGCAACGGGGTGATAGCTCCCCCACTCAACTGCATCATGATGGTTTTCTTGTAGGCGTCCTTGTCCCCAGCCGCAGGTTTGCCGATGGGATCAAACACGGTGGCGAAAGAGTATTTTTCCTTATTCTCCACGAGCCACTGGTCGTAGTTCTCCCGGGAATCGAAGCTGCAAACGGCGAGAAATACCACGCCCTTGTCGCCATACTTGCGCTGCATTTCATCGTAGTGGGGCATGGCCTGCTGGCAGGGACCGCACCAGCTTGCCCAGAAATCGAGGACGACGGTCTTGCCCTTGGCGTAGTCGGAAAATTTGGCTTCTGCTCCTTCCGGAGTGATGACGGTGAAGTCGGGCACGGTTTGGCCGGACTTGAGTTTGGCGTAGCTTTCGCGGAACGGTGCGGTGGGTTTCTTAAGTTCCAAAGCTGCTGTCATATCGTTCGCCTGCGATTCCTTGGCCAACTGCACCTTGCCCTGCGCCAAGATGGCGGCGTCGACTTTCACGCCGGCGGCAGCCAGCGCGAGTTCGGCGCGGGCATCGTTTTCCCCATCGTAGCCCACGACCACGCCAGTGATCTTGCCGTCGCGGCCGATGACAAACTGCGTGGGAATGCCGACCACATGATAAAGTTTGGCCGAGGCGCGGTCTTCAAAGTTGAGCGACTCACGCTCATTCAGATCGTAGGCGAAGCGGATGTCGGGATACTTGGACTGATTCTGGGGAATCCATTCCTGGAACTTTGCAATTTTGTCGCTTGTGCCTGCGCCCAACACGACAACGCCCTGATCCTTGTATTTGGCGGCGAGTTCATTGGTGTGCGGCATCGAGGCAATACAAGGACCGCACCATGTGGCCCAGAAATCGAGGATTACGACCTTGCCCTTGAAGTCGGACAGGCGGACTTCGTTGCCCGCGACATCCTGCATCAGGAAATCCGGTGCATCGGTTCCGACGGTGAGAATCGCGGCCTTCGGCGTCGCCGACGCGCCTCCGGGCATAGGCGTGATAGTTGCGGCTGCCATCATGCCGCCGGCGGGAGCCGGCGCGGCGTCCGCCTTGTCGCGGTTAGCAAACAATTCGCTCATGACCACGGCGACCGCGGCCTTGTCCTCGGCGGTGAGCTTAATGTCAGCACGATCGAGGCTATCGCGCATCCAGGCGGCGACTTTCGGACCCATGCCGATCAGGCCGCCGCGAAAATAGCCCTCGGCATTGATCACCACGAAGGCGGGATACATGCCGATGCCAAATTTCATATAGGAAAGAGACTCCATGAAGGCCTTGCCGGCGGGGTCCCACGAGACGGTGTAACCAAGGCCGGCCGCATTGGCTTGAGCCCAGACGTCGAATTCCGCGCGGTCCGTGGCGACATTAATAGCCCAGACGGCGAGTCCCTGATCCTTATAGGTGGCGGCGAGTTTGGTGAAGTCTGCGCCGGGGTCGCGGGCACCGGTCCAGAAGCCGATCAACACCGGCTTGCCCTTAAACGAGGAGAGTTTCACTTCCTTGCCGTCGGTGCCGATAGCAGCGAAGTCGGCTACTTCGTCATCATACTTGAGTGAGCCCAATTTGACTGTCGGAGGGCGCACGGCGGCGGTTTTTTTAACGCCTGGTATGCTGGTGGTCATCGCCATGGTCTTACCCATCATCGGCACCGATTTGGGGCCACCGATTATCTCGGGGGGCAAATGTGAAGTATCTACCGGCACGCCGCCCTTGGCGAGCAGGCGGGTAACGTGGGGATTTTCACCCGGACCGCCACCTGAGGTGGAACCGACCAGCTTACCCTCTTGGTCGATCAGGAAGAGCGTGGGAAAACCGCTGACGCCAAACTGCGTGTTGAAGACGGATTTGTCCCAGTTGTCCTTGCCGGCCGTATCGTGCGCGGTGAGAAACTTGTATTTCTGCGCGTTGCGCTTCACCCAACCGTCGTAGTTGGCGCGGGAATCGTCCGCACAGATCGCGAGGACAACAAGGCCGTCCTTGGCATGCTGCTCGGCCAGTTCGCTGTTGTGCGGCATCGAGGCGACACAAGGCCCGCACCAGGTGGCCCAAATGTCGATCAACACGGTTTTGCCCCGGAAGTCGGATAACTTAACCTCCTTGCCGTCGGGATCGATGACCGTGAAGTCGGGCACGATCTCACCAGGTTTTGGGCCGGGCCGGTTGAACGCGGCCGGCGCAGAGGTCGGCACGGTTTCAGGGGTCTGGGCGCAGAGGGCGACAGAGAGTAGCAGAGCGCAAGTCGCGCCAAAAATGAGATGAATTTTCATGGTATGGCGGTGAACAGATACGCCGCCGGACAATCATTTGCCCGACAACGCATCGCTAAATGTGGACAGGAATCAGAACGGCTGCACGAATGAGAATTCGTAGCTACGCCCGAGAATATATTGACTGTGGATACCGGCGTTGAACCCCCAGACAGTATCGGAGTAAGGCGGCTCTTTATCGAAGACATTATTGATTCCCAGGCTTACGCGGAGGCCTTTGCCGTATTCACGCCAGAGTCCCTTGCGGAATTCGTAACCGATGCGCAAATCAAGCTTGGTCACGGCCGGAGTGGGGAAGAAGGTAATGGCCGTGCTGTTGGAGACCAAGTTGTTGCCCGCATTGTTATTGGTAAATCCGTCAACCCGCGAGAGGAAGGCCGATCCATTCCAGTTGTTCTTATTCCAAAAGAGCGCGGAGTTAACCCTCCATTTAGGTGGGGCTGCAGTGGTATCATCCAAGATCACAGAGGGTTGGCCAGGCGAGAGTTTGCGGGAAGCTTCCAGCGTGCGGCTGGCGGCAATATTGACGCGGAATCTGCCCAACTGCTCCCATGGCAACCGGTAATCGATCACCACATCCATGCTGCGGTTAATCACTTCACCGAAGCTGACAAAGGTCTGGTCAACCGTCGTGATCGCGCCGGGCTGGCCCAACAATATATCCGCTGCAGTCGCGGCGCCACGTATGACTCGGTCGCCGAAGATCGCCTCATTGTTGACAATATTCTGCAAGGATAGCTGCTGCAGCACATCTTTTTGTTGGGTGCTGTAGTAGTTCACCTGCAAGTTGAGTCCTTTCGCAAACTCCGGCTCGAAGACGAATCCTACGAAGGTATTTTCGGACAACTCTGGTTTAGGTTCCGAGTTGGACCCTGTGGTGGTCGAAACCCTCGTGACCACGGGCGTGCGGCGTAGATCATTGACGTTTAAATTTCTGGCCGAGGGAGCAATCAGATATTCCGTGATCCCAGGGGCACGAAAACCTTCACTCCAACTCGCGCGCATCAGCAATGTCTGGACGGGAGTCCATGAAACACCGACCTTAGGCACGGTTTTGGCGAAACGACCATTGTCCTCGCGACGGGCGGCGATATTGAAATCCAAACGGCGAAGACCCGGCCGGGCATTGGATTTGCCGAAGATTGGCAATTGAAACTCGGTGAAAAGGGCATTAGTCGTCTGGCTACCCATCACCATCGTTGTGGTCGCTACCGGAGTCAGAGAGGAAGAGAATTTGACCGCAGTGCTCTCCACTTCATTACGGTCAGTGGAGCCACCAAAGGCCATCTTCACGGTGCCACCCCAGTAATCAAAGAGGTCTCCGTTTGTTTGGAAATCCAACCCTCTTGATTTGGAAATACCCAAGAGCGAAGGATAAAGGGAAAGCGTTTCCAATAAAGCCGCCTGCGATGGGGCCCCGGTCGCGGTGTAGTCGATGAAGGGATTAAAGCGTTGTGCAGGGTCGGCGGCGTTTAACAGTCCCACCAACTTTGAGGCATTAAAAGTCCGGTCGATCTGCCGCACTTTCTGTTTTCCCCAAGTGCCGCCAAGTTCCCATTCCCAGGTTTCGCCAGATTTTCCCCGCAATCCGGCGGTTAATGAGTCGTCCAAAGTGCGCACCGCTTGCGATTGGGAACCCCACTCCGGCAAAATCATGCCAACCGTGACGTTCTGACCGAACGGACTGTAGGCCGCTTGAAGGGTCGCGGCCGCCCCGAAACTACCCGTAATCGTATTGGCCCCGGGTTGTCCATAGAAGAGACTCTTCGAATCACTGGTGCGGAAACTCGCGAAACTATCCATCCGGTCGTTGAATTTGTAATTGAAATTGCCGCTGAAGCCCCAGCGTTCGGACTCAGGGATGAGGTCGAGGAACTCGGCCGAGCCAGCACGTCTTTGCTGTGAGGCATTGACCGTGGTGCCGAAAGCGGGGATCGTCACGGGAATGAATTGCGACACGGCCGGTGTTGCCGCCGAACCGGTTGGCACCAAAACCACCCGCACCCCGGGAATTGCATTAAAGTTGCCGGACACCGTACCGCCCGAAGCCTGAATCACGGCAGGATAACCCCAATTCAGCAACCAGTTGCGACCGTCT
>DFDG01000121.1:0-987 GCA_002367815.1 Opitutaceae bacterium UBA3033 | reverse complement strand
GGAGTGCCATCTGCGAGCGTGCCGCGCACCCTGCCCCTGTGGTCCTGGTGTTTGGAGAAATTCCGCTCCGAGGCTTTGAGGTTTTGCCGGTCGTAATACTCGGCGACGACCGTACCGCTCAACTTGCCCGAGGAAAAGCCGGTGGTCACTGAAACATTGCGTTCCTGCCCACCGCCATGTTCAGCGGCTTTGAAGCCAGCACTGACTTCCGTGCCGGTGTAATTTTTCTTCAGAATGATGTTGATGACACCGGCGACCGCATCGGCGCCGTAGATGGCGGAGGCGCCATCGGTGCTGACCTCGATATGATCGACCATACCAAGGGGTATCGTGTTCAGGTCGACAAATCCCTGCCGGGTGTCAGTGCCGCGGTTGCCGCTGCCGGACTGTGACGCGCGGCGACCGTCCACCAACACCAGCGTGGAACCAGAGCCAAGGCCGCGAAGACTGACGCCGGACACACCCGTCTGGCCCGGAGGCGTGGCAGAAGCGCCCGTCACCATATTAAAGGCAGGGCTCCGCGACTCGGTGCGTTGGGCAAATTCGGGATTGAGCTCGCTGGGGGCACTACCGCGCCCGGAACCTATGCCGGAATAGGTTTGGGGAATACTATTAAGAAAGTCTGACAACGTCATCGCTCCGGTGCTCTTGATGTAATCATTATTGTAGTCACTGACCGGCGAGGGACCTTCAAACTCCGTGCGCCGGATACGGGAACCAAGCACCATGTATTTCTCTAACTTGACAGCGTTGGTCAGTTGCTCAGCCGTTTCGGAGAGCTGACCATCCTCGCCCTTTTTATCCGTCGTAGGATTGGCCCGCAATCCGAGCGCGCCGGTCTTCTCGTCCTGGATGACGGTGAGCCCGGTGCCCTCCACCATCTTTTCAAGAGCCTCGCGCGGGGACATCGACCCTCGCACGGCATTGGTGCGAATAGACTTCACGGCATCGGTAGGCATCAGCACTTCAACGCCGGACTGGCCGGAG
>DFDG01000091.1 GCA_002367815.1 Opitutaceae bacterium UBA3033 | reverse complement strand
CCTTTGGCGGTGCTGGGCTTTGCCCTCGTGGCGGTGCTGACAGAAGGGATGATGCGTTGGCGGCAAAAATACGCGTTGGAGATTGGTGAGACGGTGGTGAATCGCTTGCGCAGTCAAATCTTTGAGCAATTACACAAACACCCGATGAGTTTTTTCCATCGCACGAAACTTGGCCGAATCATCGGCCGGGTGACGACGGATGTGGAATCGCTGCGGGCGGGGATTCAAAACGTATTTTTTGTGTCGATGGTGCAGGGCGGGCAAATGGTGGTCACCGCCATCGTGATGGCATTTCTGGACCTTGAACTGTTTTGCGTGGTGCTCGCGATGGCTCCGGTGCTCTATCTGATCAATCGCCATTTCCGGGTAAAGTTGAGCACCCTTACCCGGGCGACCCAGGAAAGTTTCAGCCGCGTGACCGCGACTTTGGCCGAATCGGTGAACGGTATCCGCGTGACCCAAGGATTTGTGCGGCAGGATATCAACGCGGGGTTTTTTCGCTCACTCCTCGCGGATCATTCCAGTTATAACATGGCTCTGGCCCGGACCTCCGGTGTGCTCACGCCCCTGTTGGAACTAAACAGTCAGTTCTTCGTGGCAATTTTGCTGATGTTTGGCGGTTGGCGCGCCTTGCATGGCGATATGTCGATGCAGGCACTGATCCAGTTTTTCTTTCTCTCCAATCTATTCTTTTCGCCGGTGGCCACCCTTGGGAACCAATATAATGATGCGCTGGTCGCCATGGCGGGAGCCGAACGAGTGTTCCGATTGATTGACGCCAAACCGGATTGGGAGGATGACGTGAATGCGCTTGATTTGCCCGATCCCAGAACGGGGATCTCATCCGCCGAAGGTTCGGCCGGTGCTCGCGTGGAGTTGCGCAATTTGTCGTTTGGTTACAATCCGAACAAGCCGGTGCTGCACCACGTGAACTTTGTGGCCGAACCAGGGCAGACGGTTGCGCTGGTGGGACCCACCGGCAGCGGCAAAAGTTCGATCATCAATCTGGTTTCGAAGTTTTATCTGCCCACCAGTGGCGAGTTACTGATCGACGGGCATGAGATCCGTGCCGTGACCAGTCTTTCCCTGCACCGGCAAATGGGCATGGTGCAGCAGCAAAACTTCTTATTCAGCGGCACGGTGCTGGAGAATATTCGTTTGAGTAAACCGGAAGCCAGTGATGCGGAAATTCTCAATGCGGCCCGGCAACTCGACTGTCTGGATATTTTGGAGGCTCTGCCCCAGGGGCTGCTCACGGAAGTGGGGGAGCGGGGGGCGGCCCTGTCGATCGGCCAGCGTCAGTTGGTCTGCTTCACCCGGGCTATGCTGGCGAATCCACGGATAGTTATTCTGGATGAAGCAACTAGTTCCATCGACGCCTTGACCGAGGACCGCCTCCAAAAAGCCTTGTTGGTGCTGTTACGCGGACGCACCAGTTTCATTGTGGCGCATCGATTGAGCACCATCCGACATGCCGACCAAGTGCTGTTGTTGGAGCAGGGCGAAATCATTGAGCGCGGCCGTCATGAAGAGCTGCTGGCTCAAGGCGGATCGTATGCCGCACTTTATCAACAGTTCGTGCAAATGGAGGAAAAATAGGGGAAACTAGGGCTATTTTTCACCCGACCGATGTTGGATCGATTCGAAATAACCGTAACGTTTTTTAAAATTCTCCTAGGCAAACAGCAGGTTCTCCCTCTATAAATACGTTGGTCTCGTTGAAAAGCACCCTAACAAAAAAATTACTATGGCTAAAAAAACTGCTCGCAAACCTAACGCCGCGTTTATGAAACCGGTCACACCAGACGCCAAGCTAGCTGCTGTCGTCGGTTCGACCCCCCTCCCTCGCACGGAGCTTACCAAGAAACTCTGGGTCTACATCAAGAAGAACAAACTGCAGGATGCTAAGGTGCGAACCCAGATCAATGCAGACGACAAGCTGAAGGCTGTCTTCAATGGCAAAGCCAAAGTCAGCATGTTCGAGATGACCAAGCTCGTTTCCGGGCACGTTTCTTAAGCACGGTATTTTTATTAATCAACCGCCGCCTAAAACGCGGCGGTTTTTTTGTGCCCGGTCGAACCGTGTTCATGATTGCGTGAGGTAGTTGGTTCGGATTTTCTTCCGTAGCCCTGTTCGGTTGCATGATTGCCCGTATTTTTTAGACACCGCCTGCTGCTCATGTCTTGCGCAATTTTATGCGCCGGCCTGCTGGCTGGACGATGGGGTTATGCGCAAACTCACGATGAGTTGTTAAATGACCTTAAATTGGATGCCCAACGAGCCGCCGCCGCCGTAGGAGAATCAGACACCGCTCAATTGAGCGGCAGCGATGCGGACCTGGGCAGTCCCGCCTACATCGCCCTCAAGGCCCGCCTCACCCGTTATCGCGGAGCGGATGTCCGGGTGCGGTTTGTTTATGTTTTTCGCACGCTGCCTGATTCGAAAAAGGTGATTTTTCTAGCTGATTCAGAACCAACTGAATCACCCAATATTTCCCTGCCCGGGGAAGTTTATGCCGAGGCTGACACTTCGCCCGGATTGCAGGCAATATTAGCCAATGGGGTGCCAGCCACCGAAGGTCCGATCGAGGATGGTTTTGGCACTTGGGTCACTGGCTATGAGGTGGTGGCTCATGATGCCGAGGGTCGGGTGCGTGATGTCCTGGGCATCGATATCGCAGCCAGCAATTGGGAATGGGAAGTTTGGTTGGCGACGGGCAAGGCGGCTTGCTACGTCTGGGTTTTGTTCGGCCTGTTTTTGGTTGGTTATGTATTTTCCCGCCGGGAACGCGAACAGAACGAAGTGATCCGCAATCTTTCCGAGGCCATTAAACAAAGCCATATGGCACTCATGATTGTGGATCTGAAGGGTCGCATTGAATATGCCAACTCTGGTTTTTGCCAGCAGGCGGGATTAACGCGTCGCGATTTGATTGGCCGGTCCTGGGGGGACTACCTTCGTGAGTCTATGCGGTTGGAGACGGCCATGGAAATAACCGCGATTTTCAACGGTCGGCGCAATTGGACCGGTGAGTGGACTAACAAGCGCAAGGACGGCACCACATTCCCCGTGCGAGGCACGATCACAGCGGTGCGCAATCGACAGAATCAAGTCACTTGTTTTGTCGCGATTTATCAGGACTTGAGCGAGGTGAGGCGCAACGAGCTGATTCTGTTGGAGGCCAAGGAACACGCCGAAGCGGGTGATTGAGCCAAGAGTCAGTTTCTGGCGACCATGAGCCATGAGGTGCGCACACCGCTGAATGAGATTGTCGGATTCACGAACCTGCTGCTCGAGACCCCCCTGAATTCTGCGCAGGAAGCATACATGCGGACCATCCGTTCGAGCGGCGAGTACCTGATCCAACTGACCAACGACATTCTTGATGCTGCGCGAATTGAAACCGGTAAACTGAAACTTGAATTGTTAACCTGCGATCCGCGGGAATGCATTGAGGATGCATTCGATATCATGGCGACGCCGGCGAGTGAAAAGAATCTGGAGTTGCTTTACTGGGTTGAAGACTCGGTGCCGGAGTTTGTTCTGATTGACCCCGGCCGGCTCAGGCAGATCCTGCTGAACCTCGTCGGCAATGCCGTGAAATTTACCGAAATCGGCGAAGTGATGATCACGCCTTCCGGTAAGCTGATTGAAAAGACGGAGGAACCGTTGAGTGAAAATGGGAGCTGCAGTTTGTGGTGAAAGGATACCGGCATCGGCATAGACCCAGTCAAATATGGAAAACTATTCCGCCCTTTCAGCCAATTGGAGGATACCATCACCCGTCGGTTCAGTGGGGCAGGCCTTGGCCTCGCGATCAGCAGAAATCTGGTTCAACTCATGGGAGGCTCCATCAATGTCGATAGCCAGGTGGGCACGGGATCCACCTTTACTTTCACCATCCAAGCGGAAAGAGCGCGGAGCAGTGCTTCTTCGCCCATGATCCAACCGCATAATGTTGCGGGTGTGCGATTGGCGATTGCCGCCCAACCGAGCACGCTGCGTCAGGAACTCGCTCGCTTGGGTGAACGCTGGGGTGCCACCGTCGTTACTTGCACTCCGGATGAATTATCCGGGCTTTCATGGGATGCCGCGGTGGTCAATTTGACCGAAGCCTCCGCCAAGGAACTCATCGATCATCCCGAAACCCGACCCAATCTTCCCCGCAAAAAACTGATCGCCTTAGTGCCACTTGGTTTGACTCCGGACTGCCGCTCGGCTCTGTGGCCACATTTTCGTTTACTGGTCAATAAACCGGCCCATCACGAAGCACTGCGATCCGCCTTGGCCAATCCTTCCGTGGTAGCACGGCAAAATTCCTATCAGTGCCGGTCAATGCCTTCGACCTAGAGATTTTGTTGGTCGAGGACAATCCCGTCGACCAGCGGATCATGCAAAAAGTTTTGGGTTTTCTGGGCTGCCATTGGACGGTGGCGGAGAACGGAAAAGTCGCGTTGGAGGAACTTTCGCGCCGAGATTTTCACATCGTGCGGATTGATTTACACATGCCGGAAATGGACGGTCACACCGCCATCAATCATATCCGGGCCGGGGATGCGGGTGAAAAAATGCGCCATGTCTGGATCACGGCACTGACGGCCGATGCGCGGGCCGAACAAAAAGAGCGGGTGCTGGCCGCCGGGGCCAACGATTATCTTTTGAAACCGATCCGATTGTCGGACTTGGATGCGTTGCTGCGCCGGTTCGTCGCCTTCAAGCACTCCGCGGATAAAACCTAAATTTGGGCTTCGGCTAAAGCGGTTTCGATCTGGTGGCAGGAAAGTTTTAATACCTGCAGCCGCGCGTAGCGCTTATTCTCGGCCGAGATCAAATGCCATGGGGCTTGGGGTCGACCGGTCAGCATCAGCATATCGCCCACGGCAATTTCGTATTGGTGCCATTTGCGCCGGTTGCGCCAGTCCTCTTCGTTGATCTTGTGCTTTTTATATTCGGTTTCCTCGCGATGGTGAAAACGGCGCAGTTGCTCAGCTTTGCTGATTTGCAGCCAGAATTTCACGACGATGGTGCCATGGTCGGTCAATTGCTGCTCAAAATCATTGAGCTCCGTGTAGGCCCGCCGCCACTCCCCGTCACTCGCAAACCCCTCGAGGCGTTCGACCAGCACGCGGCCATACCAGGAGCGGTCATAGATTGTGACCATGCCATCCCGCGGAACATGGCGCCAGAATCGCCATAAATAATGGTAGGCCCTTTCCTCGTCGGTGGGTTTGGCGACTGGAATAACCCGGCAATCGCGGGCATCGATGGCGCTGGTCAGTCGCCGGATGGCACCGCCTTTGCCGGCCGCGTCCCACCCTTCAAAAACAAACACGATGGATTGACGTTGTTGTTCCGCCCGCCGCACCAGCTCATTTAATTTGCCCAGCCATTTGTCGCGTTTGATTTCGTAGGCCGAAGCGGAGAGATGCTGGTCCAATGGCAGGGCGGCCAGTTTTTTCAATCCCGCCGGTTTCACGGGGGTTATGGCTTTGCTTCTTTGAGGCCGGGGCTGCTGTTTTAATTTTTGCGCGTGCCCGTTGAAGGCCTGCAACAGGGTTTCGCTTACGGCAATATTTCTGGCCCGTTCGTCGGCCGCATTAATCAAGTTCCAACGTGCGCCGGTGCGATTGGTGGTCCGTCGCAAAGTTCGGCCCAGTCCATTGATGCGGGAATAGGCCCGATGGCTTTGCCAATCGCTTTGCGAAACTCGCCAAGCCGTGCGCGGATTTCCCGAAAGCTTTTTTATCCGAGCTCCTTGCTCCGCTTTGGAGAGGTGCAGCCAACATTTCACCACGAGGGCACCATCAGCCACCAGCAGGTGTTCAAAATGTTCGATGCGCTTCATGGCCTGTTGGAATTTTTTCGGATCTGATCGCGGGATCGAGGCCTCGCGCAAGGCTTCGGTATACCATGAACCGGTATAGACTCCGAGCCGTCCACGGGGAGTCAGGCAACGCCAGTAGCGCCACATGGCCGGTCGCTCGCGTTCTTCATCCGTCGGAGGATGGAAGGCAAATACCTCCAGCCCCCGAGGATCCATCCAACCATTCAGGGTATTGATTACTTCCCCTTTGCCGGTGGCCTCCACGCCGGCGATGACGAGCAACACGGGAAAGTTGGCTGATTTGAGTTGCACCTGCAGCTCGATCAACTGTTCCCGCAACCGAGGCACACGAGACTCGTATTCCTTTTTTGATAGCTTGGTCTTTTTCGCAGTCGATTTCGCCATGCAGGACAACAAGTGGTGGAGGCGGATAGGGTTGTCGAGGCAGTGATGATTCAAATTTACCCGACACCGAGTGCAGGCAGCCAATTCGCTTGCGAGGTCTTGTGCACTACTCACGCTGCAGGGTTCGCCATGACCGCAACGCCAAGTAACCTGCACATCAAAGCCATCATCATGCTGCTGCTGACGAACCTGCTTTGGGGGGTGAGCTTTCCCTTGGTCAAAGCCTTGGCGTTGCTGCATGCGCAGATAGTGCCCACCGCCGGCACCTGGTTTTCAACTTTCTATACCGTGGCGCCGCGCTTCGTGTTGGCGGCACTTATTCTGGCTTTCTTGCAGGGGCGGAACTGCTGGCGATTTACTCGGCCGGAATTGTGGCAAGGGATGATACTGGGGTTGTTTTCCGCCGCCGGCATGCTGTTGCAAAACGACGGGCTGCAGTTCATCGCGGCGTCGACCTCGGCATTCCTGTCGCAGTTATATGCGATTATGATTCCGGTCGGACTGGCGCTGTATCACCGGCGAAATCCCGGGGCCAGGGTCTGGGTGAGTTGTGGATTTGTGACAGTTGGGGTGGCGATGATCGGTCGCTTCGACTGGCAGAGTTTCACCTTTGGTCGGGGCGAGGCCGAGACGTTGTTGGCGTCTTTCTTTTACATGGGGCAGATTCTTAGTCTGGGCTGGGCCCGCTTCGCGGGCAACCGGGCCGGGAAAATTACCCTGGTCATGTTTTCCGTGCAGGCATTGATTTTCAGCGGGCTGGCCGGCGGTGCGGCGCCGGATATGGCCACTTTGGCTTTGCCGTGGACCTCGCTGCCGTGGTTCACCCTAACGTTGGTGCTGACGGTATTATGCACCGTGGGGGCTTTTTCATTAATGAATGCGTGGCAACCCAAG
>DFDG01000071.1:1840-3230 GCA_002367815.1 Opitutaceae bacterium UBA3033 | reverse complement strand
CGGTATTTGTCACCGTGGGTTCGGGCTGTTCGCCAAGACCAAGTTTTTGGCCCTTTATAGGTGCAGGAAAATAAGTAAGTTTTTCGACGCAATTTTCGATCACAAATGTGCCTTTGCTGCCGCCCAGTTCGAAACTCCACCAACCGCCCATCCCCATAGTGGCATCACCCCGCGAACTGAACATGTAGCCGATGGCACCGCTGGCAAAACGCACATGCACACTGGCAATGGAAACCATCAAATCCTGTGCACTGCGTCTAAAACCGGGACGATCCATGAACGCCTGAATATGCGTAATATCGCCGCAGAAATGCCGCATCAGACTGAATGGATGCGCGAGAAACGCCTTGGTGTGCGCGTAAGGTAAATCCTCAAGATTTGGACCACCGCCACGTTGGTAGATTTCCTCACCCCCAATGAAACCCATCCGATGCAGACAATAGATTTGTTCGCCGATCTTGCCACCGTCCATCAACTCACGGGCCTGCCGGGCCGGTTCCGTAAAGTAGTGGTTCAGATTGCATCCCAAGTAGACATCCTTTTCCGCTGCAAATCGCACCAGTTCGCGAGCCTCTTTAATGTCATTGGAAATTGGTTTCTCGACCAGCACGTTTTTTCCAGCTGTAAGAGCCTGCATCGCAGGTTCGAAATGCCACCCGCCGTTTTCATAACCACCAGTGCAAACATCCACGATATCAAGATCGGGATGCGCATCCAGCATATCCTGCAAACGCGTGTAGGCTTTGACCTTATGCTCGGCGGCGACCTTGTCGGCCCGGTCTTTGATCACGTCGCAAACCGCGACGAGTTTAGCGAGGGGATTTTCGGCATGGCTTTTGGCATGGATCTCTCCGATGCCGCGAAGTCCAACAACTCCTACCTTTAATGGGATCATGGTCGTTATCTTGGTTATTTTGAAGGGGTAAATCTAACTAAAAGCTTCGGCTATAATAGCGGATCATAGCCGTCGTGTCCTTGACGAAACTACCACATTATAGCATTATCCTACCAACTCTATGTTCCGCACCAGAACCCCCCGTAGCATTCCCCGGCTAAAGGCCACCGAAGTATTTGCTGATCCCAATTTTCGCCTGCGAGTGATGCGAATCCCCTCCCAAGGACCGGGAGCCGAACCCCACGCACATGAATTTGAGGAATTGGTCGTGATTGTCGGTGGTCGCGGCACTCATCATATCGGGGACGAGGAATATCCCATCGAAATGGGTGAGGTATTTGTCGTGTTGCGCGGCATGAGCCATCATTATCTCGAAACCAAGAAACTGTCGTTGATCAACATCCTCTATGATCCCCGTCGTTTCAGACTGCCCCGGGCAGATTTGGGAGCACTGCCGGGATATCACGCCTTGTTTGAAATCGAACCTCGCCTGCG
>DFDG01000071.1:1396-1516 GCA_002367815.1 Opitutaceae bacterium UBA3033 | reverse complement strand
CAACGCGAGCGTTTCAAAAACCGGCTCAAACTGCCGGTGGATGAACTGGGACAATTTCTCAATATCGTGGCAGAACTCGAAGATGAGCTGCTTGATTGCAATTCCGGATATCGGTTCATG
>DFDG01000071.1:760-1134 GCA_002367815.1 Opitutaceae bacterium UBA3033 | reverse complement strand
CCACCGCTCAATTCGAGCGATTGATCGGTTTCATTTCCCGATCCTACGCCCAAGTTTCCAAACCGGTGGCCCGACCGGTGACCCAAATCAGTGAGGTGCTCGCCTATTTGGAAAGTCATTATGCTGACCCTCTCACCGTGGAGCATCTTGCAAAAGTGGCGGGCATGTCGCCCACTTCTCTTTTTAGACTCTTCAATGAAATCATGGATCGATCGCCGATCGACTATTTGATCCATCTGCGCATCGACAAAGCGGCCCAACTGTTGCGGCGCGGCGGGATGCGTGTCAGCGAAATCAGTGATGCTGTCGGATTCAACGACAGCAATTATTTCGCCCGACAATATCGGCGCATCACTGGCCGCAGCCCTCGTGAA
>DFDG01000071.1:0-564 GCA_002367815.1 Opitutaceae bacterium UBA3033 | reverse complement strand
AAGCACGAGGCAACCATAATTTTTCCTGCAATTCCACGTATATAAATATGGCAAGTGCTACTCAATCCGCCTGACCTTGTTCTTCATGAAAGCTCCGGACTGGCAATGCCTCACCCCGCAGGCTCCCTGGCAAGGTCGAGACTCGCAAGGCTACACGGTCTTTCAGGATGAGATGTGGATTCTCGGAGGTTGGTTTACCCCGCAAACTCCCAATCCACGCGATGGGTGGCACTCGGCCGATGGCGTAAATTGGCGCTGCGCCACTCCAAAAGCACCGTGGGTGCACAGCGATTTACCTGTAACACTTTCTTACCAAAATCGACTGTGGATAATGGGTGGACGCAAGCTACCCGGAGCGGAAAACAGCAATGCCGTGTGGTCTTCACCCGACGGGAATGATTGGAGATGCGAATGCGAATCTGCCGGTTGGTGCCCCCGCGTTTCTGCCGCTCATGTGGTCTTCAAGAATAAGATGTGGGTTCTCGGCGGAACGGAAAACTTTTACGAAAATAGTGAGCGCACCTTGCACAACGATGTTTGGTGCACGACCAACGGAAGTGACTG
>DFDG01000099.1 GCA_002367815.1 Opitutaceae bacterium UBA3033 | reverse complement strand
TATTGGACGCCGCGTTGGCGGCCAGTGCGGCCGCGGGACTTCCGGCGATCAATGTGGCACCGAATCAGGGTAAGTTTCTGCAACTGCTCGCACGGATCAACGGGTCGCGTCGCATCCTCGAAGTCGGCACCTTGGGTGGTTACAGCACCATCTGGCTGGCGCGGGCTTTGCCGAATAGTGGACGGCTCGTCACCTTGGAGTTGGACCCGAAGCATGCGGAGGTGGCCGAGAAAAACTTTGAGCAAGCCGGTCTGGCTGATCGCATCGATCTGCACGTCGGTCTGGCCGCGGATACCCTGAATCAACTGATCGCGGAAAAGACCGAGCCGTTTGATTTCATTTTCATCGATGCCGACAAAGCAAGCATCCCGATTTACTTCACGGCGGCACTGAAACTATCGCATCTGGGTTCCGTCATCGTGGTCGACAATGTCGTGCGCAATGGCGCCGTGGCGGATACCGCCAGCACCGATGAAAACGTCCAAGGCGTGCAACGGTTTCTAAAAATGGCTGCTGACGAACCCCGCGTCGATGCGACGGCCGTGCAGACGGTCAGCAGTAAAGGCTACGATGGGTTCGCGCTGCTACGGGTGATGGGTTGAGGCTTAACCTCAGGCCAAATTGGCATGTTCCGTCTCACGGACCGGGGCTGGAGATGATTCGCCAAGCAAATAGCGCATGACATCGGCGGCGGAATAAGAGTCCTGCTCATCGCCCAAGAGTCGGGCGACTTCGACGACTTCATTACCGGCAGTCACGATCGGCGGTTCGGTAATCCCATGTCGCACTTGGCCGAGACCAATCGTGGCCATGAGTCCGTTGCACAAGCATTTCCGACCTTCGGTGGCTTCAACTTTTCCACCTTTTTTGAGATAGTTTTCGATCGGCTCAGAGGCGCAACGATAACCGACTGTTCCGTCTTCCCGGCGATAAGGCTGACGCAAATAACCAAGGTCACAGACTCGCTTGCGCGCCTTGTAGGTGGAGTCCTCCGACAAGGTATCGGCCATGACCGCGACCTTGAAAGGAAAGCCGGTAGGCGATGCCAGAGGATCGGTGAACACCTTCGCCTGATTATTGCGACTGGCATGAATCATCCGGCGCCTGACGGCGGGATCCATCCCGGATTCGTTACAAAACGCGAAGGCGGTGCCGACTTGGATCCCGGTGGCCCCGGCGGCCAGCGCAGCCTTGAGTTTTTCGGGCTTGGCATAACTTCCGGCCAACCAGAAGGGCAGGCCAAGGGCAGCAATTTTATCTAGTTCGGGCACATCGCGTGGCCCGTAAATGGGTTCACCATTGGCATCCAATTGCATGGGACCTCGCGGAGGCGCGTTGTGGCCGCCGGCCAGTTCGTATTCAACGACGAAACCATTGACCTGACCGGTGGACTTGCGGGCCAGGGTCAACGCGAGGGTGGCAGAGGCCACGATGGCGAGAAAAAATGGACGATTCAGTCGCGGAGCAGTGCCGCCCCAGAAAGCGTCTGGATCAAACCAAGCCCGGTTATCATCATCGGGCAGTGCCCCAATGACATCGATTTTTTGGGAGGTGGCTTTGCCCTCCGCCAAGCTATCGAGCAAACCGGGAATCGCCCGCGGAATACCAGCCCCCATCAAAACATAATCCACCCCGGCCAACATCGCACCGTAAAGTGAGGCCAGGGTGGGAACTTGAATTTTCTCCAGCAGATTAATGCCAACCACGCCGGTATGGCCCGCTTTGGCGAGAAAGACTTCGGCGAAATTGGCGACCACGGTCAGTTCGGTCAGAGCCGGACTCGACTCGATGGTGGGCATCGGGTTTGGGGTATAGTTTTCTTCATCCGCCTTTCCGCCTTCAACAAAGTAACGGGCCAGCACGCGCTCGACCATGGCCGGTATGGGGAAATGAGCCATCGCTCTACGCATTGCCCCGTCGGGATCCCCGGCTTTTAAGCGTCGGGCAACCACCGTGGCTAGCGCAGTGCCGGATATGACCCCCAAAGCGCCAAGTCGGGACGTGGTATTGGCAAGCTGCCAGCTCGAGACCGCAGCTCCCATACCCCCCTGAATAATTACCGGATGTGACATAAAATATTATAAAAATACAGGCTGGGAGAATACCAACCCGAAAGCACGGAGAACGCCTTAAGGTCCGCCGAGCCCAATAACTTTGCGGAATCTTCGTGATAACGAAAGGCAGATATGTGTGGAATGTGAAGATATTCGCGACCAGCGCCACGATTAATTTTTTGGGCAAAACCCTGTCACATGAATGGTTTGTGGGTTTACAGACATTCTTGGCCACTTTTTATCGGATAGATTCCCCCTTCTGGCGCGGCGATTTTGCCTCAATCAATCGGATGGGATGGTTGGCCGCACGAGTTTGTCGGCAAGAGAAGGGAGGGGGTGATTGCACTCCACTATTTGGTTAGCATGGTAAGCGCCTTGAACCCAGAAAGTCCCTTTCGTCGCGTCGCCCGTTACCTTCTACGTTACCGCGGCTTGTTTATTCTTACTTTGTCGCTGGCCGTGGGCAGCACGCTGTTCCTTGTCGCGATTCCCCAAGTGATAAAGTGGATCGTTGATTCCGTGATTGGGGCCGGGCGCAGCGATCTGCTGCTGTGGGGCGTGGC
>DFDG01000069.1 GCA_002367815.1 Opitutaceae bacterium UBA3033 | reverse complement strand
CATGCCGGGGTTAGTGGAATTGATAAGCCGGTAGAGCCTTCGCGAAGTTTGTCCTTTTTGCTTTTTCGCTTACCCTTGATTCCTCCGGTTGGGACCGGCGTATCAGTGGAAATCTGTTGCGGTTCAAAGCCTGCCACCTGCTCACGTAGGATTATATGTTTCCGACGTTTTTCGATCAGTGAAAAATGAGCGTGGGTTTCGGCAGAGATAAAACTGAATGCAGCACCGCATTGGCCCGCACGTCCGGTGCGACCGATTCGATGCGTGTAATCCACCACTGACCTCGGCAAATCATAATTCACCACCACTGGTAGTTGCACGATATCGATGCCTCGTGCAGCCAGATCTGTTGCGACCAAGACTTGAAGTTTGCCTGCTTTAAAATCCTGCAGTGCTTGTGTCCGCGCTCCTTGACTCAGCTCACCATTAAGCGCCCCAGCTTTAATACGCGCTCGGCAGAGTTTGTCCGCTACGTGCTCGGTCGCGTATTTGGTGGCGACAAAAACCAACACCTGAGTCCATTTGTTGGTTTGGATCAAATGCCGTAGCAATTGAGTCCGCTGAGGAGCATCCACTTCAATGGCACGTTCAACAATTTCGGGTATGGTCGTGGTTACTGTAGTAATTTCAACTCGAAGTGGATCGCGTAAAAGTTCATCACCCATTTGTTTGACCTCCGGCGGAAACGTCGCAGAGAAAAGCATCGTTTGCCGGGTTTTAGGCAGTAGTCTGATAATGCGTCCGAGTTCATTGGCAAACCCCATGTCCCAAAGACGATCTGCCTCATCCAGCACCAAGGTCGACAAGTTCGAAATGCTGAGGGCATTATGCTCCAGCAAATCCAACAATCGACCTGGCGTTGCAACAACAATATCCGCTCCCTTACTTAGCGTTATCAATTGCGGGTTGATCGAAACTCCACCAAAGGCGGTGACGATTCTGGCGTGCTCGGGTAAGTATCGACCTAAATTTCTAAACGCTTCCCCAACCTGCATAGCGAGTTCTCTGGTCGGAACCAAAATCAAGGCTGAGCTCGGAGCAGTTAGTTTGCGTGCGGAAAGATGTAATCGCTGCAATATCGGCAATACGAACGCTGCGGTCTTACCCGATCCAGTTGGTGCCTGTGCCCAAATATCCCGACCAGCAATTGCGGACGGTATTACCTCCGACTGCACAACTGTGGGCATGGCATGATCGAGTTCACTCAAGGCGCGAAGCAAATTCGGTGTCAGTCCTAGTGTAGAAAACGGCATATGCAGTCGATGATTGTATTCGTCCCGGAAAGAAACCCTATTCCCCGGGAGACTTCTACACTTACGAATTTAATTTTACTACCAAAGTCCTGCCATTGTAACTTACCCGATCCCCCGCCATCACTTTTTTTCGTTTCTGGGTTTCGAGCATGCCATTGAGTTCAACCAGTCCATTGACAATTGCCTGCTTGGCGGTGCCGCCGCTCTCGGCAAGTCCGGCAAATTTAAGCAGCTGACAAAGCTCGATGGGTTGAGCCTTGATAATGATGATTTCTTCGGAGGCTAGTGATGAATCAGGCATATGTTTATTTTTTGGTAGATGAGATTAATCTGATTTCGCGAGGCGATATCATGATGCGACGCGATTTGAATAAGACGCCTATCGCCTGTTTAAAGGCTTTTTTACTCATACCAAACGCTTCGCGGATTTCCGTCGGTGAACTACCATCATGAAAAGGCAATCGACCATCGGCATTTTCCAGTGCCTTGATGATGTCACCAGTGTAGTCGGCCACCCGTCGATAACCCGCCGGATCAAGACCGAGATCAATTTTCCCGTCGGTTCGCACACTCCGAACATATCCCGTCATGCGCTGCCCCATCCTGAGGGGTGACGCCAGTTCACTGCCATAAAGCAAACCCGTGTGGGCATTATCGATAATTGCGTTGAATCCCAGTGGAGTCGGTCCCGTGACCAATAGATTAACCATCTGTCCCTCAGCATAGGGAGGAGGGACAAGATTGAGATGCCGACTGATTCGCGCCGAGGCAATAATTCGATCGGTCTTGGTATCAAGCAAAACCGCGACCACTACCCAATAACCGGGCATCAATCCATCCTTCTGTTCACGAATGGGAAGCAGCAGATCTTTGTCCAAACCCCAATCGAGAAATATACCTAACCGAGGGGTGGCACTCAACACCCGCAGTGATGCGAATTCGCCTACCATTGCCAGTGGCCATTGAGTGGTGGCGACGAGTCGGTCTTCAGAATCCCGATAGACAAATACATCCAGAATTTCGCCGGGACGTGCCGCCCGCGGGATGTATTTTCCCGGCAACAAGATTTCTCCGTGTTCCTTGCCGCCATCGAGGTAAAATCCCGGTGTAGCTTCCCGTGTGATGGTCAACCTGTTCCGCTGTCCGATTAACGCCATGGCTGAGCTCCTTTCAGAACGATGAAAAGTAGCATCCAAGCATGAGATCCTAAACTTGCTTTGCTCATCACGGTAGCCACGGAAATTTAGCCGTATCAGGTTTACGTTTCTCGCGTTGAGCGGAATGATACTCCTTGGCCTCCTCGCTCATGTAATAAAGCAGCGTGGCATTGCCTGCCAGTTCTTGGATTCCCGATTGCCCATCGAGATCAGCATTGAAGGCACTCTTCAAGCAGCGAATCGCTAGCGGGCTGTTTTGCAAAATTTCACGAGCCCATTTTACGCCCTCAGCTTCCAATTCAGTCACAGGCACAACGGCATTCACCATGCCCATATCCATGGCTTCTTTCGCACTATACTGACGACAAAGATACCAGATTTCCCTGGCCTTTTTTTGACCAACCATCCGGGCCAAATAGCTTGAACCGAATCCGCCATCAAAACTACCCATCTTGGGTCCCACTTGTCCAAAAATTCCATTATCAGCCGCTATGGTGAGATCGCACACCAAATGCAGCACGTGTCCGCCACCGATGGCGTAGCCCGCCACCAAAGCAATGACGACCTTGGGCATTGAGCGAATGAGTTTTTGCAAATCCAGCACATTAAGCCGCGGCACTCCATCGCCCCCCAAATAGCCGGCTGAACCTCGGACGCTCTGATCACCACCTGCGCAAAAAGCATATTTGCCATCTGTGTGCGGGCCGGACCCGGTTAGTAATACGACTCCGATGGATTGATCTTCTCGTGCATCATTAAACGCTTCCTGCATCTGGGAAACAGTTTCCGGCCGAAAGGCATTACGCTTCTCTGGTCGGTTGATAGTGACCTTCGCGATCCCGCCAGCCTTGTGATATAGGATGTCTGAGAATTTTTTAACTTCGATCCACTCGGTGGGCATGGCGCAGAGCAGCGTCAAATTTCGTTCACGGCAATCATTTTGCTAAAAATGACCGATGTAAAATATCTCATTCTGTGCCGGAAACTGCTTGGAGCGGACCGGAGCTTCCGCAAGCTGTCTCTCTATGGAATTAAACGGGCACAATCCTCATAAACTGGCCAATGCCGGATTGGCACTTGGTGCCCTAGGGGTCGTATTTGGTGATATTGGCACCAGTCCGCTTTATGCGTTGCGCGAGGCTATTGCTCATTTACCCGAGGCTGACCGTATGGCGGGGGTCCTGGGCATACTTTCCTTGATTTTTTGGTCCCTCATTTTGGTCGTAAGCTGGAAATATCTTACGTTTGTGACTAAGGCCGACAACAAAGGTGAAGGTGGTATCTTTGCTTTGTTTGCCAAAGCAAAGTTGGATAAACGGAGTCTGGATAAAAGAGGCTTCGGATTTAGCACCGTGCTCATTTTATTCGGCGCCTGTATGTTGATCGGCGAAGGAGTAATAACTCCCGCCATCTCGGTGCTGTCTGCATCAGAGGGCATTATCTTAATTGCACCGGGTATGGCGCATTGGGTAATACCTTTTACCTGTATCGTGCTGGCTGCCATCTTTTGGTTTCAAAGTCGGGGCAGTCAGGCGATTGGCCGTATTTATGGGCCGGTGATGTTGATTTGGTTCACCGTGCTGGGGCTACTGGGATTATGGCAAATCTGGCAAACGCCGATTGTGTTGCAGGCTATCAATCCATGGCACGGTTGGGTGCTGCTACGTGACCACCCTTTGCAGATCACTGCTTTACTTGGCGCTATTGTATTAGCCATCACTGGCGTTGAGGCGATTTATGCGGATATGGGTCACTTTGGTCGAAAGGCGATCATGATTGCCTGGTATGGCGTCGCCCTACCCGGATTGGCTCTGAATTATTTTGGCCAAGGTGCGTATGTTCTCTCACATGGAGGACTGGTGGAAAATCCATTTCTGGCCATCGCTCCTACTGGTCCACTTCGGTTAGGATTAATGATTCTTTCCGTGCTTGCCGCTGTCATTGCCAGTCAGGCATTGATCTCGGGCACATTCTCATTGATCCGTTCATCGATTCAGTTGGGATTTTTCCCCCGACTCAAAGTGATGCACACCAATGCCGATCAAAAGGGTCAAATATATGTCCCGTTGGTCAACACCGCACTTGCGCTGGGGTCCATCACCATCGTGCTGCTTTTCAAATCGAGTTCCAATCTGGCTGCCGCTTATGGTATCGCCGTTACCAGTGCGATGAGTGTGACTACTTTCGCTTTTTATCTGGTAGCGCGACGAGCCTGGTTGTGGCCCATGTGGAAAGCGGCACTGTTGTGTGGTCCATTTATGGTCGTGGATTTGGGTTACCTTTATTCCAACCTCCATAAGATCATTGATGGCGGCTGGTTGCCCCTTGCTATCGGAGCGGTGCTCATTGCCACGATGCATACTTGGAAATCCGGCAAGAAGGAAATTTTTCGCCGAGTCTATGCCAACGAAATTACTGAGGATGAGCTCCGGAATATCGCCTCAAGTAAGCACATCTTGAGAGTGCGGGGATCGGCCGTATTTATGGCCGGAAATCCCAGCGGGACCCCCCTCGTTTTATTACACCATGTGAAAGCGAACAAGGTGCTGCATGAAACGGTTGTCCTGCTCAGTGTCCTTACCGAGGAATTGCCTTATGTAGACGAAGCCGATCGTTTGACCGTGAGGGATATTGGAGAAGGAGTCTGGAGAGCAATCGCCCGCTATGGTTATATGGAGTCACCCGATGTCAGCGCCTTGGTGGAAAAAATCAGCAAAACCGGCGTGCCACTCAAAACCTCTGCAGCCACTTACTATTTCAATCGCGAAATGATCATTACTGGTGGCGAGGCCAAAATGGGGGAATGGCAAAAACATTATTACGCCTTCCTCAGCCGCAATGCCCGACAAGCCCGAGACTACTATCAACTTCCACCCATGCAAATCATTGAAGTTGGATTACCTATCCAACTTTAATATCGGGCCGAGGGCTATAGACCTGCGGCCGTCCGCGTGAATAGTCGCTTCCGAAAGGCCGCGTCCAATTCACGATTCGTCTCTACCTCCAATACTCGGATACCGCGGGCGGGTAATTTGGCTACCAGTTTGGCCAATTGTGGTAAACTTTTTACCGTCGTATGCTTTACACCATGCGCGGCGCAAAGCTGAGAAAAGTCCACTGACTGAGGCGTGGCAAAATACTCTTCAAAAGGTGGATCGTAATTGGCCACCGGCAGATGTTCGAAAATCCCACCACCACGATTATTGATCAAAATGATCGTTAGGGATCCCCGAAATTTTTCGTTCAAGAGCAGGCCATTTGCATCATGTAGAAATGCCAGATCACCGGTCAGTAGCACCGAAGCTTGATTGCCATGCGCAACACCCAAAGCCGAGGAAAGCGTGCCATCAATGCCATTGGCTCCTCGATTGAAATACATTCGAAAACGCTTATTGGTGACCGGCCAAAAATACTCCACATCACGAATCGGCATACTGCTCGCGACATAGACCGGCGTGTCATTAGGCAAGGTATCAGCCAACATGGGCACAATATCCCCTTCAAATATCAGATCGGATGGCCGCGGAGCTTTTGCCATACAGCCGCGCGCCAGCCCCTCCAACTTTGACCATAATTTCGCATAGCTTTGAATGGAGTTTCCCTTGGTCTTTGCGACCAATGCCTCCACTGGCACACATATGTGCCTAGTTCGGCCATGTAATGCGTCGCGATTATCGTAATGAGGCGAAACCAGTACAATCTCGGCCCCGCTCTGTTCCAACCAACTGCGCAAAACTTTGCTGGTGGGCCAACTGCCCAGGCACAATATATGTCTTGGAACCAGATCACGCGCAGTCTTGGCGTTGCGTAAAATGGTATCGTAGGCGGTCACGATCACCGCCTTATTGCTGGCAAAGTGACGCAATGGTGAAACGCCGTCGGCCAAGATCGGCCAACCCAATTGGTTTGAGAGCCGCACCACGGATTTGGCGTATCCTGCTGGATCTGAAGGAATTTCCGGACCGGCTACAATCAATCCACGAATCGTTATCGGTCGCTGCCATATCTTGGTTTGACCAAAGATTGGACTGCCAAAAATTTCCAAATGATCGAAAAACTCTACGGGAAAATATTCTGACGACGCCTGCACTGCTGGATTCAATGCTGGAGTCAAAGGGTCCCGAAATGGGATGTTAATGTGAACAGGCCCACACTGCGGTATCATTGAACTTCTGTAGGCCTGAACCAGGGTTTGACGCAAATAGGCCAACATGGGCAAAGCAGAGTCCGGGAGAGCCAGTTCGTGAAAATAGTTCACGTGCGTGCCGTAAAGTTTTTGTTGGTCGATTGTTTGACCTGAAGCGCAGGCCCGCATTTCCGGAGGGCGATCTGCGGTTAAAACGATCAAAGGCACCCCACTTTCCTGGGCCTCAATTACGGCAGAAAAATAGTTGGCTCCCGCTGTTCCTGAGGTGCAAACCAACACCACGGGAGTGCTGTTTTTCCGCGCGAGACCCAATGCAAAGAATGATGCTGATCGCTCGTCCAGAACCGGGACTGATTCGATTTTGGAATGTCCGACCAGGGCCATGGTCAATGGGGTCGAACGCGAGCCCGGAGAAATCACCGCTTGCTCCACACCACAGCGGACCAAAGTCTCTACCAACACACTGCACCAAAGTGTGTTTACATTGCGGAAATCAAGCTCCGGTGCAGTCATTTTGAAAACAAAGCTGCTTTCATGGCTTGAAATTTCAACTCGGTTTCAGCTAATTCCTGCGCCGGTTTTGATGCCGCCACAATACCAGCACCGGCATACATCCGGGCCCGGGGTCCATCAATCAATGCAGAGCGGAGCCCCACAAAAAACTCCCCGTTTCCCCTGCTATCAATCCAGCCAATTGCTCCTGCATACAAACCGCGGGGAAAAGTTTCTAACGATCTGATCCCAGCCAACGCCGATTCCCGGGGCACGCCGCCAACAGCAGGTGTCGGGTGTAATCGAGCAATCACATCAAGGAGACGAACCCCCACTGGCAACGCAGTCTTAATGGGAGTATGTAAGTGTTGAACATTGGCTAGGCGACGTAGCGAGGGCGTAGGCGCATATTCCAATTGCAAGCCAAGCGGCTTCAATCGTCGCAGAATGGAATCCAGCACCAGTTGATGCTCGTGGCGGTCCTTTTCACTGTCGAGCAGAGCCAGTCCGAGTTGAGCATCTTCATCTTCTTCTTTCCCGCGTCCAGTTGAACCTGCCAGTGCCTCGGTGGTCAACATGCCGCCATAGCCGCGGACCAGACGTTCCGGACTTGCGCCGATAAAACTCTGGCCGTGCCCATTCGCCAAGGAGAACGAGAAACATTCGCTGAATCGTTGTCTCAGACCATGGAGGGCCTGCATGGGATTCATCGCGGTATCGGCCACTAAGTCCTTAGCTCTGGCCAGGACAATCTTTTCAAATTCTCCTGCCACAATTCGATCCACAGCCCTTTGTACAATATTGCAGTAGGTCTCCTCGGTTCCATGTTCTTGCAAACTGATCCTGGGATTGGTTTCGGCCTGAGAGAAAACACGATCAACGCAGGGAAAACCGCTGAATTTGCTATGCGCACGCCAAACTTTATCAGCCGCCGCTTTAATGTCAGTCTCCTCTCTTATGATGAGGTTGGCCACTGCCACGGTCCGATCTAAACGAGTCGCAACCTGCCAGCGGGGCACAAAAACACTGGCGGAAGGGAATGGTTCTTCTGTTGATACATCGTCGTAGAACGAAAACGCCGTGAAGAAATGCGGCCCGGCAAAAGGGATGCCTTGATCACCAACCACAATGGCATTAGCCAAAACATCGTCGATGAATGTTTGGCATTCATCGAACCGTTCTGGACCCGAAGCAGAGAACTCCAGCACCGTTTCAGCCCCGGCTATGGCCAAATTAGCGGAAGGTCTTTCCACATAGAAATGACGTTCCGTCGGCTCAAAAATCGACGCCAACACTGCGAGCGGATCGAGCGAATCAACCTCCAGTGAAATACTGACCAGCTGCGATCGGTGAGCCTTTTTAGCCGCTTGCTGACACTGATGGAGAAAATTCTGCAGTGCAGCCGGGGTTTGATTCGAAACCGGATCAAGAGCCAAAATTGTCACGACTTGGCGGGTGATTTTTCAGATTGAACGCGGGGAAACAATACCAGGCTTTCTGCAACTTTATTTCCCTTTAAACGGTCTCCCCATGCCAACTCATCGCTCCAGATAGAGCCGGGATTGTAACCAAGCACCGCGTAGATCTTATCCACGGTTTGCGGCATGAATGGTTGCAACAAAGCAGCAGTAAGACGCAAAGACTCGGCCATGGTGGCGAGAGAGGATTCCAGTAGTGCTTTATCTGAAGCTTCGGTTGATTTTCCCAGTTTCCACGGTGCGCGTTTTTCGATGTAAGCATTGGTCGCGGAGACAAATCCAATGGTGCGTTCGAGCCCCGTGTGAAATTGAAAATCGGTCCATAGGGCCGTGACATCCGCTTGAGTTTTTGACCAGAGTTGCCGCAGCTCTGTCTCCGGCTCGCCGACTTCAACCGAAGCTGGAACCAAGCCAACGGCAAAGCGATTCGTCATGTTAAGCGTGCGATTTACCAGATTACCGAGATTGTTGGCTAGGTCCGCATTGTAGCGGGCCAAAAACTGGGCATCGGAAAAATCACTATCCTGCCCTACATTCATCTCCCGCATCAGGAAATAGCGCACGGCATCGACTCCATATTGGTCAATAAATGCGATCGGTTCGATAAAGTTACCGGTACTTTTGGACATCTTGTCGCCGTTAATGGACCACCAACCGTGTGCGATGATCCCCTTGGGTAAATCAAGGCCGCAGGCGTGCAACATAATCGGCCAGTAGACGGCGTGCGGCGGGACCAAAATATCTTTTCCAATCACATGATAGGCTGCTGGCCAGACTCCCGGTTTATCGGCGACAGCGGAATAATAATTCACCAAAGCATCGAACCACACGTAGGTCACGTAGTCGTCGTCAAAGGGGAGTGTAATGCCCCACTCCAATCGTTCCTTCGGCCGGGAAATACACAGGTCATTAAGTGGCTCCTTGAGAAATTCCAGTACCTGCTTCTGACGGAACTTAGGGAAAATGAAATTTTCGTTGTCGGTTAGAAATTGGACCAGCCACTCCTGATAACTATGTAATT
>DFDG01000135.1 GCA_002367815.1 Opitutaceae bacterium UBA3033 | reverse complement strand
CCGGGTTCTCCATCCCCATGCTTTCCGGACGAGTACTGGTGGTTGAAGATGACCGGATCAACCAGCGGGTTATCATTCATTTTCTCAAGAAAATGGGTCTGCAATCAAGTCTCGCTCAGGACGGCTACGAAGCAGTCCAGGCCGCTTCCTCATCAAATTGGGATGCCATCCTGATGGATTGCCAATTACCCGGACTCGATGGACTGGAAGCCACCCGGCGCATTCGCACCAACCTGGGCGGAAAGGCGCTACCTATCATTGCCCTAACCGCTAATGCCAGCGCGCAGGATCAGGCCAATTGTCTCGCGTGCGGCATGAATGATTACCTCACCAAACCCGTGCGATTGGAAAGCCTGGCCCACACTCTGCAAAAATGGATGGGGTCAGCGAGAAACTCCGCCGGCAAAAAGTGACCGCGCAGGGTAATTTTACCCGTGACCCATCGCGGGTATTACGGCATGGCGTGTCCTACTTTTTGCGTTGGGCGCAAGGCACGCAACGGACGGCATCCGGCTGGTATTTGAGGCGGGCGGTCGCGATATCTGTTGCCACAAAGCAAACAAACCCCGTAAGTGCCTTCGTCGATTCTGAATTCCGCCGCGACGAGCCGGGTGCGTTCCTCTTCATGTCGCTGTTTTCCGGCCAACGCCATTTGCTGATGCTGCATGGCATCGAGTCGTGACAGGCGGCCAATCGAAACATCCGGCGCGATCACTTCCGTGCTATCGGTCATCACCGCCAGTTCTTTTTCGATCTCCGCCAAACGTGCGGTGATAAATGGCCGAAAAACATTCTGTCGGGCGACATCCATGAGCACAGATTGTGCGATCAAATCAATTTCATACCAAGCCTCAAAACCAGCGACCAAAAGCGAAATTTGCCGATAATACCGCAGATATATTCCACCGGTGAGATTAATTGTTTGGCGCAACAAACCCCGCAGGCCTAACACTCGACAAACCTTATACCCACGATGCTCGACCCTTCCATCGAATTACTACCGCGCGTGATCCAACGGCAATCCTCGCTTAAGGGCGTTGCGATTATTTATTCTGCCAGTGATCCACGTTATCAGCAACTCGCCGATGCAATTGCCAAAGCGTTGATCGCAAGTGGCGCTGGTCGGCCCGAGTGCGTCTCCGACCTCGAGCTGATGCCCGAGCGCAGCACTCCCCTCCCCAACTCGTATCGATCGCGACCTCTCATCGTGTTGGGTAGCCTCAACACCAACCGCACATTGCAACCGCTCTACGCGAACTATGTCTGTTCTACGGATGCCACCTTCCCGGGCGGTGACGGTTTCGATTTTCGCACCTTGGTTAATCCTTATGGCACTGGCCATAATATCATACTCGTGGGCGGCAGCAATTTTCGAGGAGTTGAACGCGCGCAGGAAAAACTTTTAGCCACCATCGCCGAAGCTGGAGCAACGCATGAACTGCCATTTCAACTCAGCGTGGAAATAGATCCCATGCTGGCCGCAAATTTGGCCGCGTGGCCCTACACGCCGCTGGAGGACTCCGCCGAGCTGCAAGCCCTGCGCAGTCGCGGCCTAATGTTTTACACCGAGCCGATCCGGGTGATCGGCACCTACACCCTGATGTGGTCCTGGACCGCGGATGAACGGTATGCGACTATCGCGGTCGATGCGCTGCGGCGCCTCAATGCCAGTATGACCACGGGGTATGGAGATTGGCATTATCTGGCAGAGCGTTTCATGAGAGCAATCCCCCTGCTCATCGCCGGAGGCTTTCTAACTGCGGCAGAGATCGTGCGCACGGATCAGCTTCTTCTCCTCACCGCCTTCGGGAATGAGGACGAATGGTGGCGTGTCAAAGTTGGCCACCCTCCTCTTGGTCACCGACACCAGGGCAAAGGCACTTACGAGTTTCTACTCCTCGCCCGTTATTTACGTGATCAAACCAATCCCACGCCAGAGCTGCGCGCGCAGTGTGATCAATGGATCAAAGAGTGCTGCACTTTTCTCGATGCCCTCGCCTCTGCCCGGCTGGATGACCAGGATGACGAAAGTTCACTCAACAATCTTGCTACTCTATACCGCTACGCCTTGGGGCAGGAACGCCATGACTTCTTCACCAGTGGCAATGCCCGCCTCGTGACTGAACGCTGTCTGGCCTTACACGATAACAATGGCAACGGTTGTGGACAGGGCGGCTACGGCGAGAGTCAGGGCATGTATCTGCAGCAGGAGGCAACCGAGCAAACCGCGTGCAGCGCGTTTTACTACGGTGATGGCACTTACAAGTGGATCATCCAAACCATGCCAAATCTGGAGATCGCCCAGCGATATGTCTTTTTGCGATATGTGCCGGTCTTTCTGCAGAAATTCGACACCGGCCCCGAACTGATCCCGGTCGCTCCTTCCAAAACGCAGAATCTGTGGAGCCTACCAATCACAGAGCATCAGCTCGCGATCAGTAATCATCCGCCTGAACAGGTGGTGCCGGAGGGACACATGGTGAACGCACCCGAGACTTGGCAGCTCCCCGAGGGTATTGGCCTCAACCAACTCCCTCAGTCACGTGGATTCGACAAACTCGTGCTCCGGCGTGGCTATACCCGCACAGACACTTATCTGCTGATCCAAGGTTACCAAGGCGGCTTTCGTTGGCAGGGCCACATGCAGGCGGCCAACTGCATCGTGCGCTTTTTTCAAGCGGGCCACGTCTGGCTGGTGCAAAATACATCACGGCATTCCTACCATGACAAAAACGGCCTCATGATCAGCGATGGCGCCAACGACACTCCGATGCAGCCCATCGCCGAACAGGTGGCGCTTGCAGATTTTTCTTCCGTCGCACTGACCGTTACCCGGGTAACGGATTATCACCATACCGATTGGTCGCGTCACCTCTTTTGGTCGAAATCAGGTGACGGCTTTTTAGTCGTGATTGATCGTGTCGCATTCAAGGCCGATGGCCCCTACTCGCTCACGTGTTCGTGGCGCACGCCCGGTTATGCTGAATTGCACGGTCGACATTGGCACAGCGACCAAGGCCAACATCGTTTCACCTTAGTTTCCGGCTCGGAAGTCGCCGGCACTTGCGAGCTCGATACGGATCAAGGAGCCTGTTCGCCCTATGTCCTCCGCCAACGTCTCGCCGGAGATCATTTGGCGGGTGACGAGGCTTCGTTTCAAAATCTGCTCACGGTTCGTCCCCTCAACAACGCCGAAGCCTACAATTTGCAAAGTCTCGACGACCATAGCGCTCTGGTTCGCCTGGCGGGCAAGCCGCACACTTGGTGCTCAGCAGACATCCATCCCGACTTAGTGTGGCTACCTAACGCCTCAGCGAAAGCCTCCAGTGCCTTGGTCGATGCAAACTCACTTGTGTTCACCGGCATCACTGAACTCACGTTGCCTAATCTGAGCCTGCAAAGCAGCGAACCGATCAGTGTATCACTCGATCTGGAAACCAACCGGATCACCCTGAAATCAAATATCGCGGTGGAAATCACCTTCGAGACCATTGGTAAATCAAAAACCTTCTCGTCGTCAGGCAGTTATAATTTGGAAGAGCAAATCTCGCTCTCACAACTTTTCTGCGCCGCATTGGCCAAGGTGATCGGCTCTTGGTTCGCAGCCATACCCTCGGTCGCTTCGAGGCTTGGCCCAGCGCAAAGATCCGACTCATCAAAAGAAACCTCTAGTTGGCAGAGTTCCTGGACCTACGACAGCGGCAGTCGGGTGCCGGAAATCGTGCGCAACATTCGTATCACAGCCGATCCATTGCCGGTCAATGGCTCACCTGACGAGATGATCGATCCCGTGATGCCCGACGGCTATTCTCGTGAGACTTGGATCCAATGGCCCCGGGCCAAGCATTACACGATCTCGCTCACGCTCCCACAGCCACGGGTGCTGACCGCACTCAACATCCTCGGTGACTGCATCGACGATCCGACTTTGCGCACTTTTCATCCATTGCCCGAGGGCATCACGGTGGAATCCGAATCTGATGACGGAACCACCCGGCCCTGTGCGGTGTTCGCGATCCCTGACCGACGTTACAAACGTTATCGCGATGCAGAAAATCGGCTGGCCGCTCATTACGCCACCATTGGCGAAAAAGTCAGGGCCGTGCATGTGCGCCTTCCCGCCCCTGCTGATGGCAGTCCTTTTGTGCTGCATCGATTGGAAGTGCTCAGTGACCGAACCATCGCTCCAACGATCGAACATTTGACCACGGCCGACCTCGATGGGGATGGCCGGCTGGAAATCATCATCGCCAACGCAATCAGCGAATTAATCGTGCTCGACGAAAATGGCCACGAAATGTGGCGGCACCAACTGCCGGTGCCCATCACCCATGTTTCCGCCCAGCAAATTGATCCCAGTGGTCCTCCGGTGCTCTGCGTTGGGATGCTCGGCGGCGATCTACATCAATATCATCCTGATGGTTCATTGCGCCAAGCCTGGGAGGTGGCGAAAAAATTCCTGACGCGCAAAGACTGTCTCCAAGGCTGGTTCAATGCGACACACTGCATTAACATCTGGCGCCGCGATGATGAGGGGCGGGCCTGTCTTGTGCTCGGTGGCTATGCCATCCTGGTTTTTCTTGATGCAGAGGGTGAAATCGTCGGGCACAGTTTTTCCGACGGTCCCTGGAATTTTAATATTCTGGTCTCCCCGGAGACACGTCCTGACCGGGGCGACCTCTATGTGCGCTGCGGTTGGAATCACGGCATCATGTATTACCCGGGGGTGTCCGGCGAGGGTCCGAGTGGTGAAGTTTATCATCTCGGCGGGTTCAACCAACCGATGTTTCGTATGCTCAAACGGGTGATCCCTTTTCTTAACGGACGTTCACTCGCCGCGGAATGGGTCGAATTAGCCGATCTTCCCGATGGTTCACTTTTCTTTGCCACCGAATTGGGATGCGGTGTGCTTTCCACGGCTACGAAAGATTGGCACTGGAAACTGGAAGGTGGGATGAGTCTCAACTGTGCCTGCTTGGGTGAAGTCGCAGACAAAAAAGTAGCCCTCATCGGCGGCATGGATGGATTCATCGCGGCCGTGAACCTGAGTGATGGCCAAGTAATCCGTCGCCAACATGTCGGCGCACCGGTGATTGGGGTGACTCAAACCGAGACCGGCAACCTCCTCGTTACCACGCACACAGGTGTGCAATTGCTCGACGCGGCATGGCAGCAATGCAGCAAACTGACGCGCCCGCTCAATCGCGTATTACCCATCGGTAACAATCGTCTCCTCGTCTGTCACAGCGATCACACCCTGGAAATGCTTATTCTTAACCACGAATGAACTCGAATTTTCACCAATAAGGGTCCCTCCGGACAGACCTAACGATTCGTTCCCGCACTGTTCCCACCCAACCTTTCATTCCCGGCACGGATATCATAATCTAATTCGTGTTCATTTGTGTCCATTCGTGGTTAAAAACATACTCCCATGAAACGTCTCCTTACCATCGCCGCCGTCCAGCTGCCTTCCGATGCCCCGGGCAAAACCAACACCGCTCGGCTACGAGCCAATAATGATTCGGCGGAATATTGGCTTAAAGAAGCGGGTAAGCGTGGTGCCAACATCGCCTGTCTCGGTGAGACTTTCAATATGGTCGGTATCGAGAAGTCCAAGCGCATTGTGTTCTCACTGACTCGCAATGCCCATGCCGAAACCTTGAAACGTTTCGGCCCCATCGCAAAAAAGCACCGCATGGCGATCATTGCGCCCATCACGGCGATCATCGAAAACCTCGTGCGCAATGTCGCCATCGTGATTGATGAAAAGGGGGCATTCGCCGGCCAGTATTTCAAGGTGCACTGCATCGAACATGAGAAGGCCTATGGGGTGGTGCCCGGTGACACTTGGCCGGTTTTCAAAGTGGCGGGAGCCCGCGTCGGCATTCAAATTTGCCACGACAATTCTTTTCCGGAGAGCGCGCGCTGTCTCACGCTCAACGGCGCAGAAGTCATATTCTGGCCGCATTTGATGAGTGGATGGGGTGGCGAGTTCATGGACATCCTCCTGCGCGCACCGGCCATTCACAACGGGATCCATCATGTGCCGGTATGCTACGGATGCGCTCCGGATAAATCCTGGATGCCCGGCATGCTTCTGGGTCGGAGCAGCATCATCGGGCCTGATGCCACGATTCTTGCCGACGCCGGCAGACATCCCGGTATCGCGCTCACCACCATCGATCTTGGCGCACCCCGAATCGCGGAAATGTTTACCCGCCCCGGCAGTTGGGTTTGGAAACCTGACATGCTCAACGACCGCCGCCCTGACACTTACGACGTATTCACCAAGCCACACAACAGGCAGCAGCCGATTCGTCCCGCAAAGCCCCGTTGAAATCATCATAAACCATTGGAGCTAATTTCAACAGATCATGATCCCATAACCCTTGGTGTGACTTACAGTGCTTGAGCACAAGCCACCCCGGGTGATGACCTTGGACTTTGAGACAAAGGAAATCCCGGCCCTACGACATCATCCTCATGGATGCGCAAATGCCGGAAATGGACGGGCTGGAAGCAACCCGCCGGATCAAGGCCGATTTCGCCGGCAAACGCGCGCACTGGATTATCGCGCTCACGGCCAATGCCATGGAGGGGGACCGGGAAATGTGCCTTCAGGCCGGGATGGACGATTACTTGGGTAAACCCATCAAGCGCCCCGATCTGGCGGCCAGCTTGGTTCGGGCCAGTGCAGCCATTCGCGACACGGGAGGTTCAGCAGACCAAACCAAGAGCTGAAGTAGTGATATCATTGCCGGGGGTTTTACCCATCAACGCAAATATAAGGTAAAGTCAGAACCCGTATTCGCGCAAGGCTACGAAGGGCACATCGGGTTTGATCTCTTATTTGGATTTGGGCGTCGTAGGCGGGACTCTCTTCCCCGGCAACAGTTTGCTCAAATACGACTCTTTCATCCCTCCCATCGGGCTATCTCCAGAATTGATGACACGGCTTGGAGATTCGCGCAATGACACCTGCATTCCCTGCGTGCGAGGCT
>DFDG01000023.1 GCA_002367815.1 Opitutaceae bacterium UBA3033 | reverse complement strand
TGCTGATCCAGATGGCCGACTACCAAATCTCGGTCGACTACCAGATTTTCAATCATAAGGGTGGTGAAGGCAGCACCACCAGCGCATGGAGCAATCGGTTGGATAATTCCGATTATAACGCGATTATGGCTGCGATGGTCGCCATCGCCTACAAGCTGACTGGGGACACCAAGTATCGGGACGCCTACGAGTTTGTGATCAAGACTGGGAAGTGGCAGACCCATCGGCGGATCGATTACATCATCGAGCAGTTTAAAAATGGCACTTACAAGGCGCAGCCATGGGATAAGATTGTCGGGGCGGATTTGGCTGCCGGTGAGTTCGCCCACTGGGAGCAGATTCAGCACTGCCAATTTCTCGCGATCTCGGTCGCGATCATTCACGAATGTGTGCCGGACCTGTTTACCAGTGATGACTTGAGCCGCGTGCTGGCCCTGTGGTGGGCGGATTATCCGGTGGGCTTTGATACCGAGCGATGGAACTACCTCTACTGGTTTATCGTTTCCACCAAGGACCGCAGTTGGCGCCCGGTGCCACTGACCCCGCGAATGCCCCGCGAGCAATGGTTTGGCGGTCACCCGATGCTCTCGTTTGCCTCGGAATGGGTTTACGGCGATTGCCTCGCGCGGTTCCAATGGACCGCGATGGTGGTGGCCCGGCACTGTCCGGAAAAACGCGACGAAGCCGTCAAGTTTGCGGCGGAAACGTTGCGTCGTTTGGAACCGCGTCACTTGGTCTGGATTTCGGATCCCGACGGCAAACAGATCCCGCCGGCCGTCGACTACTTCAGGCATTTCCTTAGCAGCGAAGCACCGGAATGTATGATCGCTTCTTATTGGGAAGGCCGGCGCATGAAACTTTGGTCCTGAATTCCACCATGCTGAAACCTACTCTTCAGACCGCCCTTGGATTACTGTTGGCCCTAACGGCTCGGGCGGAGGTGTCGCTGACGGCGCTTGATACCGCTCAGCCGGTGGCTGCCCGCATCGACCGGATTGAGCAATTCCTGGGCGAGCGGTATTTCGATCCGCAGGGGTTGATGTATTCGCACATCAACTGGCGGGAGGAACGGCCTTTCACCGCGGCGGATTTTACCGCGGAAGATTCAACCATGCCCGGCCCCGAGGCCTGGGAGTGGATGAGTTACGAAAACAGCCCATTTATCTCCGGCATTCTACTCACGGCGCAGTGCTACCGTTACGAAGCGACGCACGATTCGGCCGCGCTCGCCCTCGCGGCCAAGGCCTTTCACTCACTCGATGTGAACTACCGGTTGACGGAAGAACGGGATCGCGCAGTTGAAGGACCGGAGCAAAAGGCGGGATTCATCGGGCAGAGCGGCTCGACGACCCGCGCGGCCGGGTTCTTCTGCAAGCCCTACTACGGGGTGGCGACCGACAACACCAGCACCGAGCAGCACTTCGCTCCGATGGTCGGACTTTATCGCTACTACGCGATTGCGGATGAGCCGACCCGCGCGCGGATCGCACAGATGTTCAGCGAGGTGTCCCGTCGCTGGCGGGGCGGTTACTTGATCAATTATTTTGGCGAACCGTGGGATATGGAAAAATCCTATCCACGGGCGCAACGGCATATGTTTTTGTGGATGATCATGCACCGGCTTGCTTATGAAGTGACGCAGGACCCGGAGAGTCTGGCCGAGTTCAATCGGTTGCGCAGCCTCTACGCCAACATGCCAACCCCGCGGGAAACGGAGTGGGGGCTCGGGCATCCGTCCTATGTAAGCACGGAGGATCGTTCCTTTCACGTGCAGATGGTCATCGGCGCCGACTTGCTGCTCGATCTGGAACCAGCTGACTCCGCCCGCTGGCTCCGTGGGATGGAGGCGTGGTGGCGCTATTCGCAGATTGGTCAGCGCGAGGATTTCGCGAGTTATTATTTCATCCGTATCGATAGCTTGACCGGAGACTGGGAGAAACTGCCCATGTCGATCAAGCCGCGGGCCCTGTGGAAGTCGCCATTCATGCTGCACAATGCGGTGCTGCCGATCTGCTGGCTCGGCACGCAGGAGCGCCAGACGATCACGAGTGCCATCATCGCGCGTCGCATCCCAAGGGCGGCGGTGGAGGCTAGGGCGCGTTACCATCGCATCTTCGCCGGTCTCGATAAGAGCCACCTCAAGTGGTTCATCGATCCGGACGGGGTGATGCCACCGCCATTGCAGTGGATGCTCAACGTCATGCAGGGCGACGGCCTCGCGTTTTATTCGCT
Organism: Opitutaceae bacterium UBA3033; assembly: GCA_002367815.1. Classification (GTDB taxonomy): domain Bacteria; phylum Verrucomicrobiota; class Verrucomicrobiia; order Opitutales; family Opitutaceae; genus Cephaloticoccus. The sequence continues at coordinate 769 of DFDG01000023.1, read as the reverse complement.
CGGTTACTGGTATGACCGCGCGCAGAACGCTTCCGCGCCATGAACCGCTTCTTTAAATGATCCGCTCAATCCTCAAGCTCCACCGCTGCAGTATCATGGTGCTGATCTTCGCGCTGGCTGTGCCGCTGGCTGCATTTTCTTCGACCAGTCAATCTGGCTGGGTGTCCCTGCCTTCGCTGCCCGATCCGATTGGCTATGGCGGCATGTTTGCCGGCGTGCTCCATGGCCAACTCGTGGCGGGCGGTGGCTCGCAGTGGGACAAACCGGTCTGGCTCAAGGGCAACAAGCGATACAACGACAAAGTATGGGCCTTGTCATCGACAGATGGAGCCTGGATGGAACTGCCTGTAAAGTTGCCGACCCCTCGCGGTCATTTTTCCGGTGCCACTGCACCGGGCGTAATTTATCTGGCCGGAGGGTTCGATGCGTCGGGTGGTTTGCGCGAGGTTTTGGCCTTGCGTGAGAATGAGGGGGGCTTCGTTTGGACGCAGTTGCCCGATCTGCCTGTGCCGGTCGGTTATGGTTGTGCGGCCTTTGCTGGTGGTCGGCTCTATGTGATCGGTGGGTTGGATGATCCGGCGTCTTTGAAACCGGTGGCCACCGTTTGGTCGCTCGATCCTGACTCACCTGCGGACGACTGGCGACGTGAGGCTGATCTGCCGGGCCCTGGGGTATTTGTTGCCGCAGCGGCCGGAGCGGGGGAGTATCTTTATGTCTTTGGCGGGATGGCGGTGGATGCCGAGGGCGACTATGCCCCGTCTCGTCGCGC
>DFDG01000128.1:488-11373 GCA_002367815.1 Opitutaceae bacterium UBA3033 | reverse complement strand
GACGGGGACGCGGGATTTGAGCCAGGGGAAGCGTTAGTCTGGGATGTTGGTTGATGTGACGAAAAAGTGTGGCGTTGGCAATCCCTCGCGGAGGGAGGCCGTAGGCCGACCGGAGCGAGGGATTGATTGAGATAGTTGCGCGGCGAAGCGCTGAGGGGATTGGTAGCCGAGAGAACTATGCGGCCTGGTCGAGTTGTATTCCTGACGGAAGTCTTCAATGACCACCCGAGCCTCGGTCAGGGTCCAGAGCTGTTCCCGGTTGAGACACTCGTCCCGGAAGCGGCTGTGGAAGCTTTCCACGAAGCCATTTTCCCAAGGGCTGGCCGGGGTGATGTAGATGGTCTTGATTTGCTGGTCGGCCAGCCAGCGTTGGAGGTCGTGGGCGATAAACTCCGAGCCGTTGTCGGAGCGAATGAACTCTGGGGCCCCGTGCTCAGCAATCGCCGCTTGGACCCACTCGATCACGTTGGCCGAACCGATGCGTCGGGCCGGACGCAGGACATGGACTTCCTTCGTATGCTCATCGAGCACCGTGAGCATGCGCAGAGCACCACCATGCACGGTGGCATCGGCCACGAAGTCCCAGGTCCACACATGCCCGCGATGCGTCGCTTGGGTGGGCAAGCCCGTGGATACCCCTCGTCGTGATCGCCGGCGTCGGGGAGGTGGCACCCTCAACCCCTCCGCACGACGCAACCGTTGCACCTGCTTGCGGCTCGTAGCCCAGCCTTCCTGACGCAGCAAGGCGACGATCCGCCGGTAACCATACCGGGGATGCCGTGCCGAGAGTTCGTGGGTGCGCATGAGCAAGCGTTGCCGACGTTCACACGGTGGCCGAGCCTGATAATGATACGTCGAACGGCCCAAGCCAAGATACCGACAGGCCGCCCGCCCGGAGCACACCCCGTCGATCACGACGAGGGTGGCCATCTGCTTCCTGTGTCCCGGGCTTACCATTTTTTTGCGTTCACAATCTCCAATACGCGGTTCTTCAACAGCGAATCGGCCAGCATCTTCTTTAGCTCGGTGTTCTCTTTCTCCAGTTCCTTGAGCCGGCGGGCCTCCGGGATCTCCATCATCCCGAACTGCCGTTTCCAACGGTGGAAAGTCTGCTCCGAGATGTTCTTCTCCTTGCAGATATCCACGATGCTCCTGCCGCCATCGGCAGTCCGCAGGATGCGGATCTTCTCTTCAGTTGTGTGGCGTATGCCTTTCATGGTCTAGGGTCCTTTCAGGTTCCCCGGACTAACTCCAGCCCTGGCTCAGTTTCAGGCGGTCACGTCAGAGTAGGGTGTATTACCTAATCGAGCAAGGGATTTAATAAATTTCAGGAGACAACCAGATTTAGGATTTTTCCAGGTATGAAAATTACCCTTTTGATTGTTTTTCCGGCCACCTGGGCTGCCACCTTATTATTTTCCATAGCATGTTCAATTGCAATATCTTGTGAGATTTCAATTGGAAGTAACTGATCTCCTCGGAATTTACCGTTAACTTGGAACACTAACTTAGCTTCTTTAGCTTCAAGTCTCTTCGCGTCGTATGTTGGCCAAATTGTTTTTGCTAATGGTGTTTTTTGACCCAACCGAGCCCACAATTCCTCGCAAATATGCGGGGCGAATGGCGCCAATATCTGTAAAAACGCCAACACCGAATTGCGGCTTACGGTTTGGGTCTTCTGGAGACCGTTTGCAAAGATCATCATCTGCGAGACTGCTGTGTTATAGCGCAGGTTTGATAAGTCATCGCCGACTTTTTTGATTGTTTCATGCAGCAGTTTCAAAAATTCACCAGAATCCTGTGTATCCGGATCAATTTTAGGATTGGGTTTACCTTCCTGATCTACGCACTCGCGCCAAACTTTTTGCAAAAAACGATGAACCCCTTCAATTCCCTTGGGATTCCATGGTTTCATGGCATCCAGTGGCCCTAAAAACATTAAATATAATCTGAGGGAATCGGCCCCGTATGATTTAATAATTTCGTCGGGGTTTGCTACGTTGCCACGACTCTTGGACATTTTTTCTCCATCTTCACCGAGAATTATACCCTGATGAAATAATTTTCTGAATGGTTCATCGGTTGGTACTACACCAAGATCGAAGAGAACCTTGTGCCAGAAACGGGCATAAAGCAGGTGCAGCACAGCATGCTCAGCACCGCCAACGTAGATATCCGGAGTTCCCCAATATTCCAACATATCGGCGGATGCGAGTGATTCGCGGTTCTTGGGGTCAACATACCGCAAATAATACCAACAAGAGCCGGCCCATTGTGGCATGGTATTGGTTTCTCGTCGTGCGCGAATCCATTGATCGCCCGGCTTTGCTTCAATGGCAGCTACCGCTGCGCCCGTTGAGGGCTCATACCAGATTTCCAGCCAATCCGGCATCTTGGCGAGGGGGCTTTCGCCAGTCCCTGTCGGATTATAGCTTTGCACTTCCGGTAGGCGAAGTGGGAGTGAGCTTTCCGGAATGGGTAAGGCATACCGCAAAACGCCATCGAACATGGCCGTAACCGGATCCGCAGGAACTTTAAGAGTGTGAATTGCAACAGAGCGGTTATAATTTTCTGCGCTTACCCACACTATAGGGAATGGTTCCCCCCAATATCGTTGACGGGAAAATAGCCAGTCTCGCAATTTGAACTGGATAGTGGATTTACCTCTACCAGCTTCACTAAATTGTTGATCAAGTTTGCCGGTCGCGACTTTGGGAGTCATTCCCGAGTAAGCCTCGGAGTTAATTAGGACGACTTCTCCAACTTTTTCGCAATAAGGCAATTTTGCGGAAGAGCCATCGACTGGTGCGATGACCTGAGTGCATGGTAAATTGTATTTTTGGGCAAATTCATAGTCACGTTCGTCGTGCGCCGGCACCGCCATGATTGCGCCAGTGCCATAGCTGGCTAGCACGTAGTCAGCCACCCAGATCGGTATTTTTCCGCCGCTGGCCGGATTGATCGCATATGAGCCGGTAAATACCCCCGTTTTATCCTTGGCGAGTTCAGTGCGTTCGAGGTCACTTTTTGAAGCCGCTAGTCTGGTGTATCTCTCTACATCAGTTTTCTGCGATGCTATGGTGAGCTGTTCAGCCAGATTGTGCTCCGGTGCGATGACCATGTAAGTTGCTCCATAAATGGTGTCCACCCGGGTGGTGAAGATTTTGAGCCGCTCATCGGTAAATCCATCAATATCGAACTCAACTTCACTCCCTTCGCTTCTTCCTATCCATGCCGCTTGCATCCGTTTGGTGGAATCGGGCCAATCCAGATTTTTCAATCCGTCGAGCAATCGGTCGGCGTATGCGGTAATTCGGAGTACCCATTGACGCAAAGGGCGACGTTCCACGGGATGCGATCCGACTTCGGATTTGCCATCAATGATTTCCTCATTGGCGAGTACAGTGCCTAGGGCTGGGCACCACCAAACAGGCTTGTCTTCCACATAAGCCAGACCCTGTTGAAAAAGTTGCAGCCAGATCCATTGAGTCCAGCGGAAATATTCCGGATCAGTGGTATTGACCTCCCGACTGTAATCATTGGACAAACCAATTTGCCTTAATTGTCGGGTATAGGTAAGAATGTTCTCCTTCGTAATATCTACCGGGTGGCGACCGGTTTTTACGGCATAATTTTCTGTTGGCAGTCCAAACGCATCCCACCCTATGGGGTAAAGCACGTTGTAGCCCTGGGCCCTCTTAAAACGGGCCATGATGTCCGTAATGGCATAATTTTCGCAGTGGCCCAGATGAAGCCCTGCCCCGGAAGGGTAGGGAAACATATCCAAAGCGTAATATTTTGGCAGTGAAGTATCTTGCTCAGCACGAAAGGTATTATTTTCCGTCCAGAATGTTTGCCACTTCGGTTCGATTTGTTGAAAATCGTATTCTTTGCAATGTGTCTCCATCATATGAAACCCATTACAGTGAGCCTTTCATTTTCGCGGTCAATCATGCTTGGTGGGCTGGCCTTGGTTTGTGCCTTGGCTTTATCGAACATTACCTTCGCCAAGGACGATATAAGCGCTCTTTGGAATGAACGAATAAAGTCTGTGGTAGGGGTGGGATTTTACGTCGACGCGGAGCAGGAACGTCAGCAAATATATGCTTTTGGCACGGTCATTGATGATCTGGGCACGGTAATTTTTTCAGCCCAGTCAATCGGTGAGCAAGTAGCACCTGCTCAGTTGGGTGGATTTCGGGTTTATTTACCCGGTGCAACGATCTCTCATTTCTATTCAGCCACTTATGTAGGGCAAGACGAACTGACTGGATGGCATTTTCTCCGCATCACCGATACGAATTTAGTGCATGAACTCGTGCCCATCACTCGGTATCGTGCTGAGACTATTCCCCGGGTGGCGCAGGAGATTTGGGGTATTGGATTGAAGAAAAAAGATGAAGATTTTGTGCCTTATTTTTTGAGTAGCCGGGTATCGATTATACAACGTTTGCCACAGCATGTCGCTCTGGCCGCTCAGGAGGTTACTGGCCTGGGGCTACCTGCATTTGATCAAGAGGGAGCATTTGTGGGTTTAGGCACTGGAGGATTTGGTCAGACGTTTTTGCAGTTTTCGGGGCTTGATCGCGGTGGACTGCCAATCGTTCTGATCAATCCTGATGAATGTGCGGCCATACTTCTGGCTGACGAGGTATTCCCTTTCCTTGATAGGATTCCCACCAATATGAATGGCAGACCTAAGGCGTGGCTTGGTAGTAATGGATTGCAACCAATTGATCCTGATGTGGCGCAATTTCTCGGATTGAAAGAACAGGCTGGTTTGGTAGTAGGTGAAGTTCTGGAAAACAGCCCTGCAGCAAAAGCTGGGATGCGTGAACGGGATATTTTGCTTTCGGTCGATGGGCAGGCATTACCTATTTTAAAGCCTGATCGGGTCCTCGTTACCTACTTTCAACGCGAAGTGGATCGTCGATTGCCTGATGATACCCTGCGGCTCGGAATCCTGCGTGACGGAGATCGTTTGGAATTGAAAGTCACGCTGACCGATGCACCGGAACTGCCTCGGGAAGCACCTCGACAATACTTTGAGGATCTTGGTTTGTCGGTCAGACGTTTCACTTACACCGATGGAGTTGCACGCAGATTGAAATTAGCACAGCACCGTGGGGTAATTGTTAACTTTGTGAAATCGAATGCTCCCATTAGCACTTCAGGATTAATGCAGGATGATTGGATTCAGGAAGTAAATGGTGCAGTGATTCTACATTATGAAGACGCGGTTCGAATCCTGGAAGCTATTGAAAAAGACCCGGGCCACGATGAATTCCGGGTTATGGTCGAACGAGGTGGTGAAGCAAAAATGTTAACCATAAAATTTAACTGAAAATCATGTTTACCGGAATAGTTGAAGAAAAGGGCAGGGTGGCGGCATTCACCAAAGTTAGCCGGTCGTGGCAACTGCAGGTTGAAACCAATGTTGTCCGCAATGATGCCGCATTGGGTGATAGTATTTCCGTCAATGGGTGCTGCCTCACCATAGCGGGAATTTCAGCCAACACCCTTACATTTGATGTTTTGGAGGAAACGAGGCGCCTGACGAATTTTTCCGCGCTACGTCCGGAAGCGACAGTAAATTTGGAAAGAAGCCTTCGTTTTAATGGCAAAATTGGCGGTCATTTTGTGACCGGACATATTGATGGCATGGGGACGGTGGATTTATTTGAACAGCGCGGTTCTGATTACTATCTGCGGGTCCTCTGTCCTTTAGAGAGTGACCGGTATATAGTCTCCAAAGGGAGCATATCTTTGGATGGGGTATCTTTGACCATTGCTGATGTGGCTCCGGGGCAATTTGCAGTTTGGCTTATTCCCACCACGATTGAAATGAGCAATCTGGGCGAAAAGTCTGTTGGAGACAGCCTCAATCTTGAATTTGATATGATTGGCAAATACGTGGAAAAACTGACGCGAAGTCCTAGAAACTAAATAACGATGCGCAATACTCTGTATGCACTGACCAATGAGCTAAAAAGGCTGAAGGCAGCCGGGGTTCACAGCGTGTCAGTAGATGCGAGTGGTATTGATCGACTGCGATTAGCTATTACGCAGAATAAGAAACTATCGCAGCAGACATCCACAGCTAGACCATCCCCGAAATTGGGAGATATTGATGAGTCTTCAAAGCAATTGCTCGGCAATGTGGAGCCAGGTAGCTTGTTGCCCATTCCGCCAAAGATAAAGTTGCCTGAGGGAGATAAAAAAACGCGGTGGCAGGCATTGCGCGAATTGGTCATAAATGACGAGATATGTCTGAAGCAAGTTCGCCCCGGTATGCCCGTTGTTTTCGGGGTGGGGGATATTGATGCCAAAGTGATGTTTGTCGGTGAAGCTCCCGGTGCCGAGGAGGAAACAAGCGGCGAGCCATTTGTTGGTCCTGCCGGTCAGCTTTTGACTAAGATGATTGGAGCTATGGGTCTGTCACGCGAGACAGTCTACATTGGAAATATCATGAAGTGGCGGCCCCAGATCATACCGAACTCAAAAGGGGGGCAAATTGGTAATCGTCCGCCTACCTTGGAAGAAATGCAATATTGCTTACCTTTTCTAAGTGCGCAAATTGAGATCGTTGATCCACAGTTGATTGTCGCACTTGGTTCGACAGCTGCGCATGGACTGTTGGGGGATAAAGCTTTCGCGACCTTGGGTGAGGTCAGGGGGAAGTGGCATGAATTCGGCGGAAAGCCACTGATGGTTACATATCACCCCAGCTATATTTTACGGAACAAAACAAATCGGTCCAAGCGTATGATCTGGGAGGATTTGCTGTTGGTAATGGAGCGGGTCTCGTTGCCGATAAGCGACAAGCAAAGAGGTTTTTTTCTTAACCGTTAATAAGTGACCTACTTTAGTGTGCGCGAATTGCTGTCTTTCCCTCTATGGATCGGCAATAGCTTTCAGCGCAGGATACTTTGGGCAGTTTCCGGCCATGTATTCACGGCCCGAGCGATGCCCAAACCCCGAGTGTCAGCACCACGGGAACGCCCCGTTGGGCTTCTTTTGGCATAAAGGGAGCTACCGGACCAAACACGACCGCTTGGATGTCCCCCGTTACCAGTGCAAGGGATGCAAAACGACCTTCAGTTCCCGTCATGGCAGCCCAATTGCGGGCCAGCATAAGCCTCAGATCAATGAACCGCTGGCCAAGTTGCTTTCTTCTGGCGTCGCCCAGCGCCGGGCAGCGATCGTTCTAGGGATAAACAAGGTGACCGCAGCTCGGAAGTTCGCCTGGCTGGATGAACGAGCGCGTCTGGCTCACGTTGCCGCCCTGGCCTCCTATGTCCAGTTCGACGAAATGGAAACTTTTGAACACTCCAAGCTGAAGCCTCTCTCGATCTCACTGGCTGTTCGAGCCTAGACCGGTGAAATAATCGGAGCCCGGGCAGCAACGATGAACTGCCATGGTCACATGGCAGCCTTGAGTCAGAAGGTTTACGGCTGGCGGACAGACTTCAGGCCAGTTGCTTGCCGGGAGGTTTTCCTCTAGATCAAAGCCGTCGCCAAGCCGTGGTTGACCGTCGCTACCGACGGGAAGAGCAGCTATGCTGGTTTACTGAGTTCAGTCATTCCTGGGGTCACGCACCGGTCCCATTTGACCCGGGTTAAAACCCGCGGGGCGCGGGATCCGCTCTTCCGGCTGAACCATACCGCAGCGAAACTGAGGGCGGACGTGTCACGCCTCGCCCGGCCGAACCTGGTCGGCCAGCAAGTGTCTACGAGGCCTTTAGGACCACCTGGACCTCTACATAGCCTTCAATAACGGCTACGGCTTCAGTTGAGATTGAATGTTTCAGTGAGCCGCGCCGAGCGTCGGCTCCGGAGAGTGGTTGGGCTTCATTCGTCCGGCAACTTACGAATTTCAATGATAGGAGCACTACTCTGGTTAAAAAGTGAGTCTATATCCCCATCCAAAACAACGCGGCACAAGACTGGTCCTCTTACAGCAATTTCGCTTGGAAACTTGTAGACGCAAAATTCACTCCCTTGTCTATCGCGTCCCCAAAACTGCCGGCCTGAGCGCTCCGACTTTCGCAGCAGTTGTTTCCCCTCTTGCTCGATCTCAAGTGTAACGGTAATCTCTTTCGTGAAATTGAAACGGTTGTCTGGCACTGTAAGCGTTGTCTTTGTTCGTGCTATTGAAATCTGCACGCCATGTCGTCCCACATATTTGTGGCTTACCAAGAATTCGTAGTTCCGGTTGCCCTTTGAAATTCCGCCAGACGCCAATGGGTAATATAGGTCTTCGGGCGGACAGGCCCAATTCAGAGCAACGCCAACCTCAGGGGTCATGTATCCCCGGCGCGCGACAACTGACCAGCCGTAAGTCAACGCCAGCAAGCAAATACAATAGACAAGATTTTGCAGCGTTCTCTTCATTGCTTGCCCAATTGTGTTTATGCAACGGCCGGTTGGCATATCAAATTATGCAACAGGCTGTTGGTATTGTCGTTATAGGAAATCAGGTCTTGAGGAAAAGGACACCTGAAAATACCGCTGTCGGCAGTCTCATGCCCGAACCGGGGTGAGTCAGTGTCGTTTGGTCGTGGGTAAGTCGCGTCCATATTCACTTGATAACAATAGCATGGCCCCAACCTCACCCTTCATGCACACTAAAGTAGGTTAGTTCTTAACCGTTAGTGGGATTTCCGACCACTCAATGCTTACCCGGTAATCTTGCTAAGTTCGATTTTAACCAAATCGAAGTGCGCTTTTATTTCTGTGATCATTTCAGATACGTCCGATAAACCCACGGTGTTGGAATGATGCTCAAGTTTTTCTGCCACAGACCGTAAGGCCAATGCGCCTAGATTTGCAGAACTGCCTTTAATACTGTGGGCGGCACGTATGAATCGTTCTTTGTCCCCGTCATGCAAGCTGGTGTCTAGATCGGCGATACGCAGTGGGGTATCCTCGATAAATATTCCCACAATCTCCTTGAGGAATTCATCGCTATCGCCCGGGTTTAGCGAACGCAGTATCTCAATGGCTTCGGGGTTGATTATTGGGTAGGAAGGCATTAGAAACTGGATGGAGTATTTGAATTATAATATGTCAACCGGTTGTACGGCCATCCGTCAATTGCACTCGGTTAAATTGCTTTCATGGTGATGCTTAGAAAGTTCCATGCCATGCGCTAAATTTGGTGGGGATTTATTTCCATAAATTTGATCAATAGTGCGGTTACCCGTGGTTAAAAGATTACGAATTTTCATAAAATCGATCATGTGCGGTGGTGTGTTAAAATGATCATATCAGTAAATGCTAATATGATGATATTAAACTTGCCCTATGATTTACCCACTGTTCGTATCTGCTCTCACTTATGGCAAATTCATTTGTATTTTCCTCTGAATCGGTGGGTGAAGGTCACCCGGACAAAGTAGCCGATTTCATTTCCGATAGCATCCTTGATGCATGTATGACCTATGATCGTCACGCCCGCGTGGCTTGCGAGACATTCGTGAAATCAAACATGGTTGTCGTAGGTGGGGAAATCACCCTGCCGCGCTTGCAAAATAGAGTGACCGGTAAGACTCGCCCCATAGATGACGCTTTCAATATCGACAAGGTCATCCGAGATGCAATCCGAGAGATTGGCTATGTTAATGAAGATGACGTATTCCAAGCCGATAAGGTATTCATAAACAATTATCTGACCGCTCAGTCGCAGGATATAGCCCAAGGGGTTGATGCAAAAAAGGCCGTCGGTAAAAAGACGGCGGAACAGGGAGCGGGTGATCAAGGCATCATGTTTGGTTATGCCTGTAATGAAACGCCCGAATTAATGCCCACTCCGATCATCTATGCTCATCGTCTCGGTCGTGAACTGACGAAGATTCGAAAATCCGGCAAAGCTCCATGGCTCAGGCCGGACGCCAAATCACAAGTTTCGGTCCGATATGAGAATGATCGACCTGTAGAAATAGTTAATGTGGTGATTTCAACGCAGCATGCGAAGGGAACCGCCCACAAGAAGATCGAAAAATTTCTGATTGATAATGTAATCAAGAAAGTTCTGCCGGCCCGAATGCTCAATAAAAAGACCGAGTATTTGATCAACCCGACGGGAAATTTTGTGATCGGTGGCCCACAAGGTGATTCTGGTCTTACGGGGCGTAAAATTATTGTGGATACTTACGGTGGCTGGGGTCGGCATGGTGGTGGAGCATTCTCAGGCAAGGACCCATCCAAGGTAGACCGTTCGGCGGCATACATGGGTCGCTGGGTCGCAAAAAATATCATTGCTGCAGGATTGGCGACTCACACAGAAATCCAATTCGCCTATGCCATTGGCCATCCACAACCGGTTTCCGTTCGGGTTGAAACTTTTGGCACTGGGAACGTAAGTGATGAAATCATCACTGCTGCGGTGCAAAAAGTGTTTAGCTTTAAACCCGCTGACATCGTAGCCCAATTGAAACTACTGAGACCCATTTATCGCGAAACCACCAATTATGGTCATTTCGGAAAAGTGGGGTTGCCGTGGGAACAGACCAACAAGACCAATGCGCTGAAGGCTGCGGTAAATTCGCTCACGAAATAAAAGAATAATAAAAATATTGAATATGGGAACTACTACTACACCAGCCCCTGCTACGCAGGACTACCACGTTAAGGATATTTCATTGGCCGAATGGGGTCATAAGGAAATCTCGATTGCCGAGCATGAAATGCCAGGCCTCATTTCCATCGGGAATAAATTCGCTGAGGAGAAACCTCTTCTTGGGGTAAGAATCACCGGCTCATTGCACATGACGATTCAAACGGCCGTGTTGATTGAAACATTGGTAAAGTTAGGTGCAGTTGTGCGTTGGGCTTCATGCAACATCTTCTCAACCCAGGATCACGCTGCCGCCGCGATTGCAGC
>DFDG01000128.1:0-180 GCA_002367815.1 Opitutaceae bacterium UBA3033 | reverse complement strand
CAGGATCACGCTGCCGCCGCGATCGCGGAATCGGGTGTGCCGGTTTTTGCCTGGAAAGGGGAAACATTAGTTGAGTATTGGGACTGCACCTGGAAAGCCCTAGTAGGTCCGGATGGCTTGGGTCCACAATTGGTGGTGGATGATGGTGGAGACGTCACGCTGCTCCTGCACAAGGGCGCG
>DFDG01000007.1 GCA_002367815.1 Opitutaceae bacterium UBA3033 | reverse complement strand
CATAAGCAAATATATTCAGGTCACTAATGTCGAAACTAATAATAAATTAATGAATCAAATTGTGCAAAGTGCAGCAGGCATAACCTCCGGTCCAATATAATCTCCAGCTAAAACGGCAAACTTGAGCGACGACATAGAAGGAAGGGTGGTAACCAGAGAGGAGGAAAAGGTGAAGGGCAATTTTCACGATTGCGCGAATGACCGAGTAGGCCATGGACTGTCAGCTATGAATTTATATGTGAAACCGGCGGGTTTGATTCAAACCAACGCCTACCTCTTGACCGAGCCTGAGAGAGGTGAGGCGGTTTTAATCGATGCTCCGGGCGAGGTATGGGCCCAAGTCGCGCCTCTGCTGGCGAAAGATAAATGTCGATTGGTTGAGTTATGGCTGACCCACGGGCATTGGGATCATACGCAAGGAGCTGCGGAAGTTGTGCGACAAACCGGGGCCGTTGTAAAAGCACATATGGACGATAAGATAATGATCGAAACCCCGGAAGTGATGGAGCGTTTCATGGATATGCATCTTAAATTGGAAGCAGTCAAAGTTGATCAATGGATTGGGCAAAATGACACAATAGAGGTGTTAGGACAGAATATTGAGGTTCGGCACGTGCCAGGTCATTGCCCGGGCAATGTGTTGTTTTATTTTTCGAGCTCAGGGACGGCATTCGTAGGCGATGCTTTGTTCAAAGGCAGTGTTGGTCGCACCGATTTACCAGGAGGTGATTTTGCGCAACTTGAGCGCGCGATACGCGATCAAATTTATACCCTGCCCGGCATCACATTAATATACCCCGGGCACGGGCCATCAACCACCGTAGCGGCCGAGAAAGAGACCAATCCCTATGTCCACAATTGAGCCTGAATTTTTTATGCGCCGAGCTTTGGATCTGGCACGCACGGTCTGGGGCACCACCCACCCGAATCCGATGGTCGGGGCCGTTTTGGTGGAGGAGGGGAAAATTGTTGGTCAAGGCGCAACTTCTCCTGATGGGGGACCTCATGCGGAAAGGCTCGCACTCTTGGATCGGGGTAAAAAACCCCGCGCTGGAGCGACGCTTTATGTTACGATGGAGCCATGTTCCACTGAGGGACGCACTGGAGCATGCACTGATGCCATTATCGCTTCCGGCCTAAAGCATGTGGTAGTAGGAACCATTGATCCCAATCCAGTGCATGCCGGTCGTGGATTGAAAAAATTGCAGGCAGCAGGAATCGAGGTTACGTGTGGTATTTTGGAAGCTGATTGCTGCGATCTAAACCTGATTTTCAATCATTGGATCACCACCGGTAGTCCACTTTTGGCGGCAAAAACTGCAACAACGCTGGATGGCAGGATCGCATGTAGAACCGGTGATTCGCGATGGATCACCGGCGAAGTTTCACGCGCCGATGTCATGAAATGGCGGCGATTATTTCCGGCCATAGCTGTCGGTGCCGGCACATTGATGCACGACAATCCACGACTGACTTCCCGCATCGAGGGCGCAGATGAATGGTGCCCGGTGAGGTTTGTATTCGATGGGCTGTTGCGAACCGTGAATGACAAGACCCTGCCTTCGGTTTATAGTGACGAATTTCGTGATCGCACGATTGTGGTGACAACCTCACATGGAGGCATGGGATACGTGCGTAAGTTACGGGACTTGGGGATTGAGGTATGGGTTTTGCCCTCCGATTCGCATCGGGTCATGTTGCCGGATTTTCGCAAAAAATGTGCCGAAAACGGTATCACCGGGGTCTATTTCGAAGGCGGCTCCGACCTGCTCAGCCTGTTGCTGCGTGATGCACAGATTGACTATATGTTTTCCTACAGAGCCCCGATGATGTTCGGTGACGATCGCGCCAAACCGATGATGAAGGGATTGCGCACGGAAAAACTAGCCAATGCCGTGCGCCTGACCGATGCCAGGCATGCGGTGTTGGGTGACGACATGCTGACCCGCGGCAGGGTGGTTTATCCTGAAAAACTTGTGGTTGATGAAACTGTATTTGGCCTCCGCTAACACCCACAAAGTTCGCGAACTTCAGGCCCTCGCCGATCTGAGTTCTGCTGGGATCGAAATTCTCTCCGCACAATCGGTGGGTGGAATGCCTGAAGTGGTGGAGGATACCGGAAGTTTTGTGGGCAATGCGCGTAAGAAAGCCCATGCAATTAAATCTCTGCTACCCAATGATGGTTGGGCACTGGCCGATGATAGTGGAATTTGCGTGGATGCGCTTGGTGGTGCACCGGGAGTAGAATCGGCATACTTTGCCGGGGCTATTAGTGACGACCGCGCCAACTTAAACAAACTCGTAGCGGTGATGCGCGAAGCGCCGCATGGTTCACGTGGTGCGCATTACGTTTGTGTGCTGGTTTTGATTTCCCCCGCAGGAGATGAGTATGTTTTTGAGGGGAAGTGCCATGGCGCCTTGTTGTTTGATCCGATTGGTGCGGAAGGTTTTGGCTACGACCCATTGTTTGTGCCAACCGGCCATGACTGCACTTTTGGCGAATTGCCGCCGGCCACCAAACAGCAACTCAGCCACCGGGCCATGGCTTGGGGTCAATTGATCGCAAAGAGTTATTGAACCGAAGTGGATGGACTGGGATCGTTTGAATTCCTTCTTTAAAAGGAATCCGACCGTGTCTGTTGCATGCGTTGGGCGTATACCGCTGCAGCTTGGGATCGACGATTTACATGCAGCTTTTCGAAAACCGTGCTGAGGTAATTTTTGACTGTCTTTTCCGCCAATCCCATCTCCATCGCGACTTCTTTGTTGGTCCGGCCCTCGGCAATCAATGCCAGCACCCGGCGCTCCTGGGGCGAAAGAATAGAAAACGCATTTTCATTGGACGTCGTTGTTGACCTGACTACATGCAAAACACGGGCAGTGACTGTAGGGTCCAAGATGGATTTACCCGCTGCAATATCATGCAGCGCTCTGATGAGACCTTGTGCATTGATATCCTTGAGCAAATAACCATGGGCGCCCGAACGAATGGCTTCATCAACAAGCTTGGGCTCTTCAACCGAAGTTAAGATCAAAATTCTGGTTTCGGGAAGATGCTGCAGAATTTTCCGACAGGCTTCGAATCCAGTCCCGTCTGGCAGGCGAATATCCAGTAACACCACATCAGGTTGCAGCTTGATACTCGATTGAATTGCTGAGTCCACCGTGCTGGCTTCACCCACCACAGAAATATCCGTCTCAGAACCCAAGAGTGCCTTCAAACCCATCCGGACAACCTCACTATCATCCACGAGTAACAATCGCAGGGGTTTCCGATCATGTGTGTTCATTGTTTTTCGGTGGCGGGAATCGTCACCACGATACGTGTGCCTGAACCAGATTGACTGTCGATGCGCAATGTGGCGCCCATCCCGTTGGCCCGAGCCCACATGTTCGTTATGCCGTGACCATCGAGGTCACGATTTTCAGGGTCAAATCCATGCCCATTATCACGAATCAGGAGACCAATTTCAGAATCACTGCAATGGAGGCGGATGGTGATTGCGTCGGCCTGACCATGTCGCAGTGCATTGCTGATTGCTTCATGTGCAATCTGCAGAATCTCAGTGTTTTGAGTTGGAGATAATGCAGCTGCGGCATCTTCATCGACAACCAATTCCAAGTCGATTGGCGAGTTGGGGGATAACTCGTTGACGAATGATTGCACCGCATCAGAGAAACCCAATTGACGTAGTTTCTCAGGACTTAGTCCGGTGATGTATTGCCGCACGTCTCTGATGGCTTGATTGAGTGCATCAAGGCAGCTTTTGAGGCTTAGGTCAGCTTTCTCAGGATTTTTGCCAATGAGAGGTCGGACGGCTTCTATTGTCATACCGACGGCGTAGAGTGATTGAATGACCCCATCATGCAAATCCCGACCCAGTCTGATTTTTTCTTCGAGCGCTTGGTTCTGCAAAATCTTATTCAAAGTAAGATCCTTTTCTATGCGTTCCCGATTATCCCTCTCTTGAGCGAGCGCAGTGCCTTGGGCAACGGAAGTTTTAGCCAGTTGGAGCCAACTGCTCATGTCCGACTTTACGGTTGACCATGGGGTATGGCTGTCACGTCCACCCAGTCGGCGGGTAAACCATAACCCGGCGGCAATAAATACTACCAATAGGGAAATCGCGATGAAAAGCAGGACACCCCAAGTGCGTCCATGAATCACGCTAAGTTGCGCGATCTCCGGCAGGTCGAATTCTATCGCGACATAACCGAAGCGGATTCCATCTTTGGAAATGGCTTCTTCGGTAAAAACTACACGGCCTGGTTTACTCGCAACGGGCGCAGGACGGCTGATTCGAATATGGGCGTCAATTATTTGACCGATGGACTCCAAATGTGAAGCCGACCATTGTTCCGTATTTGTTCCGGTAAATCTATACGCGGCGAGAAATTGGGCCCGTTTAGTGGCAATGGCTTCGTTCTGTAGGCGGATATGTTGGCGTTGCAACCAAGTTTGCGCCAAGAGGGCTGTCACTACGAAGAGTAGCAAGAAAACAACCGAAAGGACAAGAAGTCGGGCAAGATGTGACATCAGGGCAGAACTAAGACGAAGGATGCGATTTACCCAGGCGCAAGCAAACCGTTTCCCATCCCTTAAAAGTGTTTAGCAAAACTTTCGACATTTGTCTGTGGAACGTATTAATTGGGCAGCTCTGTTATGAACTCATTCTATATCACAACCGCGATCGACTACGTTAACGGTTCGCCACACTTGGGCCATGCCTATGAAAAAGTGCTGGCGGACGTTATTGCCCGGGTCAGGCGCATGATGGGGAATGAAGTCTATTTTCTCACGGGCGTCGACGAACATGGGCAAAAAGTTCAGCAAAGCGCCCAGATACGTGGCATCGCACCCCAACTATTTGCCGATGAATTGACCGCAGAGTTTCAAGCATTGCTGCCAAAGTTGAATATTTCCAATGACGACTTCATCCGGACGACTGAAGATCGACACAAGATAGTTGTGGCCCGTTTGTTGCAGCAACTTTTCGACAAAGGCGAAATATACAAATCGGAATACCAAGGGTTTTATTCCACCCGGCAGGAACAGTTCTTGCAGAACAAGGACCGCAATCCCGATGGTAGTTGGCCGGAAATATTTGGTGAAGTAACGGAGATTACTGAATCGAATTATTTCTTTAAATTACATAGTTATCAGGAGTGGCTGGTCCAATTTCTAACCGACAACGAAAATTTCATTTTCCCTAAGTTCCGTCAGAAGCAGGTACTGGAATTTCTCAAG
>DFDG01000182.1:4957-5389 GCA_002367815.1 Opitutaceae bacterium UBA3033 | reverse complement strand
GGGGTGGTGGCACCGGGCACAGGGGTGGTGCTCAACGACACGATGAGCAACTTTGCTTACTTCGACGCCAAGAGCGTCAACTATATTGCCCCGGGTAAGCGCCCGCGTTCCACAATCGCCCCTTCCATCGTTTTTCGTGACGGCAAACCGCAGTTCGCCATCGGCATCCCAGGCTCATCGCGCATCCCTACTGCAATATTGCAGGTTTTGATCGACCACCTCGTTTTGCATCGCCCCTTGGCTGATGCCATCGGCGACACCCGCGTTCATCTGAAGGGTGGGCAGGGTTGGAATGGCGAGGAAACCCTCGAGGCGGAACAGTCGCTCACCCCGAAAGTAGTCCGGGATTTGGAGCAGCGCGGATGGAGAGTGGAGTTGCCGGAACCGCCGAACACAGGCCGCTATTTTGGCGGCATCAATGTCATCGAGCTG
>DFDG01000182.1:2502-4814 GCA_002367815.1 Opitutaceae bacterium UBA3033 | reverse complement strand
TCGAAAACTTGAGGCCGGTCAGCGGCATCAATGTCATCGAGCTGAATCCGGATGGCAGCTACACCGGCTACGCCGATCCCCGCCGCACCAACGCGGCGGTGGGTTATTGATCGACAATCAACGGCAATGATTCACCGGATTTTTCCCCAACTGAGACGGTGCGTTTACTAATTTGCCAGTGCTGCGGCTTCCGTCGCCTTGGTCTTTTCATCCACGATGACGGTCGTTACGAGGTCGCAGCCGACGTTGACGGTCGTGCGGGCCATATCGAGAATACGGTCAGCACCGATGACTATGCCGATCCCTTCGACTGGGACTCCAAACGTATGAAGTAACCCGGCAATGAGCGGCAAGGAACCACCGGGGATGCCCGCGACTGCGACGGCGCTGAGAACGGCCAGAAAAAGCAGGGTCAATTGTTGCGCCAAACTGAGATCGACACCGAATACTTGGGCGATGAAGAGCACGACACAGCCTTCATAAAGCGCTGTGCCGCTCATGTTCATGGTGGCGCCGAGGGGTATCACAAACCCGGTTGTGCTGGGTGATACTTTGAGAGTTTCACGTGCGCAGTCTATGGAGGCCGGCATGGTCGCGCTGCTCGAACTGGTGGAGAATGCAGTGATGAGCACAGCTTCGATCTGGCGGAAAAATTCCCGAGGCGAGCGCTTGGTGAACAACTTCAACCAAATGGACATCGTGCCGAACAAGTGCAGCGCCATGACGAAGAGGCAACCGAGCACAAAGACGCCCAGCGCGAGGATGATATCCAAGCCAATTTTGACGATCACACTGTAGATCATTGCAGGCACGGCATAAGGCGCGAGGCGCAGCGCGAAATGCACGATGCCAGTCATCAGCTCGGTTATGAGGTCCAGGCCCTCCTGCAATTTTTGCCGTTTTTCTGCGGGTAATTGCGTGCCAACCGCGCCGACGAGAATGGCAAACAGAATCAATGGCAGCACTTCACCCAAGCCGCCCCGGTTTTCACCGGTGATCGCACCCAGCAGATTGCGCGGCATGAACATATCCACGGCCATGGACAGACTGAACTCGGGTTGGGTAGTCGATGTAGCAATATGCTTTTGGGCGACTCCACCGAATTCGGCCATAAGCACATCCTTGGATTCAGCGCTGATTTGGCCGCCGGGATTGACGACTTGCATCATGATAAGTCCCAACGCGACCGCGATGGCCATGTTGGCGATGAAGAGAGAAAAGGTGCGGCCAGCGAGAGGGCCGAGTTTGTCGAGCTTGCCAAGTTGGGTTACGCCACTGGCCAAGGAGGCGAACACCAAGGGGATGACCACGAAGAACAGCATGCGCAAAAACACCTGTCCCAGTGGGTCGAAGATGTTGTTCGACACCTTTTGCATAAAGGTGAGGAGTGGCGGATAATAGTGGCCGATGCCGAGCGTAACGACGCCCGCGATGGCGCCATATACGAGTCCTTTTAAAATGCGATTTGCGAGCGTCTTGCTTGATCCAGCCATGGGGTGAATTTCTAAGGGTGGCGACAGGTGGTGTCGAACGGTAAGTTTTGAACCACGAATGGAGACGAAGATACCCACTGAGAAAGGCCTTTGGGTAGCCCAAGTAAGGGGAGGAAAACAATTCGTGTGGATTCGTGTGGATTCGTGGTTACCAGTTTGGGTCGATGTCTCCACTATCCTACAGTGCCGTGCTACTTGCCGCCGGGCGATCCACCCGCATGGGGGAGGACAAGGCATTGCTGACCGTGGGGGATTTGCCGCTGTGGCGACGGCAATGGGCGGTGCTTGCTCGAGCAGGGGTGGGCGAGATTTTGCTCTCGGCGCGACCGGATCAGAAGTGGGTGCCCGATAAAATTCGGGTGGTGTGCGACGCCAAATCGGATGCCGGTCCGATGGCAGGAATCACCGCTGCGTTGGCGTGGACGAAGCATTCGCATTTGTTGGTGCTGGCGGTTGATCTGCCAACGATGGAGGCGGCGTGGTTTGCAGAGTTGATGAAACTATGTGCCCCGGGAGTGGGCGCGGTGGGGCGACAAACGGGCTTTTTTGAGCCACTCGCGGCGATCTACCCGCGCGAGTTATTGGGTGCGGCTGAAGCGGCGCTCTCCATTGGCGACTATTCGTTGCAGCATTTCATCACATCTGCCGGTGCAGCAATGCGGCACCGTGAGATATCTAAGGGTGAATCGCTCTGGTTCGAGAATTGGAACGAGCCGGGTGATAATTTAACCACGAATGAACACTAATCGGCACGAATACCGAACCGGTTATTAACTCAGGCAATATTTATTTGGGTGAATTTGTGTCCATTCGTGGTTC
>DFDG01000182.1:1505-2253 GCA_002367815.1 Opitutaceae bacterium UBA3033 | reverse complement strand
GAATTTGTGTCCATTCGTGGTTCACATAATTCGCGTCTCACGCGTAGCGGTCTTCGGTCCAGGGATCAGCGGTATTGGAGTAGCCGCGCACTTCCCAGAAGCCGAGTTTGTCCTCGGCGAGAAAGGTGATCGCCTTGACGAACTTCGCGCCCTTCCACGCGTAGAGTTTGGGTATGATAATTCGGGCGGGTCCGCCGTGTTCACGGCTGACCGGGGAACCGTCAAACGACGTGGCTACCAGCACGTCGTCATCGAGGCATTGTTCAAGTGATACATTAGTGGAATAGCCGTCGTAGCTCGTGAAATAGACGAACTTGGCGTCGGCGTGCGGTTTCACGTGTTCGTAGAGCGTGGTGAACGCGACGCCACCCCAACGACAATCGTATTTGCTCCATGTGGTGACACAGTGAAAGTCACTTACGTCCTCAACTTGAGGCAGGGCATTGAAAGCATCCCATGAAAGCGCCGCAGGTTTATCGACCAAGCCGTCGAGCGTGAGCGTCCATTCGTTGAGAGGGATTTCAGGTTGAACCCCGAGATCGAGCACTGGAAAACCGGCGGTAAGTTTCTGTCCCGGAGGCAGCCGGTTTTCGGAGGCCACGGCATGGGCCGTCACACCCCTGGCCTTTTGTTTCTCGGCCCACTTTTGCTTGGCTGCGATATAGCGCTCTTTGGACATGAGCTGAACGTTAGTGGTGAAAAGATACGGCGCAAGCGCGTCTATCGGGTCCGAGTTGTAGAGGTAGGG
>DFDG01000182.1:0-1219 GCA_002367815.1 Opitutaceae bacterium UBA3033 | reverse complement strand
GCCCTACCTCTACATCAGAGATGCGACCTGCAGCGAAGGGTTGTCATTATGCTCGGGAGCGGAAATCTCTTGGGCTTCGTGTCGAAGCCTTCGTCCATGCCATTTTCCTTCCGTCTAGAGTTTCCGCCCGAGCTGCCGATCAGCGTGCGCGCGGAAGAGATTGTCGCGACCATTCAGCGGCACGGGGTTGTGATATTGGCGGGTGAAACGGGTTCGGGGAAAACCACGCAGATTCCGAAAATGTGTCTCGCAGCTGGGCGGGGCACCCACGGACGTATCGCTTGCACGCAACCGCGCCGCGTGGCTGCGTTGTCGGTCTCACGCCGCGTGGCCGATGAACTTAATGTCAATTGGGGACGTGAGGTGGGCTGCAAAATTCGGTTCAACGATAACACTTCGGACGCGACCGTGATCAAATTTCTGACCGATGGCATGCTGCTCGCCGAAGTCCAGGGAGACCCGATGTTGCGCGAATATGATACGATCATCATCGACGAGGCCCATGAGCGGTCCCTCAATATCGACTTCCTGCTCGGGCATCTTCGCACCCTGCGCTATAAACGGCCGGAACTGAAGATCATCATTACGTCCGCGACGATTGACACCGCGATGTTTAGCCAGGCATTTGACGATGCCCCGGTGATTGAGGTTTCGGGGCGCACCTATCCGGTTGAAGTGATTTACGCGCCGCTTGATGAATTGGGTAGTGATTCGGCGGAAGGAGATGAGCGGGCATCGAAGTCCGAGGCGCTCCACTATATCGATGGAGCCGTTGAAGCCGTGCTGCGGATGGTGAAGGAAAGCCGGAGTGGAGACCTGCTGGTGTTCATGCCCAGTGAGCGCGACATTCGCGAAGTGTGTGAAGTATTGGATGGTCGCCGGTTACCCAATTGCGAACTCGTGCCGCTTTTTGGTCGGTTGAGCAATGCGGAGCAGCAACGGGTTTTTGCCACGACCCAACGACGCAAGATCGTGGTGGCGACCAACATTGCCGAAACTTCGCTGACGATCCCGGGCATCCGCTTCGTGGTGGATACAGGGCTCGCGCGCATCAGCCGATACTCACCCCAGACCCGCACGCGCCGCCTGCCGATTGAACCGGTTGCGCAGTCGAGTGCCGACCAGCGCAAGGGTCGCAGTGGTCGCGTGGCCGAGGGCGTGTGCATTCGACTCTATTCCGAGAAGGATTTTTTGGAGCGACCGCGATTTACCCAGCCGG
>DFDG01000151.1:651-3888 GCA_002367815.1 Opitutaceae bacterium UBA3033 | reverse complement strand
ACCTCAGGATACCCCGGATAAAGATCAAAGATTCCAAACCATCGGGATCAATGAGACCGGACAGTATTTTTGGGGCGAGCGTCAGATCGCTTTCACGGAACTGCCGGCTTTACTGGAAGCGGAAGCAAAACAGGCCAAACCGGCGGTGATTCGCATCCGCGCGGATTGGAACCTGCAGTATCAGAAGGTGGTCACCCTGATGGACGAGATCAAGAAGCACGATCTCACCAAATTCACCTTCGATACCCAGACGACCGATTAGGGTATACATGCAGTCCAACACGCCCAGCGCATTCATTCTTTCGCTCACCTTCCATGGGTTGATCATCGCGCTTCTGCTATTGTTCACCTACGTGCTGAAACAGCAGGTGAAAGAGAATCCGAAGATCTGGGAATTGGTGGCAGGAGAGGGCGATAACTACGCCGCGACCGAAGCCCCGGCCGGTGGCGCCGAGGAAGTGGTTAAATTCAATATGCCCAAGGTGCGGACACCGGTTGTCCGACCCAAGGTCGAACCAGTTGTCAAAGTGATTGAACCCACGCCGACTCCACCCAAAACCGTGCCAAAAATAGTGGAGACCAAGGCTCCGCCCAAATCGAAACCCGTGGTCGTGCCGCCCAAGACCATGTCCAAGGTGGAATTCGACAAGCTGCATGCGAATCAAAAGAACCCGACCTCGGTGTCCGCCCCGAAAAATATCAAAGTCAAAAGCATAAACGTGAAGGGTATAACGAATGGTTCGGTCAAAGTGTCCGAAGGGGCCGGCGGCAAGGCCTTGAGTCGCGAAGAGGGCAAACTACTCGATGCTTATATCGCCCTGTTACTGCAACGCCTGCGCGCGGCTCATAACAAGCCCACCGGGTTGAGTGATCTGCTGCAAGCCTCCGTGCAGTTCAATATCGGCTCCAACGGCGTGCTGACCAATGTGAAGATCATTCAGTCCTCCGGGAGCGCGGCGTTTGACCAATCGGTGCTCGAAGCCTTTGCCAAAGTGCGTTCGATCGGTCCAACCCCCGATGGCAAAAGCGATGTGTGGGTAGTTACTTTCAAGATGCGGGAAGATGGTTAAGCAAAAAGTCCTTGCGTTCCCCGTGGGAACTTTGATTTTTCTCCCTCCTCGCAAGAGAAAATGGGCTCTTAGCTCAGTTGGCAGAGCGCCTCAATGGCATTGAGGNNCTTTGCCGACACCCACGATCCGATAACGCGAAGGGGTTTCTGTCAGTTATGTCAGGATTTCGTGAGTGCTCCTATTCCGACTACCTAGTCCTTGCACCTACCGTCTGAGCGGGTCCGGATTTTTGAGCCACTCCGCGTGTCAGTCTGGGATGTTTGAGGTGGGCGTGACGCACTCGTAACGGCACGCGGGCCATGTAGTACTTGCCTCTTAACTATTTTCAGCCGAACCGGGGAAGGGGCGCAGCCCAGCGCGCGGTGGTGGTCCCGGAAGGGGTGGATTGGCCCCGCACAAAGTGCAAACAAACCTACAAACACGCACTTTACTACCGCTAGTGGGTTCGACCCCGCTAGGGTCCACCATTTTAACGGTCGCCGGTTAACCCCGGCGGCCGTTTTTGTTTCGGGCACTAGTCGTAGGCCCAAAAACAAACGACCCGACAGCGATTACCTCGACTCCGAGTTCATGTCCCAGAATGCGTGGATAGGTAAAGAAGGGTTGTCGCCCCGCGTAGGCGTGCAAATCGGTGCCGCAGACTCCAACACGATGGACCCGCACCAAAACCTCTTCCGGTCCGAGCACGTTGGTCGGTTCCGCAGTTTCGGTGGCAATCAATTTTCCGGGAGTTTCGAGGACCAAGGTCAGCATGGGAATCAGCCTAATAAAGGATCTTGGTTTTCGGGCCGGCCGCGAGTGAAGTTGTGATTGTGGATGGGTTGCAGGATTTGCCGCACGGTAGCCAATAGTTCTTGGTCAAGTGGGGCCTCAGCGTAGGCAATATTTTTGCGGATGTTATCCGGATTGGCCGTGCCCACGAGGGTGGTGGCAATATCGGGATGACTGATGGAAAACTGCACCGCCAGCTTGACGATATTTTCGCCGATGGACTGACAATATGCCACGGCTTTGCGGCAACCTGCGATGATGTGAGGCGGTGCCGGATGCCAACTTGGTGCGCCCCGTTCGGTCAGCAGTCCCATGCCGGTCGGTGAAGCATTGATCACCCCGACGCCACGTTCGCGGCACTTTGGCAACAGGCTTTCCAAGGAGGTGTCATTAAGTTCGAAGTGACAGAATGAAAGTAGGGTTTCAACGATTCCCGGGGCCGTGCGATCCAGCCCATCGGATAGCACTTTCAACGGCAGTCCGGTGATGCCGATATGTCCGATCCGGCCCGCTGCCTTGAGCTTCAACATCGCGGGAATGGTTTCAGCAACGATCTGGTTGATATCCGCGTATTCGATGTCGTGACATTGCAGCACATTAATGAAGTCCACCCCCATGAGGCGGCAACTATTGTCCAAGCTCAGGTTGACCCGTTCGGCCGAGTAATCCCGCGGCAAGCCCGTCATCGGACCCACCTTGGTGGCCAAATAATAACGGCTGCGGTCGATCCCTTTCAATGCCGGACCCAGCACTGCTTCCGCCCGGGCATAGCCGGGAGAAACATCGATGTAGTTTATCCCGAGATCGAGGGCGGTGTGAACCGTCTTGATCGATTCGTTATCGTCGGTTTGCCGAAATAAACCTCCGAACGATGATCCGCCCAAACTCAGGACGGAGATATTAAGACCGGTGTGGCCGAGTGGGCGATATTCCATGTTTAGTTTCAGGCTGATTCTAGGATCAGATTCGCATATGGTGTCGTGTCACTGGTGCGAATCAAACCAATGGCGTGGGGCACGCGTTGCTTGAACTGCACATGGGGTTCGAACAACAGCCGGTCACCGGCGAGTTTCTGTAGTGCGGCGATTTTTTCGGGCGAGTTGTGGGTCATGAATTCTGCGGCGGCCCGAATGGGACCGATGGTGAAATTCGGCACAATCGCCGCCAGCACTTGCAGGACGGTCGGTACATCATCCACCAGTGAAATATCCACCGTTTCGATTTGCGGCCAGAAAGGGAAACCGCGATCAGCGATGACCAAGGTATTGGTATGCCGGATGCGAGCGAGCAAATCGAGGATATGGGGATTTAGGATACCGTTGCGCAACATGGGTGAGGAGGGGATGGGTTGAGATTGAGGAATGGGGTCAGGATTGTAGGGCGGGGTCGCCGAACC
>DFDG01000151.1:0-401 GCA_002367815.1 Opitutaceae bacterium UBA3033 | reverse complement strand
GCGGGGTCGCCGAACCCCGCCTTCGAAAAACCAAAGACTGCCCAGGCGGGGTTTGGCGACTCCACCCTGCATTTTATAATCCAATCGCAAGCAGTCATCGCGGCCTATGGCTTGCCCACCGCAGCGGCAGGATGGGCCCGGCTGAGTTTTTCCGCGCCATCGGCTCGCCCGGTCGCCTTTAGTCTGGCCAAATAGGCCGGCAATACCCCGCGAGTGTGCAGGGGGCCTCCTTCCTGCATGACGGTTTCCATCGGATCTACCGGGTGAGTAGCGGTCGCCTTCATTTCGCTCATCCATTGATCGAGCAGAGCCAGGCCATGATCGGCGACAGCCTGCTGGGTTGGGGCCAAATCGTCCTGCAGATGGGGGTCTGCCTTGATGTTGAATAACATCACCGGCGG
>DFDG01000149.1 GCA_002367815.1 Opitutaceae bacterium UBA3033 | reverse complement strand
CCCGTTGCTTGCACGACGAACGGGCAACCGTAGGAACGGCGGTAGTCAGGCGTAGAGCCGACAATGCGTCGGGGAGCGCTCCATGTCTTGCCGACATCACGACTGAGCGCACCGACAATCTGTTCGTCGATCGCACCCTCCGAAGAACCTTGGCTCCACGTCACGAACCAAGTGCCGTCGCGCAGTATGACGACGCAGCTCGACTCGTTTTTTCGGATCGAAGCGAGTGCGGGCTGCAGATCCTTACCGTTCATCGGCGGATGCCGGTAGATATCCGCATATGCGAATGGCCGGGCACTCATGCCCTCCATTAATTCGGCAGAAATTGTTTTGGCGTGGTCCTCTGGGCGAATGGGGTTCGTAGACATGATCCGCTGGGTAGATTGCTACTCGGATCACACACATCAATCTCTTAGCGCGAGGTTGGACATTATATCCACAGCGAATGCCACCGTATGAGTGACATTCGCCATTGGGCATGAAGTGCAATCTCTCAGCGGTTTGATCAAACCTTACTCTTTGAAACGATATCCCTTGTCCTTGGCTTGGGCTTCGAGCACTTCGAAAGCATTGAGCTCGAGCACGCCTTCCTTGCCTTCCATCGCCTTGAGTTTTTTGGCCACATCGGCGTCACGTCTCTCTACGAGTTTGGCCAGTTCGGATTGGAGGGCTTGTCGTTCGGCGATTTTCTTCTCGATCAATTCCTTGCGCTCGTCTTCCGGCATGGCTTGGAGTTTCGGGTCGAGTTGCTTCACATCAAGACGGTCGATTTGTTGACGACCGTTTATGACCTCGACCAAGAGGTCACCCTTGCCGGACATCACTGCGCCGGTTTCACTTTTCCCCAAGAAGGATGAGCGATCAGCCACTGCTTCCGGCGCCATGCGGGAGAGGAGTGTTTTGTTCGCGGCCGCACTGGCCTGCTCGATTTTGGAACCAAAGAGAATGACTGTGGTATCGAGCTTCAGGTTCAGGCGCATGATTTCGTCATCGTATACCGTGGTGATTTTTTCGGAGCCACCGTCCTGCAAGATCACAGCAAAGGTGCCGTTGGTCAGGGAGGCGACTTCGCGCCACACCTGCTCCGTGCCATCTAGATTGCCGCATTGCAGCGTGTTGATTAGAATCCCCTTTTGATTCGCGAGGTTGCAGGACTTACGGTAATTGACGTCGTCCTGATAATCCAGGTGCGGGCGGGCATCGCCGACGAGAAAAATGACCCGTAACACTCCCGGATCATTGCTCCACTGCAGATCGCGCACGGCCAGATGCAGGGCCTCGTTGACCGACTCCGGTTCATCACCGCCCCCGTGAGCCTCAAAGCCGTAAAGATTGGTATAAACCTCATCGAGATTGGCATTTAGGCCGAATACCTTGGTGACGTATTCATCCCACGGTCCCGATAGCCCACGATTCCGAAACGGATATCAGGGGTGGGTTGGGCGGACTTCAGTTTGTTGGCGATGGCCCAGACTTTCTGTTTGGCGCCGGCGATCATGCCACTCATTGAACCGGTGGTATCGAGCACGAACACGACTTCCATGCGCGGACGCGGTTGCGTGATGCCGTGATGACGCGACCTCGCGTCGCACGCCGTCAGGTTCGAAAGGGTCAGACCACAAACCGTCGCTAGGACGGCGAAGAGAATAGAATGTTTGAGATGCATGACAGGGAAACGGCCCTGGCGCATCTTTCTTAGAAAGTGGGTTGGAAATGCCCCTGAAATCTTGCGTTGGGAGGGTGGTAGCGCTGCGTGTTTCATTTGCTCCCACTCAGTGTTTTCGAACCAACATGGCT
Organism: Opitutaceae bacterium UBA3033; assembly: GCA_002367815.1. Classification (GTDB taxonomy): domain Bacteria; phylum Verrucomicrobiota; class Verrucomicrobiia; order Opitutales; family Opitutaceae; genus Cephaloticoccus. The sequence continues at coordinate 7,018 of DFDG01000149.1, read as the reverse complement.
TTCTGAAAATTAATTGGCTTCCAAGGAATCCATCTTTCGGCACGTTGGAGATGGCGAATCGGATCTGTAGCTCAGTTGGATAGAGCACTTGGCTTCGAACCAAGGGGTCGGGGGTTCGAGTCCCTCCAGATCCGCCATGCTTCGCTCTGCGGGCTTCGCATGGCAGACCACTCAATTTGCTAACGGCGCATCAGTTGAAGACATGGTTTGTGCATGTTTGCCCCTTAATTATTACTGAACCGGGATGGTTGCGTTCAGGCAGCCATGTGGGTGGTGCAGTAACTGGCGAGATGTCGATCGGTGATGGCGGGCATGCGCTGGAGAGCGAAGATTGTGCGGGGCTCCCAAAGCTGCGTGCGTAGAGGCTCAAGAAAACGCTTGGGCAGATCAGGTGACTCGAGATGTCTGAGAATCGTGACGGTTTGACGCGATGCGGGCAGCCCAAGCCACTCAAGCACTCCGTAGATTCCACTGCGGTCATGCACGGCGGTGATCTCGGCCCAGTTGGCGTTGGCCGACCCACGCAAACTTACGTGATCGGCCAGAAAGGCAGTCATTGCAGGAGTCTCGATAAGGTCGGGCAAAAGTGAGGTGCAGCGGGCCGCGACCAACAGGGCTTCCATGCGGTTAAAGGAAAACCCGGCGAGATATGTGCGCACTTCAGTAGGCACAAATTCAAGATAGGGCCGCCAATCGCGGTTACGACAGGCGAGGGAAGCCGCTTCGAGCAGCTCGTTATTGGGATTGATTGCGATCCAATCATCGCCGTAGAGGCGTTCAAATCGGACTTCCGGCCAAGGGGTGACACGGTGGAGTTCGCCGTTGTGGGCCCATGACATTGAGATGGGGAGAGTGTTTTTTATCGGGCGTTTGGTAAGAATCATGCCCAGAGAATACATGAGAGGGTGGGACATTGCTTGGCTCAGGCTAAAATTTATGCAGATTTATTTTCACGGTCTTTTATCGGTCATCTCGAAACCGCCAGTGGGGTGCCGAGATCCAGTTGAATGGATTGCATATTACCTCATCGTCACAACAACCCCCTGTCTTTAACATGCCCAATAAACCACAGCTTTCCCGTCCGCCGCTCGAGCGCATGATGAAGATCCATGACGAGCTGCGCCGCGACACGTTGGTCAACTGCACGAAGCTGGTGAAAACCCTGGAGGTGTCACGCAAGACCATCGTGCGCGACATCGCCTTTATGCGCGACCGACTCGATCTGCCGATCGAATTTGATGCCAGAATCGGAGCCTATCGTTATACGCAACCAGTGACATCATTTCCCACCATTAACGTGACCGAGGGTGAGTTGCTGGCCCTGCTCGTCGCACAACGCGCATTGGAGCAATACCGTGGCACGCCTTTTCATCGGCAGCTGGAGATTGCGTTTGAAAAACTGGCGGGTGGTCTGCGTGATCGTATTTCGTTCACGCCAGCGGATGAATTGCGCACGGTTTCCTTTAAGAACTTCGGCTTGGGCAAGACTGATCTAGCGATCTTCAATCCACTAAGTGCGGCGGTGCTGCATCATGACGAAGTGACGTTCAGTTATCGTAAACCCGGCACTACGGCGGCGACGGCCCGCAAGGTTCACCCGTATCATTTGGCAAATCGGGAAAATCTTTGGTATCTCGTGGGCTTCGACACCGAGCGGCAGGCATTGCGGACATTTGCTTTGCCGCGCATCAAGGGTGTGGTTGTGACCAAGGTGAAGTTTGAGCGTTCGGCCGATTTTTCGCCGGAGACATTTTTTGCCAACGCTCTTGGGGTGCTTGGCGGAACAGGCGATTTCCGGGTGGTGGTTCGTTTCACTGCTGCGGCCGCCGAACGGGTGCGTGAACGCGAATGGCACGAATCACAGGAGATTCGTGAATTGCGTGGCGGTGGGCTGGAACTGGAGATGAGACTCGGGGCTTTGGAGGAGGCGGAGCAATGGATATTGGGTTGGGGTGCGGCCGCTGAAGTGATCGCACCGGCCAAGCTGCGTGCGAGCATCAAGCAAACCGTGGTGGCCCTTGACCTGCGTTACCGCGCGTGACGCCTTGCCTTCGATCTTGCCGGGACCGATCGTATCCTGATTGTGTTCATCCGATGAATGACAACCGCAACTACGACTACACGGACGGGAAATTCAGTGAGCGAAATGAATACCAGGTTATTGCTGATTGGGTCACTCCGGGGGCCAAAGTCATCGATCTGGCTTGTGGCAACGGATCGCTGATGAAACTGTTGCAGGAGCGCAAGCAGGTGGAGTGTGAAGGCTTGGAATTGGCACCGACCGGCGTGGAGTTTTGCCTGCGCCATGGGCTCAAGGCCCGGGTGGCGCCAATCGATTTGGCCGAGAGTTACGCGGACTACGCGGATGACCAGTTCGATTATGCGGTATGCAATGTAACCGTGCAGATGGTTGCTTATCCCGAGGTGTTGCTGGACCAGATGAAACGCATCGCGAAGCGGCAAATTGTTTCTTTCCCAAACTTTGGCTACATCACCAATCGATTTGATCTGCTGTTTCGTGGACGCATGCCCCGGCCGATGATCTTCGGCTACGATTGGTATAGCACCGGTCACATCCATCATCTGAGTGTAGGAGACTTCAGGGGATTCTGTCGCGAACGGCAGATGACGATCACTCGCGAACACCATTATGGCCCGGCCTTGGGCAAGGGAAGGTGGCCGGTTGTCGCCCAAGCTTGGTCCAATATGTTTTCCATCGTGGCCGTGTTCGAATGTGTATGAATCCAAAGTCGCCGCCCAAGCCTTCAGCAGGGCTTTTTTCCGCTGGCAAGAGATATGTTTTTGCCTTGGGAGCCGTGGTGGTGGGGTTCGCGCTAGTCCGCTTGCCCGGGCTTTTTAATGACCTCTGGCTGGACGAGATCTGGTCGATCAATCTGGTGTCAACGATCTCTGCACCGTGGGAAATTCTTACCAAGTTGCATCATGACAATAATCATCCGCTAAACTCGCTGTTTATCTATCTGATGATGCCCGTGGAGGCGGATTGGATGTATCGACTCTTCTCTTGGTGCGCAGGGAGTGCGACCGTTTGGTTGGCGGCTTTGATCGCCGCTCGACAATACAGACTGCTGCATCCAACGGAGCTGAACGGGCGGGAGAAAATTGCCGGTATCATGACGGCGGTGGTGGTGGGAGGAGCTTTTTTATTGATTCATTATTCATCGGAGGCCCGCGGTTATGCCCCAGCCTTGGCCTTTGGTTTATTGGCCCTCTATGCTATGCAACGTGCGACGGAGAATTGCTGGGTTCGCTGGGCCGTCCTTTACGGTGTGGGCTGTGTTTTAGGGCTGCTCTCCCATCTGGCAACAATCCAAGTCATGATCGCCGGGGTTGGTTGGACCGGGTGTGCGCTCTTTCGTGAACATGGACCATGGCGTGTGCGACTGACGCGAGCAATCGGTTGGCATCTGGGGCCTTGGTTGTTTTTCATGGCTTACTATTTAGGCTTTGTGCGGAAGATGGAGATCGGTGGTGGGACCGAAAATCCGCTGATCGAGGTCTTAAACCAAGTCGCAGTTTTTACTTTGGGGTTTCCCGTTTCGCTGGGGTGGGTCGCTTTGCCGGTATTCTTCAGCGCTTTGTTCGCCAGCCTGATATTGATCGGGCGACGTTCAACTAAGCTGGGCGTATTCTATGGATTGGTGATTTTGGTGACTCCGGTTTTGGGCATGCTTTTCAGTCGTTTTACCCTGCTTTTTCCGCGTTACTTTTTCATCAGTGTGGGATTCGCGTTATTGATCCTGGGTTATGGGTTGGTCCGGTTGTGGTTTCGCCAATGGGGATTGCGAATTATGGTCGCGACCGGTCTCGCACTTTTTATTTTGGGTAATGGGCTCAATGTCTCCCGCCTCTGGCATAATGGTCGGGGACAGTATCGAGTGGCGTTGCGCGAGATTGCTGCGCGCACGCCCTTTGCGGAAATCACGATTGGGAGCGACCACGACTTCAGAAATTACATGCTGGTTGATTACTATCGGGTTGTGGTCGGGCCTTCGCAGAAAATTATTTATTATCCGACCAACCAACAACCGCCATGGGGAGTGCAATGGCTCCTCCTACACCGGTTGGATGGTGATTCCGCTCCAGCGGCGAAGATTACTGACGCCAAGGGCAATCGGTATGTGCAGGAGCGTTTCTATTCCCATGCGCCTCTATCGGGCTGGGACTGGTATGTGTATCGCAATGAACAATTGCGCCCCACGGGTTAAACTCGGGTCAAATACTTCGCACTTGCGGGACGGGGTATGGCAAATCACGTTCGATCTACCATGCCGAACAGCTTCGGAATTCTCTTTACCATCACGACCTGGGGCGAAAGCCACGGGACTGGGATTGGCGTGGTCGTGGACGGCTGCCCGCCAAATTTGCCCCTGACCATTGCAGAGATCCAAGCGGAGCTCGATCGTCGGCGCCCGGGACAGAGTGATATCGTCACGCCGCGCAAGGAGTCCGACACGGTGGAAATTCTTTCGGGTCTCCATGAGGGACGCACCACCGGAACGCCCATTTCGATGCTGGTGCGCAATGCTGATCAACGTTCCGAGGCTTATGATGAGATGGTGGAAAAATTCCGACCATCCCATGCCGATTACACTTATCAGGCTAAATTCGGGCACCGTGACCCACGTGGCGGTGGCCGTAGTTCGGCGCGTGAAACGATTGGTCGCGTGGCGGCGGGAGCGATTGCAAAAAAGATTTTAGCCCTGGCTGGATCGATTGAGATCCGCGCTTACATCACGCAGGTGCATGATATTGTCATGCCTGCAGTGGAAAAATTTCCCACTCTGGCTGAAGTTGAGGCTAGCGCAGTGCGTTGTCCCGATGCCGCCACGGCGGGGTTGATGATTGCGCGGATCAAAGAAGTACGCAGTCAGGGGGATTCCGTGGGAGGCGCGATCGAATGTCGCGTGCGCGGTTTGCCCGCAGGTTTGGGTGCTCCAGTATTTGACCGTTTGGAGGCGGACTTGGCCAAGGCGATGCTCTCGCTGCCGGCCACGAAAGGGTTTGAAGTCGGCAGTGGATTTGCCGGTTCCCGGATGAAAGGCTCGGAACACAACGACCCTTTTGCGATGCTGGATGGTAAAGTGCGCACCACGAGCAATCGTTCGGGTGGCGTGCAGGGTGGCATCAGCAACGGAGAGGAATTGATTTTTCGCACCGCATTCAAGCCCACAGCCACAATTCTCCAATCCCAGAAAACCGTCAATGTGCAGGGCGAGAACACGGAGTTGGCGGCCCGGGGACGACATGATCCCTGTGTGGTGCCCCGCGCGGTGCCGATTGTCGAGGCGATGACCGCACTCGTGTTGGTCGATCACTGGATGCGGCACTCTGCCCAGAATCGTATCTTCAAATTCTGAGATAAACTGACCCAATGGATAAGCCGCTGATCTATTTGATACTAGGCGTTACCGGTTCCGACCGGCGGGCACTGGTGCTTGACCTCATTGAGAACGGTTTGACGGAGACCGACAGACCGGCGGTGTTGCTCAATGCCAGGGAAACCCCGGATGCAGTGGATGCCAAGCTGCCCAATCTGTCTCGTTGGACTTGGATGGAAAACAGCATCGAAGCCGGGTTGCCGGTCGATGCCACGCATATCTTTTTTGTGAGTGATGGCCGGAGCAATCCGATCGATCAGATCGAAGCGTTAAAACCATGGCTGGATCAGGTAGGTGCAGAATTGGGTCGGATCATCTTCGTGGCCAATTGCCAGTTCATTGAAGCCAATCCGCCGTTGCTCGCGTGGTGCGATGCCTGTGTTCATTTCAGCGACGTTGTTTTACTCAACCATCGCGAGGGGGTCGCCAACAAATGGATGTCGGATTTTCAGGGCCGCTACAAAAATCAGTTCATGCCTCTCCTGTTTGAATTTGTGAAGGCAGGGCGGCTGAAAAATACCGCCACCGTGCTCGATCCGGTGGCCCGACGGATTGCCCATTTGTTTGACGATGAACCCAACTGGATCATTTCCGGCGGCGACGATGAAGACGAGGCCGAGGGTAACGAGGAAGTTGAGGCGGCGCCGGAGGAAGATCCTTATTTGGCCCGACATTCCGGGGGTCGTCGTTTGAAGGAAATTCCTGATATCGAAAAATTCCTACCACCGGTAGAATGAAAGGAAAAGGCCGGTCGCGAAGACCGGTCTTCGAAATTGAGAGACGTCGCTTACTTGCTCGCCGCCACGGCGGCTACGAAGGCCTTGGCCTTGGCGGTGATCGCAGCCCAATTCTTTTCCTTGAGTGACTTGGCATCCACCAGAGAACTACCTGCAGCGGTCGCCATCGCGCCGGCCTTGAGGAAGTCGCCTACGTTTTCCGCGTTCACGCCACCGGTCGGCACCATTTCGATGTGGGGCAGCGGACCCTTGATGGATTTGATGTATGAAGGGCCGAAAAACTCGGCGGGGAAAATCTTGGCGGCATCAGCCCCGGCTTCCCAGGCATTGACAATCTCAGTGGGGGTAAATGCCCCGCAAAAAACCGGAATACTGTAGCGGCGGCACATCGTGATGACGTCGGGTCGCAGGGCCGGGGTGACGATGAAAGTCGCGCCGGCTAGAATACCCATGCGGGCGGTCTCGGCATCAAGCACCGTGCCAAGGCCAAAAATAAAGTTGGGCAGCTCAGCCGTGGCTTTTTCGAGCATACGAATGGCCCCGGGTGTGGTCATGGTCAGCTCGATACTGGTCAATCCACCGTCGGCTAATGCCTTGGCACAGTCGAGCAACCCATCGGAATTATCGGCACGGATGAGCGCCACGACCTTCTCGGCGCGGATTTTGGAGAGCACGGCTTCTTTATTCATGGAGACGTCAGCTTGTGGAGAGTTGGCCGGGAAGGAAATCAATTTTCTTGCGCCCATGGCCTGCACCCTGTCTTTTGCCCCTTTCAACGCGCCCAGGTGGTGGAATTGGTAGACACGCAGGTCTCAGAAGCCTGTGCCTTACGGTGTGGGGGTTCGAGTCCCCCCTTGGGCACCATTCTAGCAGGTAGCT
>DFDG01000199.1 GCA_002367815.1 Opitutaceae bacterium UBA3033 | reverse complement strand
GCCGCAAGGTGATGATAGATGCCCTGCGGTTGTGCGGATTAACAGTGTGATGGGGATGGCGCCTGAGGAAATTTCCAAGGTAACTCCGTTTGAAGAATTGGTGCCTTACTATCCGCTGCAACGAATTTTGCTTGAGGCACCAGAAGTGCAAAAAGATGTGTCGATGCGGGCGGTCGATATCCTTACGCCCATTGGGTTCGGTCAACGCGGCCTTATCGTGGCACCCCCTCGGACTGGCAAAACCATCCTGCTGCAAAATATCGCGAATTCCATATCCGAGAATTTCCCGGAATACACCTTGATCCTCCTGCTGATTGATGAGCGACCCGAGGAAGTCACGGATTTCCGCCGACACACCAAGGGCGAAGTGGTATCATCGACTTTTGACGAATCGCCGGAGAATCATGTTCACTGTGCCGAAATGGTGGGTGAGAAGGCTCGCCGACTGCTTGAGCAAGGTGAACATGTGGTCATCTTATTGGATTCGATCACGCGATTGGCACGTGCATATAACGCGTTGACGGGTAATCAGGGCAAAACCATGTCCGGCGGTTTGGAATCGAATGCACTCCAAAAGCCGAAGCGGTTTTTTGGCGCAGCGAGAAATATCGAAGGTGCAGGCAGTCTGACGATTATCGGCACGGCACTGGTCGACACCGGGAGCAGGATGGACGAAATTATTTTCGAGGAATTCAAGGGCACTGGCAACATGGAGCTCCATCTGGATCGAGGATTGGTCGAACGCCGTATATTTCCGGCCATAAATATTGATCGCTCCGGCACCCGCAAAGAGGAGCTTATCTATCATCCGGCTGAATTGGAAAAGATCTACGGTCTTCGCCGGGCGATGCAGGGTCTGGGACCAATCGAGTCGATGGAGATGTTGATTCAGCGATTGAAGAAAACGAAATCCAACGCTGAATTCCTGCTTAGTCTGCGCTGATAGCGTCAAACGGCCATACGATGCCTCCCGTCACCAACGCTGATGATTATCTTCTGCAGTTGGCACTGGAGGAAGGTCTGATCAGCAGGGATCAAGTAGCCGAAGTGGAAAAGGAGGCGTCGGCTCGGGTGAGTGATGGGACGCCAACTTCACTGTTCCGAATGTTAGTCAGCGCCGGGGCTTTGGACGTCAAGGCGGCGACCGAATTATTGGCCGGCAAATTCAACATGCGCACGGTTGACCTGACAAATGTGCAAGTGCCACCGGATGTCCTCGCATTAGTAACTAGGTCGCAAGCGCTGCATTACAATTTACTGCCTTTGAATCGCCATCGTGACACATTGGAAGTCGTGATTAGTGATCCGCTGGATACCGATGGAGTTGATACTTTGGCCCACAAGCTACAAATGAGCATTGTTCCATTGCTGGCCGCTACTGACGATATTGTGCAGGTGATTGATCGACATTATGGGAAAGAGGAGAACGCGTTGTTGGGACTTTTGGGGAGTTCTCTAGCCACGGGCCGCTATGCTGAATCAAACTCAAATGAACTCGGCGAAGAAAACAGTGATTCCGACGCCCCAATCATAAATTTGGTGCAATCTATGATCACCCGGGCGGTTCAGCAAAGAGCATCGGATATTCATTTGGAGCCGTTGGAACGTAGCTTTAGAGTCCGCTATCGTATCGATGGAGTTTTGATCATTGCAGATTCGCCCCCCCAGCGGCTGCAGGCGGCCATAATATCCCGGCTCAAAATTATGGCCCGAATCAGCATCGCGGAAAGGCGTCTGCCCCAAGATGGACGCATCCAGATAAAAGTCGAAGGGCGAACATTGGATTTGCGAGTATCAACTGTGCCAACTTCGCATGGCGAAAGTATTGTGATGAGAATTCTCGATCAAGACAGTCTCAAGTTAGGTCTGAAGGAAATTGGTTTTCTGGATGACGATCGGGCGACGTTTGAACGCCTGATTGCGCAACCCGACGGAATTCTGCTGGTTACGGGACCAACTGGATCGGGAAAAACGACCACGCTGTATAGTTGTCTTCAAGCGATCAACAAACCGGATCGAAAAATAATAACCGTTGAGGATCCGGTCGAATATCAGATGAGTTGGGTTAATCAGGTGCCGGTAAGATCTGAAACGGGTATGACTTTTGCTTCCGCTTTGCGTGCCATGTTGCGGCAAGCACCCAATATTGTGATGGTCGGAGAGATTCGTGATTTGGAAACGGCCGAGATAGCGATCCATGCTTCGCTGACCGGGCATATGGTTTTTTCAACATTGCACACCAATGATGCGCCAAGTGCGGTCACCCGTTTGATTGATATCGGAGTAAAGCCATTTTTGGTCTCCACTTCATTACGCGGAGTTATGGCGCAACGTTTGGTGCGGAAAATATGTCCCGATTGCAGAGCAGCATATGCACCCACTGAACAGGAGTTGCATTGTTTGAATATCACTCCAATCCAGGTCCGGGAGGGTTCAATCTGCCGAGGGCAAGGTTGTTCGAAATGCCAAGGAACCGGTTATTACGGCAGAATGGGGATTTTTGAACTTCTGGTGGTGGATGACGAGATTCGTAACCTGATCCATGCGGGGGTGAGTGTCTCAAAACTAAGGGGGAAAGCCCGTTCTACCGGCATGCGCAGCTTACGCGAAGACGGAATTCGCAAGGTCATCGCTGGTTTGACCACGGTAGAAGAAATCGTTTCCATAACAATAGGTGATGGCAGTTAACCCTCAAAAAACACTTACATGAGCTACGAAATGAATGACTTGCTCGACCTCGTGGTCGATCAAAACGCTTCTGATTTACATCTTTCGGTAGATCAACCGCCGACCTTACGCATCAGTGGCAGTATGGTGCCAATTGAAGGCGAACCGTTGACTCCCGCTGATACGGAAAGATTGATGCTTTCAATCTCCCCCGACAGTCACGTCCAAACAGCAAAACTCAACGGTGGCGCCGACTTTGGCTTCGCCTACATGGAGAAGGCTCGTTTTCGGGTGAGTGTTCTGAAATCGAAGGGCAATTACGGCATGGTTCTCCGTCAGATTCCGAACAAAATGTTCGGTCTTCGTGACTTGGGTTTACCGGACAAAATTCGTGAGCTGCTTTATCGTCCCCGTGGTTTGATCTTGGTCACTGGTCCCACGGGTTCCGGTAAATCGACTACGTTGGCTTCAATCATCAACTATATTAATGAGAATCGTGATGGGCATATTATCACCATTGAAGATCCCATTGAGTATTACCATAAGCACAAGCGTTGCGTAGTGACGCAGCGCGAGGTTGGTTCGGATGTGCCCAGCTTCTCTGAAGCTATCCGTCGCGCTTTGCGGCAGGATCCCGATATTATTCTGGTAGGTGAAATGCGCGACCTGGAGACAATCGAGGCGGCGATCAGTGCCGCAGAAACAGGTCACTTGGTGTTTGGCACTCTGCACACCAATAGTGCGGCAAAGACCATCGATCGTATTGTTGATGCCTTTCCCGCCAACATGAAGGATATGATCCGAACCCAACTCGCGTCTTCAATCCAAGCGGTAATTGCGCAGGTATTGTGCAAGAAAATAGGCGGCGGCCGGGTGGCAGGATATGAGATAATGATCACCACTGCTTCGATTGCCTCGTTGATCCGGGAAAACAAAACCTTCCGGATTACGTCCGACATTCAGACCGGCTCTGCACTGGGCATGATAACAATGGATACCCACCTTATGAGTCTTTTTAATCGGGAATTAATCACGGCCGACGAGGCGGTGGAGAAAGCTCAAGATCCCGTGGTGATGCGGGATAAACTTGTGGCAGCCGGTGCGACGCTGCAGGCACTCTGAGGGATCCCGATTAAAGATGTTCGAAAGTCACAGCCAAGCAATCTACGAGTTGCTGGCTGAAGTGACGTGACCCCGCCAAATCA
>DFDG01000104.1 GCA_002367815.1 Opitutaceae bacterium UBA3033 | reverse complement strand
ATTCGTGAACTGATCACGCCGCGCACCAAGGTGATTCAGATCAGTCATGTTACCGCGCCGACGGGCATTTTATTGCCGGCGGCGGAGATCGCGGAATTGGCCCACGAACACGGTCTCTGGTTTCACATCGATGGCGCGCAATCGGCCGGCATGTTCCCCTTCACGATGGGTGAAATCGGTTGCGATTCCTACGCGACCAGTGGCCACAAATGGATGGGCGCTCCCCATGAGACGGGCATTCTATTTATCCGCAGCGATCGGAACGATGAGGTTATCCCGTGTCAGGCCGGTTCCTATACCGGAACCATTCCCAGCCATCTCCCCGGCGGATTGGAATACGGCAAGAACGCCAGCCGTCATGAATACGGCACGCGTAATGCCGCAAGTGTTCTGGGAATCGGGGCCGCAGTGGATTTCCAGAAAAAGGTAGGTCGCGATCGCATTGCTGCGCATGGGCGGGCTTTGGCCCTGCAGTTGCGGGAAGGGCTCGCGAAGATACCTTCCATCGAAGTCCTCACCTCTTCAAATCCCGGGATGAGCGGATCCATCACCGGCTTTCGCACCCCACGGATCTCCTATACCGATTTGTTGGGCATGCTTTCAACTGACCATCACTTCCGTTTACGACCGGTGAGCGAGCAAGGCCTCAACTCGGTGCGGGTGTCCACCCACTTGTTTAATTCCGCCCAGGAGTGCGAACTGCTTCTCGCGGCGATCAACGATATCGTCCGCAAAGCCTGACCGGCATGTCAGTCAATTTACTCCGTGACCTCGACCATCATCTCGATTTCCACCGGAGCTCCGGCGGGCAACGAGGCGACGCCCACGGCGGCTCGGGCATGACGACCGGCATCACCAAAGATTTCGACCAACAGGTCGGATGCACCGTTCACGACTTTGGATTGCACCGTGTAGTCCTCGGGACAATTGACGAAACCACCGACGCGCACGATCCGCTTCACTTTCGAGAGGTCACCGATCTCGGCTTTCAACACTGCGATCAACTGAATCGCGCATATCCGCGCGGCCGCTGCTCCTTCCGCAAGGGTGAGATTCACCCCGATCTTGCCCGTGACGAATTCGCCATCGGAGTTTTTGGCGATTTGTCCGGCGAGGAAGATCAAGTTACCGGTGCGCACCGCGGGCACGTAATTCGCAATGGCGGACGGCACGGCAGGAAGAGTGATGCCGGCTGCTTCGAGTCGTGCTTCGGGCGTATCACTGGCGCGCGTCAGGTTGAGCAAGCCGGTGAACAGGGTCGCAATCAGGAAGATTTTTATCATGGCCAGTTGATCATGACCAAATCGGTGCCACGTCGCAATGCCAGAACTCGTTTTTCATCATGCCAAAATTAAAATACCCCCTCTTTCTGCTGGGCCTGCTCTTCGGAGCGACTTCAGTGCTAAATTCAACCCCGGCGGATTTCATTATCTGCGCCAACGTAAACAAGGGTTACGTGATTGGTTCGAAAATCGTAACCACCAACGGACTTTTCCGGTTGGATGATCAGGGCGCATGGCAGCACTTCGGTTATAATGACACCTCCCTTACCGCCGTCGCCTTCGACCCGCGTGACCATAATGTTATCTACACTGCCGCACTCAATGGGCTTTGGGTGAGCTACGACGGAGGCAAAGGCTGGCGGATGGTCAACAGCTGGGATCTGACCGAGGGTCGTGATGTGGCGGTCGATCCAAATGCCCCGGATACAGTCTACCTGGCCCACACCGAGGGCGTGGCAGTTTCGACGGACCGGGCCCATACTTTGGTGCATCGCAACAATGGCTTGCCCAAGCGCGGTCGGTTTGCCCAAGCGATCGAGGTTGATCGCACGACGGCAGGGCGCGTTTTTGTTGGATGCGAAAAAGGCATATTTTTAACCGAAGATGCCGGCCTGAATTGGCGTGAAGTGCTGCCCACCACCACTCAGGTGAACGATGTGCAACAATCCCTGCACGATCCAAAAATATGGTTGGCTGGCACGGACCACCATGGGGCATGGATGTCGCATGATCGCGGGCTTACCTGGCAACAGGTCGAGGGACTCAACCAGGAAAACCCGATCTATAATGTAACTTTTGATGCCACGAATTCTCAACGCATGGCGGTCGGGGGTTGGGCCGACGGAATTTTAACCAGCGAAGATGGTGGCAAAACCTGGACTTCGCGCAATGCGGGCCTGCCCCGTGAACCACGAGTCTGGCGCGTGGGGGTCGATCCCAACAATGGTCGACTCTACGCCAGTGTTTTCAAAGAGACGCTCTATTTTTCGGACGATTTTGGCCGCACCTGGCAGCCTGATGTCGGGCTGGAGGGTTCACTGGTAAATTTTTTCGTATCGCTGCCTCGGGCCAACCCTTAACCCGGCCATGAGAATTTTCAAGAAGCAGGGTTTAATCATTGGTTTGATTTGCGGGAGTTGGTTGTCCGCCACGTTGAGTGCGCAGCCTGCGTATGAAGGCGCACTTCCTGCCCGGGAAGTTATCTCGGATAAAACCGTGAGACGTGAAGCCTACCTGAAGAGGATCAACGAAATTTTTGATTGGCGAATTGCGCGCCTCGACAATCGCGAAGAGAAGATCGCCATTGATATTGCGACCGCGGCCATGCTGGTAAAGCGCGGCGAACGAATCGAAGAGTGCAATCAGGCGATCATTAAATTGATGAAGGAACCCGGCACCGGGCCGTTCTGGATGTTTCCCGCGGCTATGGCTGCATTTGTCGGGCAGGACAAGCTTTCCCCGGAAGCGCTCCAATCGATCCGCGATGCCTGGGGCAGTGCGCGCCAATTGCGAGGGGATACCGAGAATCATTGGACGATGTATCACACGTCATTATATCTGATGTCGGAGCTTTATCCGAACGAACCGGGCCGCACTTGGTATACGGGCAACAGTTCGGAGGAAAATCTGCAGGAGGCCCGCAGCTGGTTGTTGGATTGGATGAATATCGCCACGACCATCGGGCAGGGTGAATACAACCCTACCCACTACATCGGGGAATATGCCATTCCGATGCTGATGTTGGCGACCTATGCCAAGGATCCCGAGATGCGGCAACGCGGGCATATGATGCTCGACTGGTTGTTTGCCGAGCTGGCCAACGTCACGCTCGAAGGCGTTTTGCGCGGTCCCAATTCTCGCACCGATGATACTTCTGTAACGGAACGATGGAATGCACTCGCGACCTCTTTTTCCTGGATGCTTTTCGGTAACACTCCTCCGACCATCAGCTACGGTGGATTCAGCGTCTATTTTGCCGTCATGGCCGAGAACTACGAAGTGCCGGAAGTGATCTACCGGATCGCGACCGACCGTCGGGAAGACATATTGCAACACGACCGGGCCCGCACTCGTCGTTTTTGGCGCTACAGCGATGAGCACATGCCGCCGATTTATAAAACCCAGTATCTGCGGCACGATTATGCGGTGGGTTCGCAGCAAGGTCGCATCAATGATGCCATCCAAGCCCATGTCTGGGATGTGACCTGGCGCGAAGAAGATCCCCGTAGCAAACATCCGACGCTGTTTTCCCTGCACCCGCATTCATCGGGCAAGGTGATGCAAATGCAGTTTGCCACCTACGAGGAACCCATGCCGCGTGGAGTCGCGGTGGAAGGTAAACCTTCCTATGATTCTGCGGACAAAATATTGGGCTGCTCGCCGTATGAGAAAGTGTTTCAAGACCTTGATACGGTCATTGCGCTTTATGATATCCCACCGGATGAGCGATTCCCGCAGGTTAATGGATTTTTCTCCAAGGATCTGAAGCAGGTCACCGAGCACGAGTCGGGTTGGATTTTTGCGCAGGGGGGCGACGCTTATCTGGCTTATCGACCCATGGCATCCTATGCGTGGATTCCCCATCTTGATTATCGCCGCACCGCAGCTACGGCTGGTTATGCTTTTGCGCGAGACCAAACCGGTGGTCGGGTATTGGTCAGTCCGCACGTCAAGAACGGCACCATTGTGCAGGCGGCTAGCGCCAGTGAGTTCGCCAGTTTTGAGGCATTTCAAGCCGCAATCAACGCCTTGCCGCTTGAATATAAACTTGAGCCTGTGCCGATGGTGAAGATGACGACGCTGCGGGGTAAGCAAGTCTCCGTGACCTATGGCGAAGCTCCCGTGGTCGATGGAATTCCCATCGATTATTCGAAGTGGAAACTCTTTGCAGGCACCCATCTCAATGCCGAAGTCGGTGGTCGCAAATTGACCATCACGCATGGCGATCTCAAGCGGGTGCTTGATTTTAATACGCTCACAATCTCTGACACTCCCCAGATATGAACAAGCTCAAGTCCACCCTGATCCTATGCGCGATCATTGCCTCAACCGCGATTACGGCAACCACCCAGGCTCAACCTTCCTTTGAAGGGCCGGTCCCTTCCCGGAAAGTGATCGAGAACAACGCCGAACGAAGAGCAGCCTATTTGGCGCGGGTTAAAGAAGTTTATGACTGGAGGATGACGCAAATCGGCATCGGTGATCCTCCGGCCAAACTCGATATGGCGGCGATTACAATGCTCCTGATTCACGGCAAAAGCATCGAAGAATGCAATCAACGGGTAATTGAGATGATGGGACCGGCGGAGGTAAGCACGGGTCCTTTCTGGATGTTCCCCTCCGCGATGGTAGCTTTGGCTGGGCAGGATAAACTTTCACCGGAAGCCCGCGCCTCCATTCGCGAGGCTTGGCGCACCGAGCGGCAATTGCGGGGAGACACCGAGAATCATTGGGTGATGTATCATGCCTCGCTCTATTTGATGTCGGAACTCTATCCGAATGAACCGGGCGAGACTTGGTATACGGGCAACAGTTCGGAGGAAAACTTGAAGGAAGCGGGGAGTTGGTTGCTGGATTGGATGAACCTCACCACGACCATCGGACAGGGCGAATACAACCCCACGCACTACATCGGGGAATATGCGATTCCGATGATCATGCTCGCCACCTACGCCAAGGATCCTGAGATGCGCCAACGCGGGCACATGATGCTCGACTGGTTGTTTGCCGAACTGGCCAACAACACGCTCGAAGGTGTGTTGCGTGGCCCCAATTCCCGCATCGGCGACACCGATGTGATTGAACGTTGGAATGCGTTGGTGTCGTTCTTTTCCTGGTTGTTGTTTGACGCCACGCCGCCGCCGGCGGGATACGGTGGCTGGGGAAATTACTTCGCGGCCTTGGCTCCCAACTATGAGGTGCCAGAGGTGATCTACCGCATCGCGATTGATCGTCGGGAGGATATTTTGCAGCGCGACCGGGCCCGCACCCGCCGTTTCTGGCGCTACAGCGATGAGCAGGTGCCGCCGATCTATAAGACCCAATATTTACGGAAGGACTACGCGGTTGGTTCCCATCAAGGCCGCCTGAGTGATCCCATCCAATCCCACGTGTGGGATGTGACCTGGCGAGAAAACGATCCCCGAGGCAAACATCCCACGATGTTCTCGTTGCATCCCCATTCATCGGGCCGCGTCATGCAGATGTTTTTTGCCAGCTACCCCGAGCCGATGCCGATCGGGGTGTCGGCAGAGGGAAAGCCTTCCTACAACCAACCTGACAAGCTGGTGGGTTGTTCGCCTTACGAGCAGGTTTTCCAGGATCTCGATACGGTGATCGCCCTTTATGACATCAAGCCCGGTGAGGATTTTCCCCAGGTGAACGGTTTCTTTTCGAAAGACCTCAAAAATCTGACCGAGGACAAGTCGGGCTGGATTTTCGCCCAAGGCGGCAACACCTACCTCGCGTATCGTCCGCTTGCGGCCTACGAATGGATTCCGCATCTTAGTTATCGACAGCTGCCATCAACCGATGGCTATAAATGGGCCCGCGATCCCACCGGCAGCAAAGTGCTGACCAGCCCTCACGTAAAGAACGGCACCATCGTGCAGGCTGCGAGTGCGTCCGAATTCGTTAGTTTCGCCGCCTTCAAATCTGCAATCGCCGCCTTGCCGTTGGTATTCAAACTCGAACCTTTGCCGACTGTTACAATGACCACGCTGCGCGGGAAAAAAGTAACCGTGACTTACGGCGCAGCGCCGATTGTGGATGGACAACCCTTCGACTACACCAAGTGGAAACTGTTTGGCGGCACGCATCTCAATGCCGAAATCGGCTCGCGCAAAATGACCATCACCCATGGCCGGCTGCAGCGTGTCCTCGACTTCAACACGTTGACCATCGCCAACACGGTGACCCGCTAAATCATGACCCTCCCTAAAATCCCCTTCGGCCTGATCGCGCTCATGGCAATCCCGACCCTCACCCCCGCGGCGCCCACTGATGATTTTTTCATCTGCGCCAACGTCACCCAAGACTATATCGTCGGCTCCAAGATCGGGGCCGGCAACGGCGTCTTCCAGCTGAACGATGACGGCTCTTGGACGCACATGGGTTATAATGACAATGGTATCACGGCCGTGGCGTTTGATCCCCGCGATCGCAATGTCGTCTACACTTCGGCCAACAACGGCCTCTGGCGAACGCTAGATGGCGGGGCCCATTGGCGGATCTGCAACGATTGGGACATGACGGAAGCCCGCCATGTGGCCGTCGATCCGAATGCACCCGATCACGTCTACCTCTCGCTGCCCGACGGCATCGCCGTCTCCACCAATCGGGCGCAAACTCTGGTTCGGCGCGAAAAAGGCCTGCCCGACCGCGGCAAATACACGCAGATGGTGGCGATTGATCGCAACCACGCCGGTCGCGTCTTTGCCGGTTGCGAGGTCGGCATCTATTTAACGGAAAACGGGGCCGAGTCCTGGCGCTGCGTGCTGCCGACCAAGGAAATGGTCGACGACATCCAGCAGTCCCCTCACGACCCCGCTCACTGGCTGGCCGTCACCCAGAGTGCCGGCGCTTGGTCATCGCATGATGGCGGTCTTACTTGGAGTCAAATTGCGGGGGTGCCCGCGACCCACGCCCTCTACAACGTAACTTTTGATGGGACGAACCCGCAGCGCAGCGCAATCGCCAGCTGGGGCCTGGGCGTGTTGACGTCGGAAGATAGCGGAAAAACCTGGCAGGATCGCAACGCCGGTTTGCCCGGCCTGCATCGGGTCTGGCGGGTGGGGGTGGACCCGAGCGGTCGGCTTTATGCCAGTGTCTTTAAGGAGACGCTTTTCTATTCGGATGATTTTGGCCGAACTTGGCAGCCCGACAAACTGGAGGGTTCCCTGGTGAATTACTTCATTACCTTGCCCAAAGCAGTTCGGTAAAACCTACCCCCGCCAAACATGAAGTTCTCAAATTTTTTCACGGTAATGCTCACGCTTGTCTCAACCGGAACCACCCTGGCACAACCGGCCTTCGAAGCTTCTCCCCCCTCTCGGGTCGTGGTGCAGGATGCCAGTCTCAGACGGACAGCCTATGAGGCCCGCATCGACGAAGTGATCGCTTGGCGCGCGGGTGAAAACCGAGCCACCACCAACGATCCCGCCAAATTGGACATGGCTACGATTGCCACCAAACTTGTGTTGGGGGTGGACGTGGAGCAGTGCTCACAGCGCGTGATCGCGATCATGCAAGACCCCGGTTCCGGACCTTTCTGGATGTTTCCCAATGTCTGCGTGGCCTACCTCGGCCGCGATCTGCTCTCCCCGAAAGCCAAGGCGGCGATTCGCGATACCTGGCGCACGACGCGTCAGATCCGCGGGGACACCGAGAATCATTGGGTGATGTATTACGCTTCACTTTATCTCATCTCCGAACTGTATCCCAACGAGCCTGCGGATAGTTGGTATAATGGCCGGACCTCTGAGGAGAATCTCGCTGAATCCCGCGCCTTTCTCATTGATTGGATGAATACGACGACGACGGTCGGGCAGGGAGAATTCAATCCGTCGCACTACATTGGCGAGTATGCCATCCCGATGCTTTTTCTAGCTTCATGGTCCAATGATCCGGAGATGAATCAACGGGGCCAAATGATGCTGGACTGGCTCTTTGCCGAACTGGCCAACAACACCCTCAACGGTGTGCTGCGCGGCCCCAACTCCCGCACCGACGAAGGTTCCGTGGTCGAGCGTTCTAATGCGCTCGCCTCCTATTTTAGCTGGATCCTTTTCGGCAACATACCGCCCACTTCCGGCTACGGCGGTTGGGGCATCTACTTCGCTACGGTGGCTAAAAATTATCAGGTGCCCGAGGTGATCTATCGCCTCGCGACGGATCGTCAGGAGGATTACTTGCAACGGGACCGAGCGCGCATCCGTCGGCGCTGGCGCTACAGTGAGGAGCTGTCGCCCCCGGTTTATAAAACCAACTATCTGCGGCGGGATTATGCCGTGGGTTCCACGCAAGGCGGCCAGCTCGACCCGATTCAGGCTCACGCCTGGGACCTCACTTGGGATGAGCCCGATCCGCGTGGTAAGCATAGCACGATGTTCTCGATGCATCCCCTCTCTTCGAGCGTGGCCATGCAAATGTATTTCACCGCGTATCCCGAGCCGTGGATCAAGGGCGTGACCCACGAGGGCAAACCCTCCTACGACTCGCCCGATAAGATCGTCGGCAGCTCGCCCTACGAGCAAGTCTACCAGAACCTCGATACGGTGATCGCCCTCTACGACATTCCACCGGGCACGCGCTTCCCCCACATCAATGGCTTCTTCTCCAAGGA
This sequence comes from Opitutaceae bacterium UBA3033, assembly GCA_002367815.1. GTDB lineage: Bacteria > Verrucomicrobiota > Verrucomicrobiia > Opitutales > Opitutaceae > Cephaloticoccus. The sequence continues at coordinate 3,853 of DFDG01000104.1, read as the reverse complement.
CCTCGTCAATGTCACCGAGGACAAGTCCGGCTGGATCTTTGCCCAAGGTGGCCGCGCCTATCTCGCCTACCGACCACTGGCCGGTTATCATTGGATTCCCTATCTCCACTACAACGGCGGCTGGGCGAAGGAGAAATTGCCCGTTGGCGGACAGCTCCTCACCAGCCCGCACCTGAAGAACGGCACCATCGTGCAGGCTGCGAGTGCGTCCGAATTCGAGAGCTTCGATGCCTTCAAAGTCGCGATTGTCGCCTTGCCGCTGGAGTTTGCGCTCGAGCCAGTGCCCACGGTCAAGTTAACCACGTTGCGCGGCAAAAAAATTATCTTCACCTACGGCCAAGCGCCCGGGGCGGATGGCGAACCTGCGGACTACTCGCAGTGGAAGCTGTTCGAAGGACCGCATCTCAATGCTGAGATCGGTGGGCGAAAACTAACGATTACGCATGGACGGCTCCAACGGGTGCTCGATTTCAACACGCTGACCATTGCCGATACCGTTACCAGACCCTGAGTAATTTATGACCAATCGAGCTAAGCTTCACATCGCAGCCAACCAACCGGGTCCGGTCATCAGCCGACACTTGTTTGGTCATTTTGCCGAGCATCTCGGTCGTTGTATTTACGACGGTCTTTGGGTGGGCGAAGATGCCAAAGTGCCTAATGTACGTGGTTGGCGCAGCGACTTGGTCGCGGCCTTGCGGGAGATCAAGATTCCCAATCTGCGTTGGCCGGGTGGTTGTTACGCCGATGATTATTTTTGGCGCGACGGCATCGGGCCGCGTTCACAAAGACCGCGCCGCGTGAATGCGCATTGGGGCAGCGTGATCGATGACAACGCGGTGGGCACGCATGAGTTTCTTGATCTGTGCGAGCAACTGGGTTGTGCGCCTTACCTCGCGCTCAATCTTGGCAGCGGTTCTCCCCGTGAGATGCGAGAGTGGGTAGAGTATGTGAATGCGCCAGCCGGCACCTTGGCCGATGAACGCGCAACGAATGGCCGCAAGGAACCTTGGCATGTCACCTTGTGGGGCGTGGGTAACGAGAACTGGGGCTGCGGTGGACATATGCGTCCGGAATACTACGCCGACGAATACCGACGTTATGCGACCTACGTGCAGGATTACCCGAATGCAAAGTCACTGCGGATGGCCTGTGGCCCGAATGAAGATGATTATCATTGGACCGAAGTGATGATGCGTGAATGCGCCCAGCCGCTCTATGGGTTTGATCCCATGAATGGTCTTTCCCTGCACTATTACACTTTGCCCGGCGGATGGGCCAATAAAGCCCAGGCCACGCCTTTTGATCATAACGGTTGGAACGAAGTGATGGCACTGGGATGGCGGATGGATGAGTTGGTGCGGAAACATTCAGCCATCATGGATCGCGCTGATCCGGAAAAGAAAGTCGCGCTCCTCGTGGATGAGTGGGGCGCGTGGTACGGAGTGGAGAAAGGCACCAACCCGCGTTTCCTTTATCAACAGCAGACCGTGCGTGACGCCGTGCTCGCCGCGCTCAACCTCAATATCTTTATCGATAACTGCGAACGCGTGCGTTTCGCTAATCTCGCTCAAGTCGTCAATGTGCTGCAGTCGGTCGCTCTGACTGAACCCGACGGCGGCCGCATGGTGCTCACGCCGACTTGGGATGTCTTTAAGCTTTATGCCGCACATCACGAAGCACGTCGGCTGCCCGTGAAAATTGAGACACCGCAACTGTCGCACGAAAACAAATGTTTCCCGCAAGTCTCCGCGACAGCATCATTGGCCGCGGATGGGTCGGTGACGGTTACACTTTGCAATACCGATCCGGCCAACGAGGTGGATATGGATCTTACCCTGGCCGGGATTGCCGGCCGTAAGCTTACCGCTCAAGTGCTCAGCTCGCCTGAGTTGACGGCTTGTAATTCTTTCGATCAGCCCCGGACCGTGACCACCCGCACCCTTGAGGGTGCCAGCATGGATGGCGACCACGTGACTGCAGTCATCCCGCCGGGCTCCGTCGTATCACTTCAGTTCAAATGACCACGCCCACTTGTATTGCTCTGCCCAAGATCCGCTTCGAGCGCGGCTTCCTCGCTGATCGCGCGAAACTGGTTCGCGACGTCGTGATTCCCTATCAATGGGAGGCGCTCAACGACCGGTTGCCCGGAGCCGAGCGCAGCGGCACCGTGCACAACTTCCAGGTCGCGGCCGGCGAAAAGCAGGGCGAATTCTACGGTCTGTGGTTTCAGGATTCCGACCTGGCCAAATGGCTCGAAGCCGCTTCGTTCAGTCTCGCCACCCATCCTGACGCCAAGTTGGACGCCGAGCTGGACGGCATCATCGCCACCATCGCGAAGGCCCAGCAACCGGATGGCTACCTCGACACTTATGTGCAGCTGACGGCGCCGGACAAAAAGTGGACGAATCTTTTCGAATGGCACGAACTCTACATCGCCGGCCATTTCATCGAGGCGGGGGTCGCGCATTTCGAAGCCACAGGCAAACGCACCTTGCTCGATGTGGTGTGCAAATTGGCAGACATGATTGGGAAAGTATTTGGCTCTGCCGAGGGGCAGATTTTGGGTTATCCCGGTCACGAGGAAGTGGAGTTGGCACTGATTAAACTTGCCCGGGTCACCGGCGTGAAACGTTACGTGCACTTGGCGGCGTATTTCATCAATCAGCGCGGCGCCAAGCCCAACTACTACGAAGACGAAAGCAAACGGCTAGGGGTGAGTAAAAAACTGCCGGTTTATTTTTATCACAACCGTTGGGCTTACCTGCAGGCGAACAAACCGGTCCGCGAAGAATTGGAGCCCATTGGCCATTCCGTGCGGGCAATGTATCTCTACACGGCGATGGCTGATCTTGCCCTGGAAATGGGGGACGATTCGTTGCGCTCGGCGTGCCACATGCTTTGGCAAAACCTCAGCAATTTTCACACCTACGTGACAGGTGCGCTCGGCTCCGAATGGAATGGCGAACAATTTTCCGGCCGTTACGATTTGCCGAATGATCGGGCCTACGCCGAAAGTTGTGCCGGTATCGGGCTCGTGTTTTTTGCCCGGCGCATGCTCGATCTCGAATTGCGGGGCGAGTTTGCCGACGCGATGGAGCGCACCCTCTTCAACAACGTGCTCGCGGGCATGGCGCTCGATGGAAAAACATTCTTCTACGTCAACCCGTTGGAGGTGCGCCCGGCGGAGGCGAAGCGTCGCTACGATCAGCATTACGTCAAAACGCAGCGGGTGCCGTGGTTTGGTTGTGCCTGTTGCCCACCCAACATCGCCCGCACGCTGGCCTCGCTCGGTCATTACACCCATTCGGTGATGCCCGACGGATTGGCGGTGCATCTCTACACCGACTGTTCACTTGAAACCACCGTGGCTGGAGCAAAGCTCAAACTGGCGATGCAGACGGATTACCCCTGGGACGGTAAAGTAAGTGTCCAAGTCAATCCAGCCACCGCGACTACTTTTACTTTGCGTCTGCGCTTACCCGGCTGGTGCACGGCGCCGACCGCAATGATCAATGGCGAGTCGGTGGAGATCGCCGCGCACAATCGCAGCGGCTACTTGCACCTCGAACGCGAGTGGCGGACCGGTGATGTCGTGACACTCGATTTTCCGATGACGGTGCAACGCATCCGCGCTCACCCCCATGTGGTGCACGATGTGGGTTGCGTCGCCTTGCAACGCGGACCGCTCGTGTTCTGCGTGGAGCAAATCGACAACGGTGATCAACTTGGGCTACTGCGCCTGCCGCAGGGCACTCAACTCAAGGCACGTTTCGATGCGGCCCTGCTCGGCGGCACCATGGTGATCGAAGGAGCAGCCGAACGATTGCAACCGGCCAACAGTGAACTCTAT
>DFDG01000178.1 GCA_002367815.1 Opitutaceae bacterium UBA3033 | reverse complement strand
CACTTCAATTTTACGCGAAGCGGGCTGGATACGCACCGCACCAACTCCAGGTTGTTTGCGTAGAAACTCCGCCAATTCCTCTCCCCAATCGGCGAAGTTTTCGTGGGCATGTTCCATACGCGGCAATAGAATCAGGCGCCCGGGAAGTCGCAAATTCAATTCGCTAGCAAATTGTCAACTAATGGACACTTATTCATCTTACAGGTGATTTCCTTATGAAGAGAAAACTTAGCGCGATCATCGTTGGCGCCGGCCACCGTTCCATGCTTTACGCGTCCTACGCGCTTTCTCATCCCGATGAACTATGTATTGTTGGGGTGGCTGACCCATCGCCAGCCCGGCGAGAAAACGCGATACGCAGGTTTAATCTCACCACTGATCAATGTTTTGAAAGTGCGGAAGACTTGGCGACCCGCCCTAAATTTGCCGATTTCGTAATCAATGGCACCATGGACCAGCATCATGTGCCCACTTCGCTGCCGCTGCTCGCGGCGGGTTACGATCTGTTATTGGAAAAACCCTTTGCCACCAACGTAACCGAACTGAAGCAATTGGTCGGCACGGCTCGTCGCCTTGGTCGCAAAGTGAGCATCTGCCATGTCCTGCGTTACGCCCCGTTCTACTCGGCGATTAGAAGTGAAGTAATCAAAGGCACCATCGGCCAAATCATAAATGTGCAGGCGGTTGAACACGTTTCCTACCACCACATGGCAGTGGGTTTCGTGCGCGGCAAATGGAACCGGCAGGATATCTGTCATTCAGGCATGCTCATGTCCAAGTCATGCCACGATCTCGATCTTATCACCTGGATGAAAAGTGGCGTGCCGCCCGTCAGCGTATCCAGTTTCGGGGGAAATTATTATTTTCGTCCGGAAATGGCACCCGTCGGTGCAGGCACAAAGTGCTTGGTGGATTGCCCGATTGAATCCGAATGCGACTACTCCGCGCGCAAGCACTACATCGACCATCCCGAGCGTTGGAGTTTTTACGTGTGGGATAGTCTGGAACACATAGAAAATCTCACCTTGGAAGATAAGATCGCGTCACTAAAGGGCGATAACCGCTACGGTCGTTGTGTGTGGAAATGCGACAACGACGTTGTTGACCACCAATCCGTAGCCATCGCCTTTGCCGATGGTTGCACCGCGACCCTCAATATGATTGGTGGCAGTGCCCGCCCGATCCGCAGCATTCATCTGGTTGGCACCAAGGGAGAAATCCAGGGACGCTTTGAAGATTCAGAATTTATTATTCGCCAAATAGACCCACGACCAGGCCACGAGTTCAGTGAACGGCGCGTCAAACTGGCACCCGAAGGAGATATGTCCGGTGCGGTGGGTGGGCATGGGGGTTGTGATCTTCGTTTGGTGGCGGATTTTCTCAGTGTGCTGCGTGGCGAAACACCCTCCCTATCGTCCACAACGATCGAAGATTCGATTGCCGGACATTTACTGGGTTTTGGTGCGGACCTGTCGCGCACTCAAAGTATTGTTGTGCCAATCAATGTCGGTGATGCCTGAAGTTTGTAATTTCGTTTGCGCGTTTCGACCCGAATGCCTTGCGTTGGCGATTTCATGATTGGACTTCGCGACGACACCGACTCAATCCTGCCACCCGTGGCAAATCCCAGTCATGTGCAAAAGTTCGCCGCACAACTTTTTGCCGAAGGTGGTTGGTTGCATGAAGGACTCGAGCTTGAACATCGCCCGCAGCAAGAGCAAATGGCGCGGGCGACCGCCGCAGCCTTTGCCAATGATGAACCCCTGCTGTTTGAGGCGGGAACCGGAGTGGGGAAATCTCTCGCCTATCTGTTGCCCGGTATCATTCACGCCGTGGACCAGTCGCGCCAACTGATCGTCTCCACTCACACGATATCCCTGCAGGAGCAGGTTCAGACCAAGGATTTGCCACTGTGTCGCAGAATCTTTCGTTCGCAGCCCGAGCTTGAGATATACAGCGACTTCAAAAGCGCCATTCTGGTTGGAAAGGCCAACTATCTTTGCACCACTCGACTCGCGACAGCCCTGCGCGACAAACAGGAGCTGTTTTCGACTCCCGAAAGCGTAGATCTCCACCGCATCGCGACTTGGGCCGAGTCCACCAAGGACGGGATTCGACATGAACTTTCACCGCCACCATCGCCCGAAGTCTGGGAGCTGGTAAATTCCGACTCCTCCGCCTGCTCGCGCAAACACTGTAATGGGGACCATTGCTTCTACCAACGTGCCCGCACCCGGATACGCCAAGCACAGGTAATCATCGTCAACCATTCCCTGCTATTCGCCTTGATGAATTCCGGTGGGGCAGCCGAAAAAGGAAATACACGGGGCGTATTGTTTCCCGATGATTTTGTCGTGCTCGACGAGGCCCACAAAGTGCCGGAAGTGGCCACCGATCACTTCGGACTACGACTCAGCAGTTACGGGATGGATCGGATGCTCAAATATCTCTTCAATCCCAAGACCCGTCGCGGACTGTTGGCGCGCCACGGGGGCGCGTTTGAACAACAACTCGTGATTGATGCATTGGATGCCTCGGAACAGTTCTTCGGCTTCATCCGTGATAAGCTTTTAGAAAAGCACCCCATTGTGCGCATCCGTGATGAAGGGGCGTGCGAACCATGGCTGGATGGTCCTCTCCAAGCCTTAGCTAAGGCCATTGGAACTCTCGCCGACAAGCTTGACGAAGGTAAGGAACGGGACGAGTTACTCGACCAACGATCCCGACTAAAAACCTGCCAAGCTGGTCTAAGCCAATGGCTTGATGTGGCCAACGATGACTTTGTCTATTGGTTGGAACGAACTGGTCGCAGACGGACAGTTGTCACTTTGCGCACCGCTCCGTTGGATGTGGCCCCTTACCTCAAGGACCAATTACTGAGTTGTGGCACTTCAGTGCTCTTCACCAGTGCGACCCTGGCTTCCGGTGGGAGCCTGAGCCCGTTTCAAAAGCGCATCGGCGCAACCGAGGCCAAGGCCGTCATGGTCGCTTCGCCTTTTAACTTTGAACGCAATATGCGGGTTTATGTAGCGGCAGACATTCCACTGCCTTCGCCGCAGGAGGCAAAATTGGCCATCCAGGCCCTGATCGATTATATCCGATTCTGCACTTTGCGGGTAAGCGGAGGCTCGCTCGTGCTTTTCACCAGTTATACCGATATGAGGTTGGTCGCTGATGCCTTGGAAAGTGACTATCGGGCGGCGAATCGAGCATTCATGATGCAGGGCGAGGATCTCTCGCGCACCGAACTTACCCGCCGATTGCAGGAAGTAGGTAACGGTATACTTTTTGGCACCGATAGCTTTTGGGCCGGAGTGGATGTGCCCGGGCCCTCCCTTTCACAAGTCATTGTCACGCGACTACCTTTCGACCCACCCAGCCATCCCGTAATCGAAGCACGTAGTGAATGGATTAGAGATCGCGGGGGTAACCCATTCAATGATCTCACCCTGCCCGATGCTTTGATAAAATTCCGCCAAGGAATCGGCCGTTTGATCCGCACCGCAGAGGATAAAGGGGTCATTACCATCTTGGACACCCGGGTGCTCGCCAAGAGCTACGGAAGGCTTTTCATTGCCAGTTTGCCTATTACCGAATTTACCCGTTTAACCATCGAGAACCGGGAAAGAGCATTTTTACCGTTTGCTTAACCGATTTCCCGGCCAATCTTTTCTTAAATGCCACAAATTCGCGCTGTAGCTCTTACTGATATTGGCCGGGTGCGTCGTCGAAACGAAGACCGGATGGTGCTGAATGAAGAATTACGACTGTATGGGGTGGCAGATGGGGTCGGCGGACTTCCCGGCGGAGCAGAGGCAGCTGAATTGGCGATACTCAAGGTCACGGAAGGATTGGTTGCCTCTACCGAGATATCGCCGGATATGCCGATGATCGTCCAACAAGCCAGCTCAGCCGTATTCGACCTCGGTCGAAAGCTCAGCCCCAGCTCCGGAATCGCCTCCACTTTAACAGTTGGGCAAATCATCCGCAGCCAACTTATAATTGGCCATGTAGGTGACTCACGCTGTTATGCCCAACGCGGCGATGCATTTTCATGCCTTACCGTGGACCATTCCGTGGAAAATGAAATCCGCCTGCGAAGGGCCCAGGGTGAAGACGTCTATTTCCACGAATCGAATCGCCATGCCCTCACTCGCTGCATGGGCCAACCCGGCTCGATTGAAGTGGATGTTATCCGCCGCACTTTGCAGGCACGTGACCGCTATTTCTTTTGCACGGATGGTGTGACTGGGCTGGTCAGCGATGCTGAAATATCCGGTTTTTTAACCCGAGATGAAGATCCAGAGACCATCTTGCGCGAGATTATCGCCCTCGCCATCCGCCGTGGGGGTCACGACAACGCCACCGGTGTGCTGGTTTATATCGACAGTATTGCCTGATGTCTGCCCGGGTGGAGCAATTCCAAGCACTGGTTGCCAGTCAGCCAGCAAATGAGCTTTTCCGCTTCAGCCTTTCGCAGGCTTTGATCGCGGAAGGGCGTGATAACGAAGCGATCCCCCATCTGGAATTCTGCATTCAGCAAAAGGCGGACTGGATGTTACCCCGCATATTGCTGGGAAAAAT
>DFDG01000177.1 GCA_002367815.1 Opitutaceae bacterium UBA3033 | reverse complement strand
ACCGCCGGGCGCCCCTACGAAGCAGTGATTGCGCGGGAGGGAAAAATACTTCGCTGCCCTTGGCATAGCTGGGAGTTCGATATCACCACCGGGCAATCCGTCTGCCTGCCAGATAAGGTCAGAGCCAAATGTTATCCGGTCGATGTGGAAAAGAGCCCGGAGACGGCAACCGTCGAACACTATGATGTAACCGAAGATGAGGGCTGGGTGGTGGTCTGGTTGTGATCAAGTGGATGAGTCATTATTTGAGGCTGTCAGACTTACGAATGCGCAATCAGACGGCCTACTGCTTAGAGCTTACGCCCGATTGCTGAAGAAGCAGAGCGGAGCTAGTGGCTGGTAACCAGATTCTAGTAGCTAGTAGCAGCCTTCTCACTTTAGCGCCATATTTCCTTCTGTTGACTCTGAGCTCTCACTTAAACATTTGGTGATCTGATATCCATGCCGAACAACGAAACTGCCCGAGGACGTATGGTTACATCGGCTGACGACAGGGGCTACGGCGGGAGTTTCCGATTCAAGAACATGGTGATTCTGCTTGTCCTCTTGTTGGCGCCGGCTCTGGCCGTCTGGCGTCAGACCAATCCGGAACTGTGGCCGTGGTTTTCGGGTTACATCGCGGTGATGTCGCTGCTGACCTTTGCCCTTTATGCCTGGGATAAACGACGCTCGCGCAAGGGTGGATGGCGAACGACGGGAAATGCCCTTCACTTAGTGGCGTTCCTGGGCGGTTGGCCCGGCGCCTATCTCGCCCAATCTCTGCTACGGCACAAGTCGTCGAAACTTTGGTTTCAAATCCCCTTCTGGCTGATCGTCGCCGTTTACCAATACGTCAGCATCGACTGGCTGATGAATGGACAGGTGAGCGGCAGAATCCAATCTATGTTCTAGTGAACATAGATTATTTGTTAATGGTTATTTCCTATTGGTTATTGGTTATTGGTCGGAGTGGATTCACCAAGAAGGTCGGAACAAGGCAGTTTTTTAACCACTAATATTCGCTAATTAGCACTAATGTTTCAAACCAAGCAGTAAGTATTTTAAGCGCTCCATTGAGCAGCGCCCATTATTGGCGTAGAGGAAACCGACGTTTGGAAGGCCGTAGCTCAATTGAAGCTCAAGGCCGGTCTCACCAAAAGCTTATCATTGATCCTGACTGGTAACTACACCTACGACAACTCTCTGGGCCCGATCCCCGTCACTACCTTATCTGGCCTGGGACCATTGGCCTCGTTATATAAATATTTTCAACCAGCCAAGAAAGGCCGCTTCACTCTCGAAAGTGGCATCGAGTTAGATTTCTGAAAAGTTAGGGGTGGACATTCCATTCCCGGCCGGACACCCACAAATGGAGCGGCATAATTGATGAAGGTGATGAAAAGGTGGGGTTCCAAGAAGATGAAGCGCCAGATGGAAGCCATGCATGCCAATGGCGACTGCGGCGGCGGTTTCCCGGGGATGTGAGGCAACCGGTCTCGTTACTCCGCGCCAATCGGGTGGACTGACACGAATCGGATTACCGCCCGGTTATCTGCTTTCGAGTCGGCCAACGGCACGGCAAAGACCGCTTCCCAGTCATTGAGGCCTTCCTGATCGACGAGCACTTGGGCGACCAGCCACTCCCCGGCGTTTTCCGCTTCATTCCAATGCGTGTGTTTCGCCGCCCGACCTTCAGGGTCGAGTCGGTAACGACCGTGCTCAGTGAAGTAACCCTCAAATTGACGGAACTGCGCCTCCTGTTCTCTTTCTGCTTCATCGTGTTCCGCAGTGGTGGCACCGCCGCGGGTGTGCCAGCGCATCGCACTTTGCAACCAGGTCAGAATTTCGGTCCGGACCAAGCGCCGGAAACCCGGCACATCGCGGGTGATGTCAAAGCTCGTCGGCCGGGCCGGTTTCTCGCCGGAGATTTCCGCCGCCACCCAATCCGGGTCCTTCATGCGCTCCCATTCATCGAGCAGGCTTGAATCAATGCCCCGGATCAATTCACGAAAATAGGCCTCCATTTCCTGCACTTCATCGGTCTTGACGCTGTCCGGCACGGTCTGGGCGAGCACTTTCCAGACTTGCGACAGATGTCGTAGCAGCAGCCCCTCGCTGCGTTCCAGTCCATAGTCCCGGATGTAATCGGCAAACGACATGTAGCGCTCAAACATCTCGCGCGCAATCGACTTGGGCCGCACGTTTTCGCCATCCACCCAGGGGTGCGCCGCAGCGAAGGTATTGAAGGTCTCGTAGATGAATTCGCGCAACGGCTTGGGGTGTTCAACTTCGTCCAGCTTGGCGATGCGTTCCTCGTATTCGACGCCAGCCGCTTTCATTTCCGCCATCTTGTCCGTCTTCAACCGGTCCACCTGCTTGCGCAGAATCTGGTCGGGGTCCTCCACGATCGATTCGCACAGGGTGAGCACATCAAAGGGATAGTCTGCTGAGGTCCGGTCCAATTGTGGCAGCGTGTCTATCAGGTAAAGTGACAGGGCCTGATGCAGGGAAAAATCCTCCTGCAAATCGACATTGACGCGCAGCTTGCTGGCTCCGGGTTGACGTTCACTCCGGGGAATGGTGCCCACGATTCCCCGCTCCACCAAGGCGCGAAACAACTGCCAGGCCCGTCGATGCAGGGCCGTCTTTTTCTTCGGAGTTTCATGACAAGCCGAAATCAATTGCTGCATGGCCCGGCAGCCATCACCAGCCCGCCCCAACACCAACAGGAGCATCCCATGGGAAACGGTGAACTTGGAATTCAGCCCTTCCGAGGGCGCGGTTTGCAGTCGCTCGAAGGTCTTGGCGTCCCAGCTGACTTCACCATCCGGGGCGCGCGATTTGACCAGCTTGCGCAGCTTTTGCGGATTGCCCGCGTATTTCTCCTCTGCTCGTTTGTTCTCAATTACGTGGGTTGGAGCCTGCGCGATCACATAGCCGCGTTCATCAAATCCCTTGCGGCCGGCGCGACCAGCAATCTGCTTAAAATCGCGCACCGCCAGAATGGCGGCCTTGATGCCGTCGTATTTCCACAGGCGCGTGAACAACACCGAGCGGATCGGCACATTGATGCCCACGCCCAAAGTATCTGTGCCGCAGATCAATTTCAACAACCCCGCCTGCGCGAGTTGTTCCACGAGCACCCGATATTTGGGCAACAATCCTGCGTGGTGCACGCCGATACCGTGGCGCAGCCAACGCTTCACATCCTTGCCGTAGGGACTGTTGAACTTCACGCCCTCCAGTTTCGTCGCGAGCATTGCCTTTTCCTCCCGCGCGCAAATATCCAGACTCATCAACGCTTGGGCGGATTCCGCGGCTTCGCGTTGGGTGAAATGCACCAGATAGGCCGGAGCCCGATTCTGAGTGAGAATCTGGCCGACGCGTTCCGCCAATGGTGTTTCGGAATATTCGAAATCCAAGGGCACGGGCCGGCGGTCGCTGCGCACCGTCACGCACTCCATGCCGGTCACGCGATTCAGCTCCCGTTCAAAAAACTCGGTCGCACCCAACGTGGCCGACATCAAAAGGAACTGCGCTCCCGGCAAGGTCAGCAGGGGCACTTGCCAGGCGGTGCCACGTTCCGCGTCCGAGTAATAGTGAAACTCATCCATGATGACCACTTTGACCGCCGCCGCACGAGCGCCGCCGGCTAGGGCAATATTGGCCAGGATCTCCGCGGTGCAGCACAACACCGGGGCATCGATGTTCACGCTGGCGTCGCCCGTCATCATGCCGACGTTCTTCGGGCCAAAGTCGCGGCATAGAGCGAGGAACTTTTCGTTGACCAGCGCCTTGATCGGGCAGGTGTAGACCGAACGTTCTCCCGCACACAATGCCTTGAAATGCAGGGCCGCGGCCACCAGTGATTTGCCCGAACCGGTCGGCGTCGCAAGAATGACATTCTTATCCGCAAGCAATTCGAGGATGGCTTCCTCCTGCTCGGGATAAAGCGCCAGTCCCCGCTCCGCATTGACCGCGAGAAAGCGATCCAGCACGGCATCAGTGGAAGGCTTTCCAGCCAAGGGCGACAAAGGTGCAGGCTTGGACATCAGTTGATCAAACTCGCTCCAATTTCAACGGATAGATGGTCCCCGAACTGGCTTGGGCTACATAGAGTGAATCGTCATGTGCATCCACGACCACATCATGAGGGTGAATAAAAAACTCCTCCTGATGGCGCATGGTCTGGAGCATGCCTAGCGCATCATAGACCGGTGCAGTGCCGCCGATATTCGAAACCACCTGCAGCTCGTCATCCAACACGGAAACAAAACC
>DFDG01000150.1 GCA_002367815.1 Opitutaceae bacterium UBA3033 | reverse complement strand
CTAACCCCGGCCCAAGTGACGCAGGCCACCGACATTGCCGATACCCTGAACATCCCGGTACTGTGCTACGGTTTGCGCACCGACTTTCAGGGCAATCTGTTTCCCGGCAGTGCAGCCTTGTTGGCCGTGGCCGATGATCTCATTGAGTTGAAGACCATCTGCCACTGTGGGCGCAAAGCCACGATGAACCTGCGCGTGGGCCCGGATGGAAAAGCACTGCACGAGGGTGCCCAGGTCGAGATCGGTGGCAACGAACGCTACGTACCCATGTGTCGCCAGCATTTCAAAACCGCCTTGGCCGCCGATTGATCCACGGCAAGATATGGAGTGCACTTCGCAAAGGATGCGCAGGTTAGTGGCTTTGCCTTCCGGCCGAAGCACGCTAAGGTGTGGGCTGAAAAATTCGTCATGATCAAACCGACCCACAACTGGCAATCCCGTGCCGTATCCGCCGCCGACGCAGTCGCGGGGATCAAAAGCGGGGACAATGTTTTTATCCATGGTGCCGCCGCCACCCCAACGGCATTGATCGAGGCACTCTGCGCCCGGAGCGATCTGGAAAATGTGCGAGTCTATCATTTGCACACTAATGGTCCGGCGCCGTTTGCTGCCCCGGAACGGTCGAAGGAGTTCCACTCGGTTTCCCTGTTTACGGGCTCTCCATTGCGAGGGGCGGACAACGAGGGGCGGGCGGATTTCGTGCCCATCTTTCTTTCGGATATCCCAGCTTTGTTTCTATCCGGCCAGGTGAAACTCGATGCGGTTTTCCTCCAACTGTCGGTGCCGGATGCCCATGGGTTGTGTTCCTTGGGCACTTCGTGCGATGCAGCCAAGGCTGCCGCTGAAACCGCGCGGCTGGTAATCGTGGAATTCAACGAGCAGATGCCCCGCACCCACGGCAACAATCTGGTGCCCTTCTCTAGGATCGATTCCTATATCCACACCAACCATCCTTTGCTGGGTCACCACATCAAGGCCGAGTCGGTGGTGGAGGGTCAAATCGGCGAGTTCGTAGCCAACCTGGTCGAGGATGGTTCCACTTTGCAAATGGGCATCGGAGGTATTCCCGACGCGGCATTGAGCCGCATGAAGGAAAAACGCGAACTCGGGGTGCATACGGAAATGTTTTCCGATCGCATCGTTGATCTGGTTGAAGCCGGGGCCATCACCAACGAACACAAGAAGGTCGGCCAGGGTCGGATCGTAACCAGTTTTATCAACGGTTCCCAACGGTTGTTCGACTTTGTGAACGACAACCCGCAGGTCGCATTTCATTCCTGTGACTAGACCAATGACACCTCAATCATCCGGAAAAACCCCAAGGTCGTCGCCATCAACTCCGCCATCCAAATTGATCTCACCGGGCAGGTTTGCGCGGATTCGATCGGGCACCGGATATACTCCGGCATTGGGGGACAGATGGATTTCATCCGCGGCGCAGCTCTTTCCCCCGGAGGCAAACCCATCATCGCCCTGCCTTCACGCGCGATGGGCGGCAAGGTCTCCAGCATTGTGCATGAGCTGACACCGGGCGCCGGCGTCGTCACCACTCGGGGCCACGTCCACTGGGTGATCACCGAATATGGGGCGGTCAATCTTCATGGTCGGACCTTGCGTGAACGGGGTGAAGCATTGATCTCCATCTCCCATCCAGATTTCCGGGCGGAGCTGCAACGCGATCTCTGTGCGATCAGGCATTTCCCACCGCCCGGTTGAGCTTCGCCGGCACCGGTATTTGATTTTGGTTCATGACAGATCGGGGCCGGGGAGGTTAATTTGGGTCATGCTCCGTTTACGCAACCGGTCATTCGCACTCGCCGTGGCGCTGGTTTTTCCAACACTACCGTGCATCGGCATGAATGAACACCTGATCTACATCGGCACCTACACCCGGACGGACAGCAAGGGCATCTACGCCCTCCGGCTCAATGACACCACCGGCGAACTATCCACCCCGGAATTGGTCGCGACCACGGCCAATCCATCGTTTATCGCGCTGTCGAAGGACCGGAGTCATCTCTACGCCGTCAGCGAGGGTGCCACATTCGCGGTCCCATTCGCCGTCAATCTGGCAACCGGGAAACTGGTGCCCGATGAATCCCGGGACAGTGGCGGCAAGGCCCCTTGTTATCTGATGGTCGATGCGACGGAACAGTGCCTCGTCGTCGCGCATTATCACAACGGCATCGTGGCTTCTCTCCCGATCAATAAGGATGGCTCACTGGGTCCGGTCAAAAGTCTCCATCAACATACGGGCAGCAGCGTTGTGCCCGAGCGCCAGGAATCCGCCCATGTGCATTCCGCCAACATCTCGCCGAACAATCGCCATGTCATCGTGTGCGATCTCGGCTTGGACAAGATATTCACTTACGAACTTGATGCGGCGACAGCCACCTTGACGCCTGCCGCCACCCCGTTTGTTGCGACGGTCCCGGGCGCTGGACCCCGGCATTCCGCTTTCAGCACCGATGGCCGATTTGTTTTCGTGATCAACGAACTTAACAACACTTTGGTTTCATATGCCTACGATGCCGACACCGGCCGCCTGACCGAAAAGGACACCCAGCCCACCTTGCCGGCCGATTTTACCGGCAACAGCTCAACCGCGGAAGTGCGGGTCCACCCCAATGGCAAATTCGTCTACGGTTCAAATCGCGGTCATGACAGCATCGTCGTATTCGCGGTTGATTCCGGCACAGGGAAACTGACCCCGATTGATCACACGCCCAGCGGTGGACGTAACCCACGGAATTTCAATCTAACCCCTGATGGCAAATGGCTCATCGCCGCCAATCAGAATTCCAACTCCATCAACGTATTCGCGGTGGATGATTCCACCGGCAAGTTAACTGCTACCGATCATCATGCCAGCGTGTCCCTGCCCGTCTGCGTGGTCGTCGCCAAGTGAGACAGACCTAAGCGGCCGCTCCCGGTAGCTCCAGACCACAGTCGGAAATTCCTTTGAGCAACTGCACGCGATTGAACGGCTTGGGGAGAACCCCATTTACCCCATACATCTTCGCAATCTGCAGGTAATTCTCTTTGGGAGCCCGGCCCCCACCTGACATGGCCATGATGCATTGTTCTGGTTTTACGCGCCGCACTGCATTGATCAACTCCACCCCATCCATATCCGGCATGAGCATATCAGTTATCAATAAATCAAAAGACTGTGTCTCCATGCAGGCCAATGCCTGCTGACCACCCTCAACACAAACCACTTCACAGCCGACACTTTCCAGCAAAAGCTGCGAGATCCCGCAGATTTCGATTTCATCATCGACCACCAGTATGCTCACCTTTGACATGTTCTTAACAGAATCAGAGGTTCAAAAAATTTCCGCAAGTAACGTCACCGTCAAAAAAAAGTAAATTAATACTTAAATTTGTGACATAAAATTGCTTTACATGTCGCGACGCAGTCTTTGCCAAGGCATAGCAATGAACCTGATTGCATATCCAATTTCCGATCCACAAAACTCATGTCCCCATCCACCATGCTTGATATCGACAGCCATTACGCCGTAACGCCGGAGCAAATCGAACAGTTCCGCCGCGACGGATACATCAAATTGAAGGATGTGCTCTCGGCCGAGGTTATCCAGCATTACGGCGACATCATCACCGCCGAAGTGCATCGCCTCAACACCATGCATTTGCCCATCGAGGAACGCGACACTTACAGCAAGGCGTTCCTGCAAGTGATAAATATCTGGACCAAAAACGATGTTGTCCGTGAATTTTGCTGGGGCCAAAGACTGGCTGGAATTGCGATCGAATTACTCGGGGTCGAAGGCGTGCGCATGTATCATGACCAAGCACTCTACAAAGAGCCGAGTGGAGGTGTCACGCCATGGCATGCCGATCAATATTACTGGCCTTTGAGCAACGCCCATACCGTCACCGCATGGATTCCCCTGCAAGCGACCTCCATGGATATGGGACCACTCGGTTTTGCCCGAGGGAGCCATAAATTCGAGATGGGCCGCGACATCGCCATCAGTGACGAAAGTGAGGAGAAGATCGGTCGTTCCATGAAGGAACAGAATTACCCATTGGACGAATCTCCGTTTGATCTTGGTGAAGTGAGTTTCCACTATGGTTGGACGTTTCATCGCGCCGGCCGCAACGTTTCCGAGCTCCCTCGTGCCGTCATGACGATCATCTACATGGATCAGGATATAGAGCTGATCCAGCCACACACCAAGGCACGTGAGAGTGATCGCGCCGCCTTTGCCTCCGATGTGGAAGTCGGCGGGGTCATGAACGGCAAGATGACCCCCATCATCCATACACGTGAATAAGCTCCCTCTGTTCCGGATTGGATGCGCTTATTATTACCGGGCATTCGCACTGGAATTCGATCAGCGGTAGGGCGAACTCTCCGGGCGAGCCGATTAATCACGGTGGCTCCCCCTACCTTCTGATCCCGTCGGGAGTGTCACCCTATTAAGTGACATTCACTCGGACTTATTACCGCGTTCACTGTTTGACCGACGGTAGTGGTGAGGTATGGTGATCCACTTTATCCTGCATGGCCGACTTTCTCGACAACACACCCTCCACCGAATCCAAACGCTGCGAACGCGCACTACTGGTCGGAGTGCATACCCAGACAATGCCACCGGGGGAAGCGCAAGAGTTGCTGGGTGAACTCACCGAGCTGGTCGAAAATCTGCAGATCGGCGTAGTGCATACCGAGCTGATCAATTTGCGCGAACCCAACCCCGCGACCTTGCTGGGGAGTGGAAAAACCGACCAGATCATCACCCTCGCAAAACACATCGAGGCGGATCTGATCGTCATCGACGACTCCCTTTCTCCCGCACAGCAACGCAACTGGGAAAAACTGTCCGGCATCGCCGTGATTGATCGCGAGGAAGTCATTCTCGATATTTTTGCCGACCGCGCCCAGACCCGCGAAGCCGTGCTGCAAATCGCGCTGGCGCGGATGCAGTATTCCCTCCCCCGGCTGACGCGGGCCTGGACCCATCTTTCCCGACAACGCGGCAAAGGCAAAATGGGTGGCGAAGGTGAAACCCAATTGGAACAGGACCGTCGGCAGGTGAACGACCGGATCAGCCGGCTCAAGCGCGAGCTCGTGGTCGTGCAAAAACAACGCGGGGTGCAGCGGCAGAAACGCCTGCGTGTGCCCGTGCCCACGGCGTCGATCGTCGGTTATACCAACGCCGGAAAATCCTCCCTCATCAATGCATTGACGGGGGCCCACGTGCTGGCCGAGGACAAATTGTTTGCGACGCTCGACCCC
>DFDG01000125.1:4868-8808 GCA_002367815.1 Opitutaceae bacterium UBA3033 | reverse complement strand
ACCCCGAGAATTTGACTGCGATTATGGACTGAACGGGAACATGCGCAGAGAGCGCTTCAGGAATTGCCTGAAGTAAAACGATTGGATCTCGCCGAAGTCGTGCTGACATTAAAAGCGAGCGGTATCCATGACGTGGTTGCGTTCCCATGGATTGAAAATCCAGATGCGAATGCATTGCGGAGGGCGGAGACCTTGTTGGTTGACCTCGGCGCATTGGCTGGCCCCAAAAGGCAAATCACCGAGATGGGGCGCAAGATGCTTCACTTCCCATTGCATCCCCGCTACGCCCGTATGCTTTTGGAGGCCCAGACCCGCGATTGTGTGAGACCAGTTGCCTTAATGGCGGCTCTCACTCAGGGAAGGAACTTTCTAATACGAGGCACAGCAAAGGCCGTGGATCAGGCTCGAGAGAATATCCTCGGGGAGGAGCATGAAAGTGATTTCTTTTTGCTGATGCGCTCATGGCAATACGCGCACAAAGCCAATTATCTTATGGAGGCATGCCGTGAGTTGGGCATTCACGCTCAAAGTGCGAGGCAAGTTGGACCCTTGTTTGAGCAGTTTTTGCAAATCGCCGAAAAAGAAGGGCTCCATATTGGAGACCGCGGGGTGGATTCGGGAGAGGTGCGTAAATGCGTGCTGGCTGGGTTTTCGGATCAATTGGCCAAGCGTCTTGACGCCGGGACATTGCGTTGCGAAATCGTGCACGGGAGACGGGGTTTGCTCGCACGGGAAAGTGTAATTCAAAACGCTTCACTATTGGTGGCAGCAGAGATAACGGAAGTTGGCGGTAGGGGAGGCGAAGTAAACGTTCTCCTCAATCTGGCCACGGCAATCGACGAGGCTTGGTTGCAGGAACTTTTTCCTGATGACTATCGCAACGAGAATAGTGTGGTTTATGATGAAACGGCCAAACGTGTCGTAGTCCGCCGGGAAATAAAATTCAGAGATCTCGTGCTTGAGAGTAAAAGCAGTCAGGCGGAGGTTCCCTTGGATGCGGCGGCGGCATTGCTCTCCCAGGAAGTCATGGCCGACAGCATCAAGCTAGCGGCTTGGGATGATACTGTGGAACAATGGATCACGCGAGTGAATCGATTGGCTGAGTGGTTTCCGGAATTGGAAGTGATTCCAATCACTGCGGCGGATCGCCACACTTTGATTGACCAGATCTGTTATGGCGAAGTGTCGGCGAAAACATTGCGCAACAAAGCGGTGATGCCCGTGCTTCGTGAATGGCTGACGGCCGAGCAATTGGCCGTGCTGGATATTTATTTGCCGGAGCGTTTGGCGATGGCGAATGGCCGACGTTCACGGCTGACCTATTACGCTGAGGGGCCGCCTGTGTTAAGCGCACGAATCCAGGAGCTTTATGGCATCGAGGGAAGATTCACTTTAGGGCAGGGACGAGTGCCAGTGAAGATTGAAGTGTTGGCCCCAAATCAGCGACCCATCCAAGTGACAGATGACCTGTCGAATTTCTGGCGGGAGCAGTATCCGAAGATCAAGGCTGAGCTCTCACGTCGCTATCCAAGGCATGAGTGGAAATAGCGCTAACGATTTTCGTTCCATGGATTCCATGTGCCGTCTTAGATTTGTCCGATGCAATTGGCGGTTAATTTTCACTTTTCCGCGATGACTGGAAACTGCAGCTCAACGGTGAACTATTGTTGTTGGATTCATTCTTGGTTGTAAACACGCCGGTTCACTTAGGCTTATTCTTTTGTTTTCGTCCGTTGCCGCGTTCGATATTCAGGTAAGTCTTTTTTAACATCTGGCTTTCGTAAAGTTCGAGCAGGCGGACTCCCTCGCGTGGTTTCAGCAAATCCTTGCGAGTGGCCGCGTCGATTTGGACTTTCATTTTGCGACACAGATCATTCTGACTGTATTGCACCCCTTCAATGACATCGCCGATCCGACTACCGTTGAGCGTTTCCTCGATGTAGAATCCATCCGGCTCGTCCTCTTCGAGGAAGACGTGCACTTCATTTACCCGGCCGAAAAGGTTATGCAGATCACCCATGATATCCTGATAAGCACCAGTCAGAAATATCCCCAAGTAATACGGCTTGTTGTTCAGAGGGTGGAGCTGCACGTAGTCCTGCACATCCTGCAAATCGATAAAGCTGCTGATTTTGCCATCAGAGTCACAGGTGATGTCGACCAGGATGGCATTGACGGAGGGTTTCTCTTTCATCCGATGCAGTGGTGCCACGGGAAAAAGTTGTTTCAGTGCCCAGTGATCCAGCAACGATTGAAACACGGAAAAGTTGCAGACGTATTGATCGGCCAGGAGCTTGTTAAGTTCATGCAATTCCTCCGGCACATAGCCGGACTTGTTGGTTTCCCGTGCGATCTGTTCGCATATTTGCCAGAAAATCTGCTCAGCGGCGGCACGATTTTCCAGATCCAGGTAGCCAAGATTGAAGAGTGAAAAGGCTTCCTCTTTTTTCTGCATGGCGTCGTGAAAACGCTCGAGTTTGCCCAATTTGGATCGATTGCTCAGCATGACTTCCATTGCTGTCACAATGTCATGCTTCTTCTTTGGCTGATGGTTCTTGCCCAGAGACTCGCGCTTGTTGATGCGTTCAAACACTTCAACGACGAGCATGGAATGGGGGGCGACGACGGCGCGGCCTGATTCGCTGATGATATCAGGCACTTTTACTTCCGAGGCTTTGCAGATCTCCTTAATGTTGAAAACCACATCACGCGCATACTCGGCCATGGTGTAGTTCATCGACGATTCGAAGTTGGTTCGCGAACCATCGTAGTCGATACCCAGACCCCCGCCCACATCGAGAAAACCCATGGGGAAATTCATCTTGGCCAATTGACAATAGAATCGCGTGGCCTCGATAACGGCATTCTTGATGGTCAGGATGTTTGGCACTTGGGAGCCGATATGAAAGTGGACCAACCTTAGGCAGGATTCCATTTTTGCCGCCTTCAATTTCTCGCAGGCAAAAAGAATTTCAGCGGTGTTCAGCCCAAACTTGGCATTGTCGCCGGTGGACATGGCCCATTTACCTTCACCTCGGGTGAGCAGTTTTGCCCGGAAACCAATCATGGGCTCAACGCCGGTTTCCACAGAAAGACTGATGATGTCGTCCAATTCGGCAAGTTGTTCGACTACGATCACGATTTGTTTGCCCATTTTACTGCCGAGCAATGCAAGTCGGATGTAGTCAAGGTCCTTGTATCCGTTGCAAATCAACATGCGCTCGTTGCCCTCGTGCATGGCGAGGGCGATCATCAGCTCGGGCTTCGATCCGGCTTCCAGGCCATAGTTAAAATCCGTGCCAGCCTCGATGATCTCTTCAACCACTTCGCGCAATTGATTGACCTTGATGGGGAACACACCGCGATAGTTCCCATCGTAACCTTCCTCTTGAATCGCCCGGTTAAAATCGTCGTTCAATTGAATTACGCGATGGCGCAGGAGATCCTGAAACCGTATGACCATGGGGGCTTTGAGACCGCCGTCCACTGCCTCCTGAACGACATCCATTATTCGGAGGGCGCGTTCATCACCAAGCGGTTGAACGGTGGTAAAACCGTCGCTATCCACCGCGAAATGGCCTGAGCCCCAGCGTTTGAATCCGTAGAGTTCCTCGGACTTGGCCGATGACCATGATGTGGATGATTTATTTTTCAATGCAGTGGGGGTACTTGATTGGTTATGGGCTTGCTTTTACTAATAGGGAATCAGTTAGATGCGTGTTTTCTTTTTTCAAAACCACCAACACGCAATGCCGAAAATGTTACTATTGACCGACGCACCTCTTTTTATCGCCCAAACTGCCCCTTCGCCAGGCCCTGGATCGCTCTTTGGCGGTATGTTGCCGATTATACTGCTTTTTGCTGCAATGTATTTTCTGATGATCGCACCTCAGCGAAAGAAACAGAAAGCCCATGAGAAAATGCTATCCGAGTTGGCGAG
>DFDG01000125.1:0-4667 GCA_002367815.1 Opitutaceae bacterium UBA3033 | reverse complement strand
TGACGAGGTTGTAACTAGCGGTGGTATTTACGGACAAATTACTAATGTAAAAGACGATCGCTTCGTCATCCGCATTGCCGACAACACCAAAGTAGAAGTAGGTAAATCATTCATCAGCGTCGTGGTTAAAAAATCCGGAGCCGAGAAAAGTTAAATTCATACTTTGGTAATTTGTTTTGGACCACTCGCCAACTGCGTTTTGGTCATATCCTTTTAACCCAACATACACATGCACAGACGTGACCTTTGGAAGCTCATACTAAGCCTCGCCATCATGGGATGGGCGGTGGCCTCACTGCTTCCCCTTAAAAACCAAGAATTTGCCGATTATATCAAATCGCACGCGACAGCCAAAACGGCGGAATTTGCCGGTCTAATGGATGAAGCAGCCGCGCTCAAAGCAGCAGGCCGTGCACCGAGTGAGTTCGTGGCGCTCAAGCAGATGGGCAAGGACCGCAAAATCGACCTCTCGCAGTATTTCCCTCAAGAGAAATTTGAATCCTCCCTGAAGAATATCGAGAAGCGAAATGACATTTTGCTGACCGAGATGCTGAAGCGGTCAAAGAGTCCACTAAAATTCGGCCTCGATTTGAGTGGTGGCGTGGCCTTTACCTTGGAAGTTGATGAGAAAGCTGCCAAAACCGAAAGTCTGAGCGATCGTAAGGAGAAGCTCGACAAGGCCATCGAAATCATCGGCCAACGCATCAATGCCTTCGGCGTGACGGAACCGGTCATTCGGCCGGTGGGCAACAATCGCATCGAAGTCCAACTCCCGGGCGTCAACACCAAGGACAACCCTGAGATTGTGGATAATGTGAAGAAGCCAGCCCGACTGGATTTCCGATTTGTTCATCCGACAATCAATCCCCGGATGACCAGCGAAGTGCCTCCGGGTTATGAATTGATGACTCTGGATTTTGAAGGACAGCGTGGCGAAACTTCCGTGGAGGAACTTTTCGTCAAACGCATCCCGGAGATGACGGGTGAGTCGATTGAAAACTCATTTGCCCGTCCTGACATTTATGGAAAACCTGAGGTGATTCTAATTTTCACCAGTGAAGGTAAGAAGCGCTTTGCCACTGTCACACGCGAAATTGCCGATGCCGGACAACAATCCGGACAACTGGGCCGACTTGCTATTGTGTTGGATGGAAAACTTTACTCCGCACCCACAGTTAAGCAGGAGATTGATAGCGACAGTGCCCAGATTTCGGGAAGTTTCAGTGAGCGCGAGGCCTTGAATCTGGCCAATGTGCTGAACAATCCGTTGGATCTACCGCTAATCGTCAAGGAACAGTATGAGGTGAGTCCTTCATTGGCAAAGGATGCGATCTCAAGTGGTATTAAGGCCTCAGCCATTGGCACGGTCTTGGTCGCCGCATTCATGATCACCTATTACACCGTTGGTGGATTTGTGGCTGTGTTTACTCTGGCGATCAATTTGCTGATCATTGTGGGTGTCATGGCCAGCATTGGAGCGACCATGACCCTGCCTGGTATCGCAGGTATTGTGCTTACAGTGGGCATGGCGGTTGACGCCAATATTCTTATTTTTGAACGAATGCGTGAAGAGCTCAATTTGGGCAAGACGTTGCGGACGGCGGTCAGCGCCGGCTATGACAAGGCCTTTACGACCATCGTCGATGCGCATCTTACCCAGCTCGCGATTTGCGCGGTTATGATTGGATTGGGCTCAGGACCAATCAAGGGCTTCGGTGTCACTCTGGCTATCGGTGTATTTTCTACGATGTTCTCGGTCTTGATCACAGGTCATTTCCTTACCGAATGGCTGGTGGACAAAGAGATCATCAAAAAGATTCCGATGATGTCCTTCATCAAGTCAATCAACATGGATTTTCTTAAATATGGCCGGCCCGCCTTTATCGTTTCCTGGCTGATCGTGTTGATCGGTGTAGGGATCGTGTTTTCGAAAGGGGATAAAGTTTATGGTATTGATTTTGCCGGAGGTGACTCAATCACGGTGGACTTCAAAAACCGGGTGAGTTCTGCGCAAATTCGCGAGGTCGCGATCGCAAATAATCTGGGTGAAGTAAATCCCGTATATGTAAGCGAACTGGGCACTGGGCATGAAACATTGCGCATTGAGACCGCGTTTAACCGAGCGGATGAAGCCCTGGCCGCCCTCGTGAAGGCCTATCCTGATGCAGGATTGGAAAAGATCGGCGAAAGCAGCATCGGACCTTCCATCGGATCTGAAATCCAATGGAATGCACTTAAGGCACTTTTCTGGTCGATGATTATCGTATTGGCCTATGTAGCTCTACGATTTGAATTTGGATTCGGCATTGGTGCCGTAGTGGCATCGGTTCACGATATTCTAATGACCATTGGCGTTTTTGTAATTTTCGGTCACCAATTCTCCGCCCCAATGGTTGCGGCTATTCTATGTATCGCGGGTTATTCCATCAATGAT
The DNA here is from genome assembly GCA_002367815.1 of Opitutaceae bacterium UBA3033. Lineage (GTDB taxonomy): Bacteria > Verrucomicrobiota > Verrucomicrobiia > Opitutales > Opitutaceae > Cephaloticoccus. The sequence continues at coordinate 2,233 of DFDG01000125.1, read as the reverse complement.
ACCATTGTCGTATTTGACCGCATTCGGGAGGAACTGAAACTCGATCCCAACACCAGATTGCGAGAAGTGGTGAATTCCGCAATTCATCGGGTTTTTGCTCGTTCCCTGATGACCAGTATCACCACGCTGCTGGCGGCAGTGTCGCTTTATGTTTTCGGCACCGGTGTCCTCAAGGATCTTTCGTTCACGTTTATCGTCGGTATCATCACTGGCACGTTCTCATCGATATTCATCGCCTCCCCGGTTTTCTACTGGTGGCACAAGGGTGATCGAAAGCACGTTGAGGCTCATGCCGATGTGTTGCCGAAATACGAATGGACGGGCTCAAGTAAGGCATCTGAGTAACCCAGTTCTGGACATATCCGTTTGATGCGCTGGACCTACAAGCCGCCACCGACTGCCAAAGTCGAGGCGCTTAGCCTTTCTGTAAATGTCAGCCAAATATTGGCTGAGCTCTTGCTTTGTCGTGATGTGTCGAATGAGGCAATGGCGGAGCAGTATTTGGAGCCGGCATTGGCTTCGCTGCACGATCCTTTCCTTTTGCCCAATCTGGCTTTGGCTGCGACCCGTTTGAGGCAGGCGATTGCTCAAGAGGAATCAGTCATCGTGCTCGGAGATTATGACGTTGATGGAGTAAGCAGCACAACTTTACTGGTGGGTATTCTACGCCGTTTTGGATTGAAACCTCATTTCGTAGTACCGCGCCGGGCGGAAGATGGCTATGGCCTTTCACGCAGTGCGATTGATCGGGCGCTCGAGGTCGGCAAGCCTGATTTGTTCATTGCACTGGATTGCGGCACCAATTCGCATGAGGAGGTCGCCTATTTGATGGAGCAAGGGATAGATGTCATTGTTATCGATCACCATCGATCGAAGGATGCGACCTTGGCGCAGGGGATATTGGTGAATCCACATGTCGATGGTGAATTAGGCATGGTGGCTGATGAATACCGTAATCTCTGCACCGTGGGATTGGTATTCAAATTGGTCCATGGATTATTAAAGCAACTGAGGGAAGAAGATCATCCTGTGGCGCACGCCATAAAGCTGCGCGATGATCTCGACTTGGTGGCCATGGGCACGCTGGCAGATCTTGTTCCGCTGGTGGGAGAGAATCGCACTTTGGCCAAGCATGGACTCAGGGTGTTGGAGAATACCAAACGGCCCGGTCTCAAAGCATTGATGAAAATAGCCGGAGTGCGGCCGGGTCAATCAATCACCCCTTCGGATGTTTCCTTTCGCTTAGGCCCCCGGATCAATGCCAGTGGTCGATTGGCTGATGCCGCTTTGTCGGTGGAGTTAATGCTGAGTGATAACGCAGTTTTCAGTGCGGCAACCGCGCAGCAATTGGATGATTTCAATCGTGAGCGACAGGAAATTGAACGCAAGATCACCGAGGAAGCGGAGGAATTGATTGAGCAAAGTTTTTCCCAATCACAGGGGATTGTGCTCTACAATGAAAATTGGCATCCCGGTGTGGTTGGCATAGTGGCCGGAAGGGTAACCCGTAAATATAACCGGCCCTGCATTGTATTGGGGAACGATATCACCTTGGCCAAAGGATCGGGCCGAAGCGTTAACGGGATAAATCTAGTGGAAGTGCTTGGCACTTGCAGTGATCATTTGGAAAGCTGGGGCGGACATCCCATGGCGGTCGGAGTAGCTGTCGAAAAAAGCAAACTGGCAGGATTTACCGAACGGTTTGCCGAGGCGGTCCGGGAATTCGCGGGGCATGAAATTATCGAAGCGGAGCTCGAGATTTCGGCTTGGATCACGCCTGATATGATTTGTGAGCGATTAATGAACGAATTGGAAAAATTGCATCCGTTTGGTCAGGCCAATCCAGAACCGGTTTTTGGGGTAAGAGGGGCAATTTTCAAACAACGGCCCGAAATTTTTAAAGGGCTGCATTTTCGTTTCTGGTTCGAAGACGGCGCAGGTCAGCGTTTGCACGGAGTCGCATGGAAAATGGCTGACCACGTGCCCAATCCCAGGGAGAAGGTGGATCTGGCGGTTAAATTGACTTGGAATCACTTCAACGGACGCAAGCTCTTGCAGTTGGAGCTGATTGATTGGAGACTATCTCAGAGTTAAAAAAGCCGTGTTTGAATATGTGTTTACTGCTATTTCCTCTAACTTCGCGCTTGCACTCAGGCGTCTCAGTCTGCTTTTTGCACCCTCCACGCACCCGTAGCTCAATTGGATAGAGCGTCTGACTACGGATCAGAAGGTT
>DFDG01000197.1:668-13147 GCA_002367815.1 Opitutaceae bacterium UBA3033 | reverse complement strand
TGGGCAAAGGCTATACTTTTCAGTCGGAGACCGATACCGAGGCGCTATGCAATTTGGTGGCCTACCACTACGCCAAGGAATCACACATTGAGGGCGAAAGCCGTCTCTTGGAAAGTGTGCGTAAGTCTCTGCAACATATCGAGGGCACCTACGGTATCGTGGTCATGACCCACGAATCACCCGACGAGTTGGTCAGTGCGCGTAAAGGTTCGCCTCTTATTCTCGGCATTGGTGACGGTGAAAATCTCGTCGCTAGTGATGTCTCCGCTATCGTCAGTCGCACCCAGAGCGTCGTTTATCTCAAGGATGGTGAATTGGCCCGACTCACACCTTCTTTCTTTTCTCTATCCACCATCAACGAGGGTGAAGTCGAAGCAGTCGTTGATCAGGTTACCTGGTCCATCAAAGACGCTGAGATGGGCGATCATGCCCATTTCATGGAGAAGGAGATATTCGAACAACCTCAAGCGCTTGAAAACACTATGCGCGGCCGTTTCTCCGAAGATGGCAGCACGGCCCTCTTTGGCGGCTTAAATTTGAGTGCTGCAGAGTTTCGCCAGATTGACCGCTTCATGTTCTGCGCCTGCGGCACGGCGTGGCATGCCTGCTTGGTCACGGAACATTTGATTGAGCGTTTCGCCCGGGTGCCGGTCGAGGTGGATTACGCCTCTGAATTTCGCTACCGCAACGCCCCACTCCATCCCAATACGCTTTTCTTCTTCCTGAGTCAGTCGGGTGAAACCATCGACACCTTGGCCGCTTTGCGCGAAGCCAAACGCAAGGGCTTCCGGGTTCTGGCGATCAGCAATGTCGTTGGCTCAACCATCGCCCGAGAAACTGACGGGGGTATTTATCAGCACGCTGGTCCCGAGATTGGTGTAGCTTCAACCAAAGCCTTCACTTCACAATTACTCATCGGGGCCATGATGGCGCTCTATATCGGACGAATGCGCGACATGAGTTTCAGTGATGGTGCCAGTTACGTAACCGCGCTCAAATCTGCCCCGGATCTCGTGCGCAAGGTGCTTAAGCATGCTTCACATATACGCCAAATTGCCGAGCGATATTCCAAATACACCGACATGCTCTTTTTGGGTCGGCTATCACTATTTCCCATCGCTCTAGAAGGCGCCCTTAAACTGAAGGAAATCTCCTATTTACATGCTGAAGGTTATCCTGCGGCTGAAATGAAACACGGTCCCATTGCACTGATCAGTGACAAATGTCCCAGTGTGTTCTTCATCACCAAGGGTGAAATGTTTCCCAAGGTGGTTTCATCAATGCAGGAGGTTAAAGCCCGTAAGGGAAAGATAATTGCCATCTGCACTGAGGGGTTGGTTCTACCCGACGGATTGGCTGATGAATTGATCAGTATACCTGATTGCCACGAAGCCATTCTCCCCATTGTGGCCACTATCCCTGTTCAATTACTCAGTTATTATATCGCTGTCGCGCGGGGCTGCGATGTGGACAAACCACGGAATCTCGCGAAGTCCGTCACTGTGGAATAGGATTTTTGATGAACATCCATCCTTCAAAAACGGAATTCCTACGTCTTGCTTCCCAAGGCAATATCGTGCCGATTTATTCCGATCTAATGGCTGATTTCGAGACCCCGGTTTCGGCTTATGCAAAACTCAAGGATGTCGGCCCTTCATATCTGCTCGAGTCCATTGAGGGCGGAGAGCAGCTATCGCGTTACAGTTTCATCGGCTGTCGCCCTCGTAAGATTTTTGTCTGTGGTCCCGATACCACAGAAATTCGCGTCCCAGGAGAACCGGTCGAAATCGTGCCCACTCCGGCCGATCCTTTAAAGATGATCGAGCAGGAAATGAGCGGCTACCTGCCTGTCATTTTGCCTGATTTGCCACGTTTTACCGGAGGCGCTGTAGGATTTGTTGGGTATGAATATGTGATGCGCATCGAACCCACCGTCCCGGTGGCACCGAAGGATGAACTAGGAGTCCCCTTACTCTACTTCATGCTGTCGGATTCATTACTGATTTTCGACCGTGCCAAACAAACCCTCCGGCTTTGTGTTAATGCCCATATCAAGGGAGATCCAGTTGCCGCCTACGAAAAAGCCACTATTGAAATTGAAGAGCTCTACGAACTGTTGCGCAAACCACGCGAACTGGCTCCAGCCCCACTGATCGATTCACCCAAACTCGAAATTCCCGCCGGCAATTTTTCGCGCGAACGTTTTGAGAAGTGCGTTGAAGATTCCAAGGAATACATTCGCGCAGGTGATATCATCCAAGTGGTCGGCGCTCAACGTTTCACCAAGCCTTTCACCAAGTCGCCCTTGGACCTCTACCGCGCCCTTCGCACCGTCAATCCCTCGCCCTACATGTTCATCCTGGAAACGGGCGACTTCGCAATTGTCGGTGCTTCGCCGGAGGTGCATGTGCGGTTGACTGACGGATTGGTGGAAATACGCCCCATTGCCGGCACGCGCAAAAGAGGAGCCACAACGGCAGAAGATCTGGCGTTGGAGCATGAATTACTGGCCGACGAAAAAGAAAAGGCGGAACACCTCATGCTCGTTGATCTGGCCCGTAATGATATTGGTCGAGTCTGTGAATTCGGCAGCGTCACCGTGCCAGATTTCATGATCGTCGAACGCTATTCGCACGTCATGCACATCGTGTCCCAAGTTGAGGGCCGGATTGCCTCTGGCAAAAATGCCTACGATTTGATGCGCGCCACGTTCCCAGCTGGCACGGTCAGTGGCGCCCCCAAGGTGCGCGCCATGCAGATCATTACCGAGATCGAACAATTACAGCGCGGGTTTTACGCCGGAGCCTTGGGACATTTCGGCTATGATGGTAATATGGATACATGCATTATGCTACGCACCGCTTTGTTGAAAGATGGTAATGTTTACATTCAAGCGGGTGGTGGCTGGGTGGCCGATTCAAAACCGGACGAGGAATATCAAGAGTCTATCAACAAGGCATCTGCGTTGTTTAAGGCCGTTGCCATGGCTGAGGCATTTTCTGCTTAGAAAATCCGAATCCCTCTCTTATCCGTGACTGCGTAGTCACCATGCGATTCAAAGTGTTGTGGGCCATTCCGAATAGTGGTGCCCAATTGGCATGCCTTGAGTCACCTATGCGCCATACTGTCTCCTTATGATTGAGATGGATTAGCGTAAAAGCGACTATCTCCCTTTACGGGATACGTAAATGTAGGTTGGAACGGATTAAGCTAGCAGACACTGGAATAAACCAAGGGAACAACCCTCCAATTTTCAGTGACGAAACAATAGAGGAATAAAATCATGACGCTAAATAAAAACCGTAGTCAGATCTCAACCGAAGCTAACGACGCATCGTCGACGACATTTGAAACCATAGCGGCTCCACCTTCATTTCTGGAGAAAGCTGAAGCCGCAGTTGTGCCTAGCTTGCCCGGCGATCGTTCCACTTTGCAGATGTATTTGCAGGAAATCGGCAAAACCGCCCTCCTAACAGTCGCAGAGGAAATCAAACTCGCCAAACGCATTCACCGCGGCGACAAGGCCGCGCGGGATCATATGATAACGGCCAACCTCCGTCTCGTGGTAAAAATTGCCATGGATTACAAAGACTTTGGTCTCCCGCTCTTGGACCTTATATCTGAAGGTAATATTGGCCTGATCAAAGCTGTCGAACGCTTCGACCCGGCCAAAGGTGGCAAACTCTCAACTTATGCGGCATGGTGGATCAAACAATCCATCAAGCGTGCCCTTGCCAACCAGTCGAAGACTATTCGCTTGCCGGTTCACTTGGTGGATAAAATCTCCAAGATGCGTCGCACCGCGATGGTTCTGACTGAGGAACTTGGCCGCGAGCCTACCGACGAAGAGTTGGCCCGTGAATTACAGATTCCAACCAGCAAGGTCGCCCACTTGAAGTCCGTAAGCGTTCGACCTGCGTCATTGGATGCCCCCGTCGGAGATGATGGAGACTCGGCCACTTTCGGGGAAATTATCGGAGATGAAAACGCCGCCAATCCCTATGAGGAACTGAGTGAAAACAACCAGAATTCAGATCTGCACGAAATGATCAATTCCCTCGAGCAACGAGAGGCCGAGATCATAAAACTGCGATTTGGTCTAGAAGGACGGGACGAGCTCACACTCGAGGAAGTGGGCAAAAAGTTCAATGTCACCCGGGAGCGCATTCGTCAGCTGGAATACCTAGCCTTGGGTAAGATGCGTCGCGCTATGACCAAACACGAGGCCATCCTGACACCGGAGGAAGTGGAGGAGGAAAATCGTCAACGTGAGCGTATGGCGGTGATCAATGAATTCGTTCGGACTAAATCAGGAACGCTGACACCGGACCGAAACTAAGTGGTTCTGGTCTTGTTGAACTCAAAACACAAAAAAGCCGCCCGGATGAACCGGGCGGCTTGAATTATTTACGAGTCGGACTCGACGTAGTTTATCCCTCCTTTTTGGAGGCCTCGTCGAGAATATCGCCGAGGTTCATCATGTCGGTGCCGGCCTGACGGCTGATGGCCTCGAAGTTGGCCGTTTCAGCAGCAAGTTCCTCGTTGGAGTAGTTGGCCGCTTTGATGGACAGACCAAGACGACGCTCATCGCGATCAATTTTGATCACGCGGGCAGTCACTTCTTCGCCAGTCTTTAGGACGTCCTTAACTTTCTCAACTCGCTCTTCTGTGATTTGCGAGATGTGCACGAGGCCATCGATACCATCCTTCAAGTCCACAAAGGCGCCAAATGACGTCAGCTTTGTAACATTACCGGTGACAATGTCACCGATCTTGAAGTGAGCATCGATATCGGACCACGGATCATTGGTCGGCTGCTTCATTCCTAGGCTGATCCGCTGCTGTGAAGGATCAACATCGAGAACAGTCGCTTCAACTTCATCGCCCTTTTTAAGGACTTCGGAAGGATGATTAACCTTACGGGTCCAGCTCATGTCGGAAACGTGAACCATGCCATCGATACCTTCTTCAAGTTCGATGAAGGCTCCGTAGGTTGTCATATTGCGAACCTTGCCGCTGACGCGGGCACCGATCGGGTAATTATGACGAACCATATCCCAAGGATTCGGATCAAGCTGACGCAGCCCAAGCGAGATTTTCTGCTCTTCCTTTTGAATTCCAAGCACGACTGCATCAAGCTCTTGTCCAACCTTGAGCATTTCCGAAGGCTTGGTGATGCGCTTCGTCCATGACATCTCAGTGATGTGCACGAGGCCTTCAACCCCGGGCTCAATCTCAATGAACGCACCGTAAGGCACGAGATTGACAACTTTGCCGGCGATCTTGGCTCCGACCGGATACTTACGGTCGATTTCATCCCAAGGATTCTTGCTGTTCTGCTTCATGCCAAGGGAAACGCGTTCTTTCTCGCGATTCACTTCGATGATCATGACTTCGACTTCCTCACCCTGTTTGAGCATTTCGGAAGGATGCGAGATGCGTCCCCAGCTCATGTCGGTGATGTGGAGTAGGCCATCCATGCCATCGAGATCGATAAACGCACCGAAATCGGTAATGTTCTTGACCACGCCCTTGCGGATCTGACCCGGTTGAATGCTTTCAAGTAGCAGACGGCGTTTGTCGGAACGCTGCTCTTCGATGAGCTCGCGGCGGGAAAGAACGATGTTCTTCCGCTCGAGATTGATTTTGAGAACCTTGAAATCGTAGGTTTGTCCCACGTATTGGTCCAGGTTCTTGGGCGGCTGCACATCAATGTGCGAAGCCGGCATGAACGCATCGACGCCAATCGAGATGATCAAACCACCCTTGACCTTGGCTTTCACGCGGCCAGTAGCCACGGAGCCTTCAGGGAAGGTGGTCAGGATATTATCCCAATTTTTCTTTTGTTCAGCCTTGTCGAAAGAAATAACGGGGTTGCCGCTCTTGTCTTCGAGTTTTTCCAGGAGCACTTCGATCTGGGAGCCAATTTGCAGCTCGCCAATATCTAGGAACTCATGGGCCGGAATTAGGCCTTCACATTTGCCACCAATATCAACGACTACTTCGTTTTGGCGGATTTCGGTTATGGTGCCGGAGAGGATTCCACCCTCCTTGAGCTTGTCGAAATTCGACTGCTCGAGCAACTCTTGCATTATAGAACTCATATGCACTGACCGGGAAATCGACACCTTCGCTCCAGAGGTCCCTGTTTACCCGGGAAGATCCCGCTATTGCGGAATCATTTGGTTGACTGTTGAACTGACGTTTAGGCCGACGGGAGCGCCGCGACGACGCCGGCTGAACCGTTACTAATATCGCGAATGGTCAGAATCGACTTTGCAACCTCTTGGCCGCAAGCAGATTTTTGAACTATTCTCGCTTCGTGGGTCACGATCTTCTTAAATTACGGGCATTGGGTCGGCTAATTCCGTAGCCAGCGAATTTCAGGAATTTTCTGTTAACTAATAAATTACTTAAATATTTCTCTGTAATTAGTTTAACTATTATTGATTAATCAGGAGTTATCTCCTTCTCCACTCCTGGTCTGCTCCTTGAGTTCATGTTCTAGATTCTCAAAGAAAGAATCGTAAAGTCCGTGCTTAGCCACTGCCCGGTTGGTCGCACTGCCTTCAAAGTCGGCTTCACTCTGCTCGAAAAGTCGGACTTCAATTTCGGTTTGGCCATCATCCAAATCGGTGACCTTGATTACGAATTCAAATTGGCGGGCGGCGCCGAATACCTCGGTATCCCTCAGGTTACTGATACCCACTACCAGTCCTTTCGAATATTGCGTCTTGCTCAAAACGAAATCCATCTTCTTCAGTGCTTTTTGGGCCGCATAATAAACAGTCTTTGTATTGTCGGTAACGGTCCGGACCTGTGGTTGGACTGACTTGAAGGGACCAGATCCAGTGTAGGATGGAGTTTCGCAACCCGCCAACAGCAGCTGAATTCCCATTATTGCTATCAACATGGTGGATTTCATAATTTTTTCTGTGGTTAACCGTTCAGTTAATAGCATTGAGAGGCTGCTGTTGGGAGATACAATGCAATGTGCCCAGTCCCCAAATTAAATGGTAGCAATCGATACCCACGACTTCCCGTCCGGGAAAGCAGCCACCAATGATTTTCCGCGCAGCTGCATCTCGCTTGGGTTGTCGAAATTGAGGCACAAGCACGGCCCCGTTGATAATAAGAAAATTCGCGTAACTAGCCGGCACGCGTTGACCCTGAAAAGCTACCGATTTCGGCATCGGTAAAGTAACGATGTCAAACTTGCGACCGTTCGGCGTGCGGAACCCTTGTAAACGACTCAGATTCTCTGCCAATAATTTGTGATTCGCGTCGCGACCATCTGACTCCACGCAGGTAATAAATCCATCTGCTTTAAAAAACCGGGTGATGTCGTCGATGTGGCCGTCGGTATCATCTCCCACGATCCCTTCACCCAACCAAAGGATGGATTTGACTCCTAGGTTATCTTTCAAGTTTCGCTCAATTTGAGCCCTTGAAAGATGGGGGTTACGGTTCTTGTTCAATAGGCACTGTTCGCTCGTCAGGAGCAGACCACGGCCATTGACGTCAATTGAACCACCTTCGAGCACCATGTCATGCTGGAAACGACGCAACTTCAGTTTCCGTGCGATACTCGCAGGAATATTGTTATCCAAATTGAAAGGCGGATATTTTCCTCCCCAGGCATTGAAACGCCAATCCGTGAGAGCGACCTCACCTGTCTTGTTATGCTTAACAAAAATCGGTCCATGATCACGACACCACGCATCATTGGTCGGGTGATTATAAAATGTGACCCGTGACATGTCTGCGCCTGCGGCGGTGCAAAGCCGCTTGGCCCGCACCTGTAGTCGCACCGCGCAATTAATTCTAACTTCCTCAAATCGAGTGATCTGTTTAACGATCTCGGCAAAAGCATGGGGCACCGGTCGAAATTGTCCCGGCCAAGTTTTAAGGTTGTGCGGCCAGGACAACCAGACCGCAGCTTGTGGTTCCCATTCGGCCGGCATCCTGAAGCCTAGCGCCGATGGAGGTTCATCCTTAACGGCAGGCATATTAATCCAGGAAGCGCTTGGTTAGATCACCGTAGGCATCAATTCGCCTGTCGCGTAAGAATGGCCAATGCGTGCGAGTCACATCAACGGTATCGAGTTCTATCGGCACTATCATCACCTCCTCCTCAGTTTGACTGGCCTTGGCGATAATTTGACCGCTAGTCCCAGCCACGAAACTTTGTCCCCAAAATTCGATTCCGTCTCCACCAACCGGCATTTCGTGACCTATCCGATTCACTGCCGCGACATAACAACCATTGGCCACAGCATGACTTCGCTGGATGGTTTCCCATGCGCCATGCTGGTCAACTCCATGTTCAGCTTTCTCCGTTGGATGCCAACCAATGGCGGTCGGATAAAATAATATCTCCGCTCCTTGCATCGCAGTCAGACGTGCGCCTTCCGGATACCATTGATCCCAACAGATCAGCACACCGATTTTGCCGAACTTGGTTTGCCATGCCTTGAAGCCAGTATCCCCGGGAGTGAAATAGAATTTCTCATAATAAAGCGGGTCATCCGGGATATGCATTTTACGATAGATACCGAGCAACATGCCATCCGCATCGATGATTACTGCGGTGTTATGATAAAGCCCCGCCGCCCGTTTTTCGAAAAGTGACGCCACAATTACGACCCCATACTTTTTCGCGAGCTGCTGGAAGGCCTTCGAACTTGGACCCGGGATTGACTCCGCCAACTTGAAGTTCGAGTGATTTTCGTCCTGACAGAAGTATTGCGAGCGAAAGAGTTCCTGAGTACAGATAATTTGGGCACCCTTTTTTGCCGCTTTTTCCACCAAGGCCAAAGTCTTCTTCAAGTTATCTGCGGGCGAGATACTGCACGCATGCTGCAAAAGACCCAGTTTTACCTTCATGGAAAATGATTAGTATACGACTTTGTTGAGGGGATATTCGACAATACCTTCAGCACCCAGAGATTTTAGCAGCGGGATAATTTCCCGCACCACACTTTCATCAATAATCGTTTCCAGTGCGACCCACGCTGAATCACTTAAGGGTGAAATCGTGGGATTACGCAGTGAAGGAATCGCTTTCGTGATGCTGTCCACCGCATCTTTACGCACGTTGAGTTTTAGGCCGACCTTTGATTCTGCCTCGAGAGCAGCCTGTAACAACAACGCGATGGTTTCGATTTTCTTCCGTTTGATTGGATCAGCCCAACTGGATTTGTTGGCCACCAGCTTGGTATTGGTTTCCAAGAGAGTATCGATAATGCGGAGCTTGTTGGCACGGATTGAGTTTCCGGTTTCTGTGATATCGACGATCGCATCCACCAAATCCGGAACCTTCACCTCAGTGGCACCCCAAGAAAATTCGACCTCTGCTGCAATCCCCTTCTTTTCAAAATAGCGTTTCACTAGGCCAACCATTTCGGTCGCTACACGTTTACCGGCCAGGTGTTCTGGTTTCGTGATATCCGATGTTTCCGCCACGCAGAGCACCCAGCGTGATTTTTTGGAGGACGCACGGCTGTAAATCAGATCGCAAACTTCCACCACGTCGGACTCGTTTTCCTGAATCCAATCATGTCCGGTCAATCCACAATCAAAGAAACCATGCTCAACATAGCGGCTTACTTCCTGCGCCCTTACAAACCGGCCATCAAGTTCAGGATCATCGATGGACGGTTTGTAGGAACGTGAGTTCGTGGTGATACGCCAACCTGCTTTTTGGAACAGGTTCTTCGTGGCTTCCTCGAGGCTGCCCTTGGGCAGTCCGAGCATCAGGATAGGCTTGCAGTCAGACACGCGCTCAAAGCACACCCCACCCGTGTTGGCTTCAAGAAAATTCGAGGATAGAGGCCTCAACCATTGGCGAAGTAGGTTTTGACAATTCAGGGGTTAACTCTTGTCCTATGACGTTGTCCACCACCACCCCGCATATGCGAGCCGAAGCCAAACCACTCATCCTCGTGGTAGAAGATGAGGTAGAACTTGCCAACCTGATTGCACTGCATCTTGGCGAAGCAGGCATGCAAACTCAGATTTGCCACCGGGCGGCCCACGCCATCAAGTTTTTACAGGGTAATTTTGCCAATTTACTGTTGCTCGACATCGGTCTGCCGGACCAATCCGGTTTTGCGCTACTTGACGAGCTGGTGGAGAAGGATATCGCGATCCCGACCATTTTTCTAACCGGCAATGATGAAGAGGCCAGCAAGGTGCGGGCTTTGGATATGGGAGGTGATGATTACGCCACCAAGCCATTCAGTTACCCCGAACTTATTGCCCGAATCCGTGCCGTGCTCCGCCGCGCCGAAATCAGTCACGACATGAACGTCACCAAAAATGTTCGCATCAGTGACGAACCTTTTGAGTTTTGCGGCGCGCGCATCAATCCCGAGCGCCTTGAAGTCACCTTTCCCTGCGACGTCACCGAAAAAATCGGTCGCAAAGAATTAGGCATCCTTGCCCATCTCAATGCCAACCAGGGCACAGTCATCACCCGTAAAGTGATGATCCATTCCGTTTGGGGGGTTCATGCCGATGTTCGTAGCCGTTCACTTGATCAATATGTGGTCAAAGTCCGCGACCTCTACAAAAAGCATGGGCTGAATTTGGATGCCTTTCGAACAGTGCATGGAATCGGTTATATCTTCGATCCCAAGGGTGTCTCCAAAGAGGGACTCTAAAACAGTTCCGGCTGTGTGTAACGTTTACGCGCTTCCCCGAGGGTTGATTTCATCTCCAACTCCTCCAGTAAGCGCAGCAGTTCACCCACCTGAGGCGCCGTTTGCTTGGCCGCCACCGTTGGCAACCCGAGATTGAGGGTGGTCAACTGCCGATTGAGCCGCAAACGATCAGCCTCGACCCTAACATTCTCCTGGAATCGATCCGGTTTTAGCGCGGATGCATGGGCAATAACTCCTTCAAGACTGCCAAATTCCGTCAGCCATTTAGCCGCTGTCTTGGGCCCCACTCCGGCTAGACCGGGAATATTGTCAGCTGAATCACCAACCAACGCCAGATAATCGGCGATTTGATGGGGGCCCACGCCAAATTTCATTTGCACGCCATCGCTATCGAGCAGTCGCCAACCCAGTTTGGGATTGGCCGTGGGCGGAGGCAGTAAAATCTTGATCCGCTCATTAACTATTTGGGCAAAATCCTTGTCGGCGCTTACCACCACAACATCGTGTCCTTCCCTGGCGAGAGCCAGCGCTTGTGAAGCCAGTAGATCGTCCGACTCCACTCCATCGATTTCGACTCCGACCAGACCCATCGCCCGGGTGAGGGATTTGATAAAAGGTATCTGTTGAACCAGCGCCTCGGGTGTTTCCTGACGCTGGGCCTTGTATTCCGGATGGATGGCGAGGCGATCTTGTGAACCACCCAGATCAAAAAACACCAATGTTGCCACCGGTTTTTCATCATCGCTGAGTCGCCATAGAGATTTCACCCAACCATGCAACGCTCCCGTGGGAAAACCATCAGTGCGCGTCAATTCGGGCATGCCGTAAAAAGCGCGAAAAGCCAAATTGAAACCGTCTACGAGCATCCATTTTGCCATGACCACCAGCCAAGCTGGCGGAAACCCGATCGTAAACTCCAAATCGAGAAATCAGTGAATACTCGACCTTCAGCGAGATTCGGCGCCTCGGGGAGTCACAATCACCGGATTCTGAAACATCGAATTTGGGGCAACATTACGCAGGGACTGTTTCTTGGGTGAACCGCCGGGACTCAACAGATTCGCAGTTACAAATATCAGGAGATTTCGTTTCTGCGCGCTTTCACCCTTGGATCGAAACAATTTACCGAGCAGCGGAATATCACCCAAGACGGGTATTCTATCATTCACCTTTTTGACTTCCTCCCGGGTTAACCAACCCATAATGAGCGTGGCTCCGTCCCAAATTGTGACCTTTGTTGAAATATCGCGCACCGAGAAAATAGGCTGATAAAACCCCGATGGCACGTTGACCGTCGTGTTTCCGGAAATTGCCACACTCGGTCCACCATATTCCACAAAACCATCGAATTCAGTAACGCGTGGATTTAGATCCAAGCTGATACTATAGTCATCTTCTTCAACCGTGGGAGTAACCTTCAGTTCCACTCCGACATTTCGGGTGGTGAATTCCTGGGGCGTCCCAGCCGTAATGGCGACACCGGCAGAACCACCCCCACTCGCACTACCAGTGCCAACCTGGCTCTGGGTGTGGCCAAAACTTTGCGGGTAACGTAATTCTTGTGCCACGGTGATGGTGGCAGGATTTCCCGAAAGAACCGTAACTTTGGGTGCGCTGAGCAAATCCGTGCCCTGCTTTTGCGACAGTGCCCGTACGACTGCATTAACATCAAACTCGCCAATCACTCCCGTAATGTTGGCCAGAGCATTTGCACCAACTCCCAAATAGGCCGTGCCGGGAATCTGTGGCGGAGAATTATTGATGGCCGTATTGAGAGCGGAGGTAGCGGTTCCATCCAAAGACAAACTGGCAGGT
>DFDG01000197.1:0-400 GCA_002367815.1 Opitutaceae bacterium UBA3033 | reverse complement strand
CATTGCGTTGCGATGCCTTGGTGGCGACGTTCCAACTTACCCCCAGCTCCTCCAAAGCGCCTTCCTGCACTTCCATAAATTTTGCCTCTATCTCCACCTGACGAATATCGTTGTAGCGGTTCAAGATATTGCGAATGCGTTCCAAATTACGCGCAGTCTGCGTGACAATAATAGAGGAGCCATCGTAAGCCAAACTGCTGCCGGGTGTCGTTTCGAAATTCACCCCCGCCTGCTGCAAAAATGCCTGCATACCCGGTGCTTCATTGCCACTGGTGCTCTGGTCGTTTGCTGCTCCCGCCGATGAGAAAGGATTGTTTGACGTTGAGCCGAAACTGCTACCCCCGGCACCAGTCATACGAAGCACCGTTGCGCGCGAGACAGGAAAGAAAGCCGTGTCGAG
>DFDG01000105.1:6145-6386 GCA_002367815.1 Opitutaceae bacterium UBA3033 | reverse complement strand
ATCAGCAAAACATTTACTGCCAGTCGGGCCGAGGCCAGCGCCGCACCGAATCCGCCGGAACCGGCGCCGATGATAACGAGATCGAAATGGGAAGCAGCCATGGGGGTATGGGAGATCGGAGGGCAAAGCGGGAAGATGAGCTCCGAAATCTTCGGTTTTACTTAAACCACAGATTCACCCGGATTCCAAACCAATCAACGCCTCCCGGATTGCGGACGCTCTGGATCGTGTTCACCCGATG